>NZ_JACLCU010000009.1:0-241203 GCF_014218905.1 Chryseobacterium sp. C3 | reverse complement strand
ATTTCCTCTTCCAATCAACTGCCAAATATTACGAATTATTTCTGACAAAAACACCAACTATTTTTGACCACATTACCGTGGTTTATGGTTTATGGAAATTAAGCTTTCTGATGGTTAAATTTTTCTGATGGTTAATTTTTTACAATGCTACCTTTCTTAAATGGTCATATTTTCCTTCCATATGTTTAAATGCCCATTCTGCCATGGAACTGATAACCGGAATTAAACCTTTTCCTGCCTCACTCAATTCGTAAGTAACATGGGGTGGAACAACCGGTTTTGCGGTTCTGATGATCAGTCCGTCATTTTCAAGTTGCTTTAAATGCTGGATCAGCATCTTTTCGGTTACCGCAGGAATGGCGCGTTTCAGTTCGCTGTATCTTTTGTCTCCGTTGGAAAGATGATATAATATAATCGGTTTCCAGAATCCGCCGATTTTTTCCATGACATACGTTACGGGACAGGAATCCAGTGCGTATTTTTTATTCTGCTGAATGGTTGATGTTTCTTTTATGGCTGTCATAATGAATACATACTTTAGGGTAAGTACTTGTATAAAAGTAAGCACAAATATACCTTTGTATCAGGAAATAAAAAAATAATTATCAACAAAAAAATAAAAATTATGAAAATCATCATCACCGGTTCATTGGGAAATGTAGCAAAACCTCTTGCAGAGCAATTAATTTCAGAAGGACATGATATTACCGTAATCAGCAGCAGCGAATCTAAAAAAAGTGAAATTGAAAATCTGGGAGCCAAAGCCGCTATCGGTTCTATTACAGACCTGAACTTTTTGGTTGAAACTTTTAAAGGAAATGATGCCGCCTTTCTGATGACTCCACCCAATATGGGATTTGAAAATCTTGTTGAAAACACAAAAAATGCAGGAAAGAATTACGCTGAAGCCGTTCAACAAACCGGAGTTAAAAGAATTGTAATGCTGAGCAGCATCGGAGCAGAATCTCCTGTGGAAAACGGACCAATAAAAGGTCTTCATGCTATTGAGAAATTCTATAATGAACTGGAAAATACATCCGTCACTTTTTTAAGAGCAGGATATTTCTACATTAATTTCTTTAATGATATTCCTCTGATTAAAAACGCAGGAATTCTTGGCGCGAATTATCCGGATCACACGGAAGTTCCATTGGTTCATCCCAGAGATATTGCAAAAGCTGCTGCTGAAGAACTGTTAAAAAATTCTGAAGGCAAACATGTAAAATATATTGTAAGCGATGTTCGCAAAGCTCAGGATTTTGCAAATATTTTCGGAAATGCCATCGGAAAACCGGAACTTCCGTGGGTAGAATTTAAAGATGAAGATTCTTTACACGGGATGCTTCAGGCAGGAGTTCCGCAGGAAATGGCAGAATTGTATACAGAAATGGGAAGAGGAATCCGTACCCGAATTGTTCAGAAGGATTTTATTGAACATGGTTCTGTAGTGGAGGGAGAAATTAAACTTGAAGATTTTGCGAAAGAGTTTGCGGATAAATTTAATGCTTAATGTTATTTATAACTTTTTCTTTTGTCCTGAAACAAAAAGAAACAAAAATTCAAGACTCGGAAACTTCCGCTAAAAATTAAAATTTAATCCTAAAATTCCCAAAACTTGCGCGAATTAAAGATTTGCCTTTTGATTTAATATTTGTCTCGCGCATCAAACAGTGGGAATTTCTTAACGGACTAAATTTAAATTTTCTTAACGCTCCATTTTCCTATGTCATTTAATCTTTACATTCAAATCAATTTCGGCGAGCCTTTGGCTCGCCGAAACTGTTATCAATAGATTATTTAAACTAATCTTTACCTCAACCTTGATTTATTCCTTTTCTTTCAAAATTCCTTTTAAAACCTTCAGCTTTCCGTCAATAGGCTGATCGATTTTCAATCCTAAAATTTCTGCAACTAAAGGATAAACGTTGATATTCTGAAATTCATCGATCACCATACTATTTTTGAATTCCAGTCCCCATGCAAAGAATGTGGCTTTCATTTCAGGAACTATCTGCGGATTATAGCCGTGCTTTCCAACCGATGATTTTTTTCCTTTTTCCAAGAAAATTTTGGGAGCATTGGGAATCAATAAAATCTGTCCGATTCTTTTATACTGGTCATCTTTTGCTGAGAAATGAAGATATTTGGGAAGCTTTTTATCCAGATAGACTTCATAATCTTCTGTTTTGTTAGCTTTTAATTCTTTATAAACCCTTTTAACCTCATCTGGATTTTTAACGTAAACCCTCAATAAAGTCTGCGAATTGTAAAAATCAAATCTTTCTTTATTAAAAAGCATTGCGGGAATTTCTAACGGACTTCCTCCATCCACTTTTATCATTCCGTGATCCGAAACAAAGACAAAGTTTACATTTTGTAATCCTAAATCATGAACTTTCTGAACCAGTTCGCCAATAGCTCCATCCACCAGATGAACAGCATCTTCGGTTTCTCTGGAATCCGGACCGAAATGATGTCCGCTTGCATCAACTTCAGGAAAATATAATGAAATGAAATGTGGTCTTTTTTCCATTGGCAGCTTTAGCCATTCGATTACTTTGTCCACTTTTTCAGATGGTGAGAATTTTTCGTGGTAATGGTAATAATAAGTAGGTCTGTTTCCTCCTGCATTGCTTGCAGAACCTACCCACATTAACGAAGCGGAAAGCATTCCCTGTTTTTCAGCGAGTCCCCAAAGCGGCGTTCCGCCGTACCAGTTTCCGTCTTCGGCATTTTTTTTATCGCTCATGGCGTAACTTTCCTTCTTTTCATAATCGTAGAAATAATTATCGATCAGTCCGTGATGAGAAGGATACAATCCGGTAATCAATGTCCAGTGATTGGGAAATGTAATGCTTGGATAACTGGGAATCATCGCTTTTGCCTGAACTCCTTCATTGGAATATTTCAACAGATTTTCTGCGTTGTATTTTTTAGCATAATCATACCGAAACCCATCTGTAGAAATCATGATGACATAAGGTTTCGTCTGAGCTTCAGCCGTATTGTACCGATTAGCAATTACAACCTCTCCTGTATCAACATTATCTTTTTGGGCAAAAACTGTCAGTGAAAAAATTAACAGTAAAAATTGAAGGCTTTTCTTCATGATTTATATTTTCTGCAAAATTAGGGTCTAGAATCCTGAAAGAAAAGATTCTTCGGTTAAAAAAAGATTAAAAGCATTTTTTAGAATGAGTGTAAATTAAAAAACATTGTCTCAAAAATATCAAGATCATAAACTTTTTCCACATTACGGTAATCCGTAAAATATCTTAAGGACTTTTATTTAGCTTAGCTTAAATTTTTAAAATATTGCTTTATCTGAACAAATATTGTTTAGATGAAAGACTTGATTAGGAGAATAATAAAAAAATAATATTCATGAATACAACATCAGAAAGTGATAAGTCAACAAAAATGCTACAAGTTTTAGATTGGGCATTTGAAAAATCTTTAAATGGAATTCCAGGTGTTTCTGAACCAATAGAAATTTTTGCATCAAACTATACAAAAGGAAAAGGTACTACTTTACAAAATGTTAATTCATTAATTCGTTGGCAAATTAGCAAGACAACGACTTCTGGTTTTGTAACTGGTCTTGGAGGTCTAATTACATTACCCGTTGCAATACCGGCAGATATATCTACTGGTATTTATTTACATATGCGAATGATTGCAGCAATTGCACATATTGGAGGATATAATGTGAAAGATGACAAGGTAAAATCACTAATCTATTTGTGCTTAGTTGGCGAGTCTGTAAAGGATATACTAAAAGATGGAGGAATAGCTGTAGGTACTAAACTTGCAATGAGCTCTTTAAAATCTGTATCTGGTAAAACCTTGACAAAAATAAATCGCATGGTCGGATTTAAGTTGATAACAAAATTTGGTGAAAAGGGAGCTATTAATCTCGCTAAATTTATTCCTTTTGCAGGTGGGATTATAGGCGGAACAGTTAATGCAATTGCAACTAATGCAATTGGTAATCTGGCACGAAATACTTTCATTGAAAATAATGATTCTGAGAATATTTCAACAACTTATACAATATATGAAGATGCCGAATTCATTGATAACCAAGATATAATTTTGTCAAAATTTAATTCTTACGTGAATCTAATAAAAGTTGATGGAAAAATAGCAAAAGAAGAACTTGAGATATTTGAACAAGAATTAAACCAATCAATTTTATCTGAAGACTTGAAACTGAATTTAATTAATAATCTACATTCTAAAGAAAGTATACCTGTTGATTATTCTATTTTTAAAAATAATGTTAATGATGCTTTAGAATTAATTACAAATTTAATTAAGTTAGCAAAAATTGATAACGAATTTCATATTTTAGAAAAAATGTTTATAAAAAACATTAGTATTCAAGTTGGTTTTTCATTAGAAGAGATTGAAGAATTAATGTTAACCGTAAAATAAAAAAGTAAATTATTGTCATAAAAAAAGACCACTTTTCAGTGGTCTATGTTTATTCTTTAATTAGCTGTTCAAAAGACGTTGAACCATCTTTTAATGTAATTTCCAGATAATAATTTCCGGCTTTCAAATCGGAAATGTTCACTTCTTTTCCCTCAGCTTTTATGGTTCTTACCCTTCTTCCGGTAGATTCAAAAACATCAATATTTTTTATTTTATCGGCATCTTTGAAATTAATGGTTTCTTTTGCAGGATTTGGATAAAGAACTACTTTTTTGCTTTGTGCAGCGACTTCTCCGGTTGCCAAAACAGCTCCCATCGTAAGAGAAGCGTATCCTCTGTTTGAAGAATGGTAAGATATTCCCGTTCCTCCTGCAGTTCTTGCATAGAAAATATTAATGGTTCCCGCAGAATTAGGAATGGCAAAGTCTCCGGTTCCTCCGGCAAGAGATCTTGTAGCCACTACTGTTCTTGTGCTTCCCGAAACGGTGTTTGAAACCTGAGTCCAATCCTGCGTAGCATCTGCAGAAGGTGAGGAAAATCCTACGAATGTATAATCTCTGTTTGAAGATGAATTGTAAATAAATCCATCTGATCCGTTTGCCATTCCGCTTGATCCGAAACCGATTCCGAGCATTGAATTGCTGTCTCCAGTTAAAGTAAGCGTAGCAGTAGTTGCATTGGTGTCTAATTTCACCGTCATTGCAGCAGCCGATAAATTTACTGTACCCGACGAAAACTGCGCTCCTACAGAAATTGCAAGAGCCATTGATAATGTGAGTAAAACTTTTTTCATATTTTAATTTTTAAGTAGATTAATTATTTCTTTATTGTTTGTCTGTAAAGCATACTCAAAAGGAGTCATTCCCTGTGCATCCTTTATGGTTTTGTCGGCTTTATACTTCAGCAGTAATTCCGTCAGTTCTTTATTTCCGAATTTTACTGCCCAGAATAAAGGAGTTGATCCTGTAGCATCCGCAATATTCGGATTGGCATTTTTATCTAAAATGTAAGTTACCAGATCTTTGTTATATTTTACGGAAAGTCCCGACAATGCTGTTCCTTCACGGCTTTTATAATTAATGTCCTTTACATTGTCCATCAGAAATTTGGCAACCTCTACATTTCCTCTGTAACAAGCTAGAATTAAAGGAGAAAAACCGCTTTCGTTGGTCTGGTTGATGATATCCGGATTCTGCTTCATCATGTCTTTCATTTCAGCAATAGTTCCGCTTCTGGCAACATCAAAAATAGATTTTGCCTTTTCCTGAGCGTTTGTCAACGTAAAGCTCAGAAACATTCCTATCCATAAAATTACATTTCTCATTGTTTTGTAAGAACATAATTGTATTGAACATTCACGTTTTCAGCAATCTTTTTAGATACCATTTTCGGAATGGTTACTTTATGATCTGCGGTCTTGGCAACAAATCCTCCCGACATATAAATTTTTCCGTCTTTGGCATAAATGGTTGCCGCAGAATTATACACTTTATCCACACCATGAAAATTTAATTTTCCCTGAACAGTATATTTCTGAGGTGTTGCGGATAATTTAGACTTATCAAAATTCAGAATTTTTCCTGTGAAGGTTGCCTTCGGATATTTCGCCGTTTCGGCATAGCTTTCATTGAAGTGTTCTTCCATTAATTTTGTTTTGAAATGGAAGTTTTTCACGACAGAAACTGATGCAAAATCTCCTGTATCAGCATTGATTACCGCGACGTTATTGTCGTCCTGTGCAAAAACATCTTCAAATAAAGGAACTGATGCTTCAAACGTTACTTTTCCTGTTTTAGCCATATATTTTTGGGCAAAAGCAAGATTGGTGAATAATAACGCTGTTATAAATAAAAATAGCTTTTTCATATTAATTTCTAGTTTTCGAGAAGCCCGTCGGCTTTCCATTTCGTGATGATCGTAATTTGTGAGGGCGATAAACTTCCGCCTTGAGGCATTTTTAAAGGATCTCCGTTAGCGCGGCTTATTCTGTCTATAACGTTATCAATATTTGCTTTCACCTGAGAGTAGTTTGCCAGCGCCTGAACTCCCGGTGAATGACAACTCACGCAATTGGCATCCATAATGGGCTTTACGTCTTTATTGTAAGTTACCACTTCTGCAATCGGAGTATTATCCGAAATTTCCTCATACGTTCTGCTTTCACAAGCCGTTAATACTAATGCTGATGAAACGATGTATATCAATTTTTTCATACTCTAAAATACTCTGTAAAGATTAAACCCAAAGAAAATCTGCCCTTTATCCCATTTTCCGGCGGCATTGGTTAGATAACCAATATCCGAATTCAGTTGGGAATTGGTGAACAAAAGCTGGAACACGTGTCCCCCGGTTTCTATATCCATCCCTAAAGAAAGCGGATTTTTGTAGAAACTGTGATTGTCGAAATTCACAAAATATTCTGCATTAATAGAAACTCTTTTGGAGATTTTATAACGTCCTCCCAAACCTGCCAAAAACTGGTTTTTATCTTCAATAGTAGGTTCATAAAGATTTTTGTGAACGTATGACGGTGTTAACTGAAGAGAAAATTTATCGCTGAATCTTCTGGAAATTAAAGCCTGCGTAAGATAGGAAAGTCTGTCCCCAAACTGAAGATGTGGATAATTATCTTTGCTGAGATCTGTATTTACTGCCAAAACATTATAGCCTACAATATCTACAGGCACGTTTTCATTCTGTTTTGCAAGTCTGTATTTTACACCGCCCTCAAAAGTTTTCAGGTTGGTTTCTCTGGAAAGGCTTACTGAAATCCCGTCTGTAATGCCATAAATGACTCCGAGTTTTGTGGAAGCATCATCCAGCCCGAAGAAGTCTTTAAATCCTTTGCTTACATCGCCGAAGCGGTGCGCCACAACAATATACCATTCATTCTTTGCGGGAAGTTTGGTAGATTGCCCGGTTACAATTTGTAAAGCTTTAAAAGCGGGTTGGGAAACATCGGTGTTTTTTGTCTGAACGGTATCAATATCTTTCAGCAGGTCTTCCTGTGCAAAGGAAAAAACTGAAGCAAACATTGACAAAAATAAGAAAGTTTTTGTCATACACATTTATTTAAATTAGTACAACAAACTTATCGACTTATCGAGTTAAAATTGTGTGATAAAAGTCACCGACTGTATTGTTTTTATCAATGAAAATGTTAAAATAATTAAATATCATTTATTAGCCTTGACTAACATTTTCATTCACAGGTATTTTTATGCCTTCTTTGGTCTGAATAATTTCGCCTTCGTTTTCTATTTTTTTAAGAACACGGCTTACTACTTCTCTTGAAGTTCCCAAACTGTTTGCTATTTCTCTGTGGGTAAGTTTGATGGGATTGTTTCCGGTTGCTGAAATCTGTTGTTTTATATAGTTTAAAACTCTTTTATCCAACTTATGAAAAACGGCATCATTTACCATATTCATCACATCAATAAATCTTTTGTCGTATTCTGAATAGAAAAGCCTGTTGATTTCCGGAAACTTAATGAGCCATTCATGGACAACGGACACCGGGAATAACAATACTTCGGAGTCTTCTTCCGTAACGGCGTAAATACGGCTTGTGCAATCTGTAAAGATTGAGGAGAATGTCATGAGACAACTGTCATTAGAACGGATATAATAATAGATCAGTTCTCGACCGTCATTCAGGCTGAAAACCCTTATGGAACCTTTAATAAGGAACGGAACAAATTTATTTTTCTGTCCTTCTCTTACGATCTCGGTTTTCGCTTTAATTTCTGTAACGATGGCGTGTTTATCCAGCTCTTTTAAAAAATCATTTCCTAAAAAGCCAAATTTGTTAATAATAAACTGATTATTGATCATATTCTTTATATCCTTTCTAAAAACAAATTTAAAAAAATATCAATATAAGAATGAAGAGAATGCGAAACTATTCATTATTTAAAAGAAAAAAGCTGCTCCACTTTTGTGAAACAGCTTTCTTTATTTTTGAGAGTAAATCTTAAGCGTTTACGTTGTTTCCTCCTAATACGAAAGGCTCAACTTCTTTGATTTCTCCGAATTGCTGCTCGTAGTTAGCAATGTTTTGCTGAAGAGCAGAAAGTACTCTCTTAGCGTGAAGCGGAGCAAGGATAACTCTTGATCTTACTTTAGCTTGTTGTACTCCCGGCATTAATTGGATGAAATCTACTACAAACTCAGATGGAGAGTGGTTTACTAAAGCTAAGTTAGCATAGATCCCCGCTGCTACCATTTCGTTTAATTCGATGTTGATGTTTCCGTCTTGTGGATTTTGATTGTTGTCCATTGTTATAAAATATTTTTTTATTCGAAATTTTGAGGTTGTGAAAATATAAAAATAAATTCAAACCTCAAATTTCCGAATCATTATTTTTAGTTAAGATCTTCGAATTCTTTTTTAGAACCTACGATCACATTTTGGTATTCTTTAAGACCTGTACCTGCAGGAATTCTGTGTCCTACAATTACATTTTCTTTAAGACCGTTAAGATCATCTACTTTACCTGCAACTGCTGCTTCGTTAAGAACCTTAGTTGTTTCCTGGAACGATGCTGCAGACATAAACGATTTCGTCTGAAGAGCTGCTCTTGTAATACCCTGCAATACAGGTGTAGCTGTAGCCGGTAAAGCTTCTCTTACTTCAACTAAAGCCTGATCTTCACGCTTCAGCTTAGAGTTTTCGTCTCTTAATTCTCTTGCTGTAATCATCTGACCCGGCTGGAATACTTTAGAATCTCCGGCATCTACTACTACTTTAAGACCGAATACTCTGTTGTTTTCTTCCAAGAAGTCATACTTGTGTTCAAGAGCACCTTCAAGGAACTGAGTATCACCTCCATCAACGATAGATACTTTTGTCATCATCTGTCTTACGATGATTTCGAAGTGCTTGTCGTCGATTTTTACCCCTTGTAAACGGTAAACTTCCTGAATTTCATTTACTAAATATTCCTGAACCGCAGTTGGACCTTTGATTCTTAAGATATCGTCCGGAGTAATGGAACCGTCGGAAAGTGGCGAACCAGCTCTTACGAAGTCATTCTCCTGTACCAAAATCTGGTTGGATAATTTAACTAAATAAATTTTTCTTTCTCCAGTTTTAGCTTCAACGATCAATTCTCGGTTACCTCTCTTGATTTTTCCGTAAGAAACTACCCCATCGATTTCTGTAACCACCGCCGGGTTTGAAGGATTTCTTGCTTCGAATAATTCGGTAACTCTCGGAAGACCTCCGGTGATATCCCCTGCTTTTGCAGATTTTCTAGGGATTTTGATTAAGACTTTACCAGCCTTAATTTTTTCACCATCGTTTACCATTAAGTGGGCTCCTACCGGTAAGTTGTACGCTTTCTGTTCAACTCCTTTAGAATCTACCACCTTCAAGGTAGGTACAGCTTTCTTATTTCTGGATTCGGAGATTACTTTCTCTTCAAATCCTGTCTGTTCGTCAATCTCCAACTGGAATGAAACCCCTTGGATAATGTCTTCGTATTCTACCTTACCGGCAGTTTCTGCAATGATAACCGCGTTATACGGATCCCACTTACAGATTACATCGCCTTTCTTCACTTTATCACCTGGTTTTACAGATAATATGGAACCGTAAGGGACGTTAGCTACCATTAACGGAGTTCTGGACTCGTTATCAGCAACTAATCTGAATTCTGTTGAACGGGAAACTACCACTTCCGCAGTATTACCGTTTTCATCTTCAGAAGTAATGGTTCTTACCTCATCCATTTCAACGATACCATCTCTTCTTGCAACGATTGATGGGTTTTCTGATACGTTTCCTGCAGTACCCCCTTGGTGGAAGGTTCTCAACGTAAGCTGAGTTCCCGGTTCCCCGATGGATTGTGCTGCAATTACACCTACCGCTTCACCCATATGGATCATCTTCCCTGTTGCTAAGTTTCTACCGTAGCATTTTGCACAGATACCTTTTTTAGCTTCACAAGTAAGTGGTGAACGAACTTCAACTGCTTCTAATCCTGCTTCTTCAATTCTCTTCGCTAACGCCTCACTGATTACCTGATCTGCTTCAGCAATTAATTCATCACTTTCAGGATCATAGATATTATGTAATGATACTCTACCTAAGATTCTTTCAGAGATTCTTTCAACGATCTCATCATTTTTCTTAAGTGCGGTAACTTCTGTACCTCTTAAAGTTCCACAGTCGTCTTCTGTAACGATAACGTCCTGTGCAACGTCTACCAATCTTCTCGTTAAGTAACCTGCATCGGCAGTCTTAAGAGCGGTATCCGCAAGACCTTTACGGGCACCGTGGGTAGAGATAAAGTATTCTAGGATGGAAAGACCTTCTTTAAAGTTAGCAAGAATCGGGTTTTCGATGATCTCCGCTCCGGTAGAACCAGCTTTCTGCGGTTTTGCCATCAAACCTCTCATCCCTGATAGCTGACGGATCTGTTCTTTAGAACCCCTCGCTCCGGAATCAAGCATCATGTATACAGAGTTGAAACCACCTTGGTCAGTTTTCATTCTTCCCATGATCATCTCAGTAAGGTTGGCGTTGGTTGTAGTCCAAACGTCGATTACCTGGTTATAACGTTCTGTATCTGTAATAAGACCCATGTTATAGTTGGCTCTAATTTCATCTACTGTTCCGATAGAATCTGCAATCATCTGCTTTTTCTCAACAGGAACCACGATGTCTCCTAATGAGAAAGAAAGACCTCCTTTGAATGCGTTTGAATATCCTAAATCTTTCATTGCATCCAGGAATTTCACTGTTGTAGGGAAATCTGTATCTGCAAGAATTTTACCGATAACGTTTCTCAATGATTTCTTCGTTAAAAGCTCATTGATATATCCTACCTGCTTTGGTACAATCTGGTTGAATAAGATTCTACCTACCGTAGTTTCAATTAATCTTGTTACGATTTCTCCGTTTTCTTTTACCGGAAGTCTACATCTTACTTTAGCATTTAAAGATACTCTTCCTTCCGCATAAGCGATTTCTGCTTCTTCAGGAGAATAGAATGCCAAACCTTCACCTTTTACTTTCATATCTTCTGTAGAACTCAATTCTTTGGTCATGAAATAAAGACCAAGAACCATGTCCTGAGAAGGTACCGTAATTGGAGAACCGTTTGCAGGGTTTAAGATATTTTGAGAACCTAACATCAATAACTGAGCTTCAAGGATCGCTTCAGGACCTAACGGTAAGTGTACCGCCATCTGGTCACCGTCGAAATCGGCGTTGAATGCTGTTGTTACCAACGGGTGAAGCTGAATTGCCTTACCTTCGATCATCTTAGGCTGGAATGCCTGAATACCCAATCTGTGAAGCGTAGGTGCTCTGTTCAGTAGAACAGGGTGACCTTTCATCACGTTTTCAAGGATATCATACACTACCGGCTCTTTTCTGTCGATGATTCTCTTAGCAGATTTTACTGTTTTTACAATTCCTCTTTCAATCAGTTTTCTGATGATGAACGGTTTGTACAATTCCGCAGCCATATCTTTAGGAATACCACATTCGTGAAGCTGTAAGTTTGGACCTACAACAATTACGGAACGCGCTGAGTAATCTACCCTTTTTCCTAATAAGTTCTGACGGAAACGACCCTGCTTCCCTTTCAATGAATCTGAAAGTGATTTCAACGGTCTGTTTGATTCAGATTTTACGGCTGAAGATTTTCTTGTATTATCGAATAGTGAATCTACAGATTCCTGAAGCATACGCTTCTCGTTTCTTAAGATTACTTCCGGAGCTTTGATCTCCAATAATCTCTTCAAACGGTTGTTTCTGATGATTACTCTTCTGTAAAGGTCATTTAAATCGGAAGTAGCGAAACGTCCTCCATCCAACGGAACCAATGGTCTTAGTTCTGGTGGAATAACAGGAAGTACACGCATGATCATCCACTCCGGTCTGTTGATCATTCTTGTATTAGCACCTCTCAATGCTTCTACAACGTTCAATCTTTTCAGAGCTTCCGTTCTTCTTTGTTTTGAACCTTCGTTGTGTGCTTTGTGTCTCAGGTCGAAAGACAATGCATCAAGGTCGATTCTTTTTAGTAATTCTTCAACCGCTTCCGCACCCATCTTAGCGATGAATTTGTTCGGATCAGAATCATCAAGATACTGGTTCTCAATCGGAAGAGTTTCCATGATGTCAAGGTACTCTTCTTCAGTTAAGAATTCCATATTTTCGAAATCAGAACCGTCTAATTTTTTAGCAATACCCTGCTGAATCACTACATATCTTTCATAGTAGATGATCATATCCAATTTCTTGGAAGGAATCCCTAAAAGGTAACCGATTTTGTTCGGTAAAGAACGGAAATACCAGATGTGCGCAATTGGAACTACCAGATTGATATGCCCGATTCTCTCTCTACGTACTTTTTTCTCCGTAACTTCTACTCCACAACGGTCACAAACGATCCCTTTGTAACGAATTCTCTTGTATTTACCACAAGCACATTCGTAATCCTTTACAGGACCGAAGATTTTTTCACAGAACAAACCGTCTCTTTCAGGCTTATGTGTTCTGTAGTTAATAGTTTCCGGCTTAAGAACCTCCCCTCTCGATTCCTGAAGAATAGATTCCGGTGAAGCTAAACCGATGGTTATTTTATTAAATCTACTTGATTTATTTTTATTTGACATTTGTTAGATTTTAAATTTTAGATTTTAGATTTTAGATTAATTTCCGAATGTTTCCATTCAGCATTTATAATTTAAAATTTAAAATTATTCCTCTAGTCTTACGTCTAATCCAAGACCTTGTAACTCGTGAAGTAGTACATTGAATGATTCCGGAATACCTGGTTCAGGCATTGATTCACCTTTTGCAATAGCTTCGTAAGTTTTCGCTCTACCAATAACGTCATCCGACTTCACGGTAAGGATCTCTCTCAGGATATTTGATGCACCGAATGCTTCAAGTGCCCAAACCTCCATCTCTCCGAATCTCTGACCTCCGAACTGAGCTTTACCTCCTAACGGCTGCTGAGTAATCAATGAGTAAGGACCGATAGAACGTGCGTGCATTTTATCATCAACCATGTGTCCCAGTTTCAACATATAGATTACCCCTACTGTTGCAGCCTGAGTAAATCTTTCTCCGGTACCCCCATCATAAAGGTGAGTGTGACCGAATTTAGGAAGACCCGCTTTCTCAGTATATTCAGTAATCTGGTCTAAGCTAGCTCCGTCGAAGATTGGCGTAGCGAACTTCAATCCTAATTTCTGACCAGCCCACCCAAGTACTGTTTCGTAGATCTGACCGATGTTCATACGCGAAGGTACTCCAAGTGGATTCAATACGATATCTACCGGTGTTCCGTCTTCAAGGAATGGCATATCTTCTTCACGAACGATTCTCGAAACGATACCTTTGTTACCGTGACGACCCGCCATTTTATCTCCTACGTTCAGTTTACGTTTCTTAGCGATGTAAACTTTAGCCAACTTCATGATCCCTGCAGGAAGTTCGTCCCCGATTGAAATTGCAAATTTCTCACGGTTTTTAACTCCTTGAATATCGTTGTACTTGATTTTGTAGTTGTGAATTAATTGTTTGATTAATTCATTTTTATCGTTATCAACTGTCCAGTCTGAACCGCTAACGTTTACATAATCTTCAACTGAAGTCAATAATTTGTGAGTGAACTTCACCCCTTTACCGATGATTTCTTCATCAAGGTCGTTTTTCACGCCCTGAGAAGTTTTACCGCTTACAAGGGTATTTAATTTTTCAATTAAAGTATTTCTCAAATCATCAAACTTAGCCTTGTAAGTGTTTTCAATTTCTTCAAGCTTAAGTTTTTCTTCAGTTCTTTTCTTTTTATCTTTAATGTTTCTAGAGAACAATTTCTTGTCGATCACAACACCTCTTAATGAAGAATCCGCTTTCAATGAAGCATCTTTTACATCACCAGCTTTGTCACCGAAGATCGCTCTCAAAAGTTTTTCTTCAGGAGTCGGGTCAGATTCACCTTTTGGAGTGATTTTACCAATCATGATATCTCCAGGCTTCACTTCAGCACCGATTCTGATCATACCGTTCTCGTCAAGATCTTTAGTAGCTTCTTCAGAAACGTTCGGAATATCTGCTGTCAATTCTTCCATACCTAATTTGGTATCACGAACTTCCAAAGAATATTCATCTACGTGGATTGAAGTAAACCAGTCTTCACGAACTACCTTTTCGTTAATTACGATCGCATCCTCGAAGTTGTATCCTTTCCAAGGCATGAACGCAACCACTAAGTTTCTACCAAGAGCCAATTCTCCTTTTTCAGTAGCATAACCGTCGCAAAGTACCTGTCCTTTTTCCACTACATCACCTACTCTTACGTTTGGTCTCAGGGTAATGGTAGTACTCTGGTTGGTTTTTCTGAACTTAGTTAAGTTATATGTTTTAGTAGCAGACTCGAATTGTACTAAATCTTCGTCTTCGCTTCTTTCATATTTAATAACGATTCTGTCGGCATCTACATACTCTACAGTACCTGTACCTTCAGCGTTAATTAAGATTCTTGAATCTCTTGCAACCTGCTGCTCAAGCCCTGTACCTACGATTGGAGCTTGTGGCTTCAATAGAGGAACTGCCTGACGCATCATGTTCGATCCCATCAACGCACGGTTCGCATCATCATGCTCCAAGAAAGGAATTAATGAAGCAGAAATACCAGAGATCTGGTTTGGTGCTACGTCGATAAGGTCTACTTGGTTTGGCTCAACTACAGGATAGTCACCATCCAATCTTGCAATAATTCTGTCTGTTTCGAATTCACCGTTGTCGCTTAGTTCAACGTTTGCCTGAGCAATTACTTTAGATTCTTCGTCTTCTGCATTTAAGTAGATAGGATCTGCATTAAGCTCAATTTTACCATTCTCTACTTTTCTGTAAGGAGTTTCGATGAAACCTAATCTGTTGATTTTCGCATAAATACCTAAAGATGAAATCAAACCGATGTTTGGTCCTTCCGGAGTTTCGATCGGGCAAATTCTTCCGTAGTGTGTATGGTGAACGTCTCGAACCTCGAAACCTGCTCTTTCTCTTGATAAACCTCCAGGTCCTAGTGCAGAAAGTCTACGCTTGTGCGTGATTTCTGATAGCGGGTTGGTCTGGTCCATGAACTGAGAAAGCTGGTTGGTACCAAAGAACGAGTTGATTACTGATGTTAAAGTTTTTGCGTTAACAAGATCAAGCGGAGTAAAGATTTCGTTATCTCTAACGTTCATTCTTTCCTTGATTGTTCTTGCAATTCTTGAAAGACCTACCCCGAACTGTCCTGCTAATTGCTCACCAACAGTTTTAATTCTTCTGTTTGATAAGTGGTCGATATCATCCACCTCCGCTTTAGAGTTTACCAATTCGATCAAGTGTCTTACGATCGCAATGATATCTTCTTTTGTAAGAACCTCAGTTGTTGTAGGAATGTTAAGACCTAATTTTTTGTTTAGTCTGTAACGTCCTACTTCACCTAATGAATATCTTTGCTCTGAGAAGAATAATTTTTCAATGATTCCTCTTGCTGTTTCCTCATCTGGCGGATCTGCGTTTCTTAACTGACGATAGATGTACTCTACTGCCTCTTTTTCAGAGTTTGTAGGGTCTTTCTGTAATGTATTCTGGATGATAGAGAACTCGTTGCTGTTTTCTTTGTGAATCAGGATTGATTTCACACCTGCATCAAGAATAAGATCTAAATGTTCTTTTTCAAGAATCGTTTCTCTGTCTAAGATGATTTCGTTTCTTTCGATAGAAACAACTTCACCGGTATCTTCGTCTACGAAATCTTCGAACCAAGTGTTCAATACTCTCGCAGCCAATGTTCTTCCTTCTACTTTTTTAAGGGCAGCTTTAGAAACTTTCACTTCTTCAGCAAGATCGAAGATCTGAAGGATGTCCTTATCAGACTCATACCCGATAGCTCTTAATAAAGTTGTTAATGGTAATTTTTTCTTACGGTCGATATACGCGTACATTACGCTGTTGATATCTGTCGTAAATTCCATCCAAGATCCTTTGAAAGGGATAATTCTTGAATAATAAAGTTTAGTTCCGTTTGCGTGGTAAGTCTGTCCGAAGAATACCCCCGGAGATCTGTGTAACTGAGTTACGATTACACGCTCTGCTCCATTGATAATGAATGAACCGGACGGCGTCATGTAAGGAACCGGACCTAAGTATACATCCTGAACCACGGTCTGGAAATCCTCGTGTTCCGGGTCTGTACAATACAATTTAAGTCTTGCTTTAAGAGGAACGGAATACGTTAAACCTCTTTCCACACACTCATCGATTGAATAACGTGGAGAATCTACCAGATAATCCAAAAACTCCAATACGAATTGGTTTCTGGAATCGGTAATCGGGAAATTTTCCTGGAATGTTTTGTACAATCCTTCGTCTCTCCTGTCTTCAGGAAGCGTATCAAGCTGAAAAAACTCACTGAAAGACTCGATCTGGATATCCAGGAAGTCCGGAGTGATGATTTTTCCTTTCGCTGAAGAGAAATTTACTCTCTGATTTCCCCTAGTTGTAGGTGTTGTTTTACTCATAAAACTTTTAAGAAAGGTTAAAAAATATTTTGATTCATTAAAAAATATCAGAAAGAAGAGTTTGAGAGCAGAAATTGTAAAAGACCTTATAATATTGGCGCTATTAGAGACAGCCTTTTATTTTTTCCTTTTGATTCTCAGAATCTTATTCCTAACTGCAACACTGGTATATCTTTTCACAGCGTAATGCAAAATATTTTTATTACTTTTGAGGCAGATACCGCCGTAATATCTATACACACGAAATCTCTTTCATGGAAATGAAAGAGGTGATATTCAATATTTTATAGATTTACAAACAATTATTCGCGCCAAAAGAGACTGCAAATTTACAACATTTTATTTTCATATACAAATAAAACAACTTCATTCTGAAGATGTTAATTGTTTTTATGATTTTCCTATTGCCTTATCGTTGTGGTTTTAAAATTTCGATTTCATTATTAATTATACTGTTCTTTAAAGCAGGAGATCGCTAAGATTCTTTTTAAATATCAACTGTTTTCTAATCTGTACACCTTATTCATTCAGCAAAAACTCAAACTTTTTTAATGATGAAAAATTTTGGGACAGTAATATTTTATTTCTATACATTTTTTACACAAAAAGGTCATCCAAAAATATGGATGACCTACCCTTAATAAAAAAACTCAATCTTAAAATCATTATAATAACCTAAGATTTAGCTGTATTTTGATGTAAGATCGATTTTATCGAAAAAGATTAGCAGATGATCAATATTCGAAAAAGCCGTCATAATATATATTTACTGCAAGAAACTAAGAATAATTACTATTTTTTTACGGTAATTACTTTTTTTATAAAGTTAATTAAAAAAAATCAATAAAACATTTAATTTCAGATATTTAAAAACATAAGTCATTCTTGCGAATGACTTATGTGTAGAAAAGCTTTATTTATTGAAATTACCTCACGATGACTTTGTATGATTTTACAGTCGTTTTTGTTTCTACTTTTATAATGTACATTCCTGCCGGTAAAGAAGAAGTAGCAATTTCGGTGTTTCCTGAAAATTTACCTGAGCGGATTAATTGTCCTTGAGCTGAAAACAATGTGTACGTACCTTCTTCATCAGATTTTACATTTAAATTTTCCCCAGCTTTTACAGGATTAGGATAAATTTTAATATCATTTGCCACTGTATTTACTTCTCCTACTAAAGCTTTAGCTGCAATTGCACTGTTTTTCGCAAATGAAGAATATGGTGAAAGAGGAGAATTCGGAGAACCTTTCGCAATAAGATCCGTATCTACAACCGCCTGAATTCCATCTGCATCTGCATCGTTTATTCTCGAAATAAATCCTTCACCAAGATCATCCAGATTATCTTTTCCGATGGTATAAAGATCGAAGTCTACATTATTGGATTTCAAATCCACAAAATCCGGCTTATCGTCTCCATCTGTATTTTTTAAAGGATATTTCATAACGCCTGAATCCGGAGATGTTTCCAGAATATCTGCAATTCCGTTATTTCCTACCGCAACGCCGCTGTCGATAATTCCGTTATGATCCGCATCAATCTGATCAATAACTGAAGTTGGAATTCCAGATTCAAATAAATCTAAAATACCGTCGTTATCAGAATCAAGATCAAGATAACTTGAAATTCCGTCTCCCAGTTCTGCAATAACCAGTTTATTTCCGTCTACATCATCATCTTCAAATTTTCCGTTTCCATTAAGGTCTTCCCATGCATCCGGAATTCCGTCGTTATCAGAATCATTATCACAAGCATCTGCAACACCATCTCCATCACTGTCTAACGCAGAAGATTTATCATTTACCACAGAACATCCTTCAGCACAATCCGGAATACCGTTTCCGTTGTTATCAATACTGTCGTTTCCGTTCGGACATTTATCGTTACAGTTCGGAACACCATCCTGATCGTCATCAAGCTGAACAAATGCATTATAAATGTAGTATTGCTGCGCCAAAGTGATTCCTATTCCGGGATTGATTTCAATTTTCATTCTGTCGAACGCTTTTGTTGCTGTAAAACCAACATAAAACTGATTGGAAGCAGAAGTAATAAACTGTCCGCTGAATAAACCTCCCGAAGTTCTGGATTCTGTAACCGTTGTTCCTTTATAAAAAGTAATGGTAATATAATCTAGAGCATTTATAGTTAACAAATTAGCACTTTTCGTTAAGGTAAATCCGCCGAAAGTTCCGGCAGGATATTCTCCTGTATTGCTTTTAACGGTTAACCTAACTGTTGGAATTAATAAATTGATTGGAGAAAAATTTACTGTTGCAAAATTTGTTGTGTTGGTATCTACAACGTTTCCTGTGTTGGTAATATTGGTTAATCCGAAAATCGTTCCGGAAGCACCTGTCCATGAAGCACCCTGTACAATATCTCCTAATCTTGAAGTTCCCGAAGTCTGAATATACTCATTACAGTCGCAATCCTGAGGTTCTTCGAAGGCATAAAATACTTTTAAAGCTCCGAAATTCACACCTACTGTCTGCGTAATTTTTAATCTTACTTCATTAAAAGGCTTGGTTGTATTGAGGGAAATTTTTTGTTTGTTGGAACCGAATCTTAACACTTTGATATTAATCAGCCCTCCTCCATCAAATAAGTTTTTAGAATCCTGTAACTGCCCGAATAAATAGGTTTCGATTGTTATATTTTTCAAAAATTCAGCACTTAGCAATTTACCCTGATCGTCCGGTTCAATAACAAACCCTGCTTTGTTTCCTGCAGGATAAACCTGATTCTTATCTAAAACGCCTACAGAGTATGATCCCAACAAGCCTGCCGGTAAAACAACAGAACCGTAAGAACTTTTATCTCCGTCGCCAATCTTTTGCCTGTCGACCACGAAAGAAAGAGGTGCTAAAAAGCTGCTGCTTCCTGAAACATTTCCATCTACGCCGCTTCCTGCAATAATATCATCACAGATGCCATTATTATCTACAGGAACTTTATTGGGATCAAAAGCAAATGCATAATAAATATTCAGGGCACTGAATATAGAAAGGGCGTTAACCTGATACAGTCTTACTTCGTTAAAATCTTTAGTTGTTTTAAAGTGAAGGAAAATTCTTGTTTTGGTTCCTCCAAATGCAGGAACAGACAGTAAAGTTGCACTATTTGAAGATTCCTGAAGAACTCCTGCTTTATAAGTGCTGATTCTTAAATTGCTTAAAAGACTTGCCGTAAAAACGCTGGTTCCTAAATCTACATTAAAACCAGTAATATATCCTGCAGGATAAGTGGTATTTGTATTTTTAACAGAAACTCCGTTTCCGCTTACCAAGGTGGTAAAGCTTCCCATACTTACGCTGTTATCCAAATTGGCATCAATAAGGGGATTTGTGCTTCCGCTGTAACAAGCCAGGCATATTCCGTTTGCGTTAAGTGGTTTTGCTTCCACTCCCATTCCTCGAATCGGGGTGTAACCCTGTCCGAAAATCTTCACAGACAGCAGAAACAGCATGAGAAATGCTGTAATTTTCGTAAATAATTTTTTTGTCATTTTTATAGATTTTAAAGTTTGTGTATTTTTTAGAATTGTTGCCACGCATATACTCCTGCGGAAATTCTGCATCCGTAAAAGTTTCCTGTATTTCCGGATTTACCGTAAACAATAGTTCCTTCATTACTTGCGTTACAGTCTGAAGTTACAGGAACACCGGTGGCTTTAATTAAAATCCCTTTACTGATTTCAAGATCCGGAATATTAGTTCCGTTGGGAGTCATATTTACACCAACGTCCGTAATTGCTGTTCCAATTACACCCTGTCCGGAAAATGCATGTGAGGTATTGGCATAAACAGTCTGATTGGCAATGGTTGCACTTGCATTGGTTCCGAAAGCAATTGCGCCGGCTGCTCCGCTTGCAACATTGGCATTTCCAAATGCATAATTATTGCTCGTTACGTTATTTCCTGTTCCAAAAGCAAAACCACCGGAATTTACATTGGAGTTTCCAACATTAATTCCGCTAACATTAGATCCGGAAGTTCCGTTATTATTTCCTAAAACAATGGTATTGGCTCCTGTGGCAAAATTGTTGTTCCCTATTGTTTTTGCTCCGCTTAAAGAACTGTTTGCTGCTCCTATTGCCACACCCGGAAAGTTGGCAGCCTGCGCAGCAACGGTATTTTCTCTTCCTAAAGCGATGTTGGACGAGGTATTGTTTGATAATGTATTATTTGATCCCCAAGAAAGTGATGCATAAGGAGCTGAAGTATTGGCATTTCCACCTCTAAGATTACCATTAACATCCAAAATTGCTTTTACGGTATTGTTTGTTGTAAATACTAAATTCTGACTGTCGGTAGTTCCTAAAAAGTTTCCGGAAGAAACAGCAGTCCCTAAAGTTGAAGCAGAAGCCGTAGTTCCTGAGTTTCCGGTTGTTTTCCAATCTGAAGACTGTGGCTGAAGAAACTGAATCCAAACTGAGCCATCAAAATAATAATATCCTGTGCTTGTAACATTGGCGGTTTGACCTGAAGGTGCTGTATCAGGAGTTGTTACATAAACAATTGCACCAGTCTGAGCTGTAGAATAGTTTTTTACCTTAAGTTGATCTCCTGTAATTCGCGGTGCAATAATTCCATCAAGTTTATTTGGATTTGAAGGCGCTCCCACAACATCGAGAGTTGCCTGTCCCAAATTAGTATTAATGCCTACTTGTGCGTTTAGCATGCAACTGAAAATTGTCAACACGGACAATCCGAATAATTTGTTTTTCATTATATGATATTTGTAGTTTTTGAAAGATTACATGAAAAGTTATTTCATGCCTGCTGTAAAGATAATTTTACAATGTGTGATAAAATTAGCAGTGATGTAATTTTATAAGTAAGAATTTTTAGATGATATCTGTTGATAAAAAGAGGAATTTAACAGCTTTGCTGTATTAAAATACATCAACAAGATCATGTAAAGAATAAGCGGCACATTAATGTCCGGCAGAAAATAATTTATATCCAAGGCTGTGTGTTTTACAGATACAAATATAGTATATTTTCAATTAAATTATAAATTTTTATTAAATAATTTAAACTATTAAACAATTTAACACATAATAAATAAACTAAAAAGGCAAAAATTAAAAATAATTTAAAAATAAAAAATTACAATTGGTTTTTTTTAGTTCATAAATATTTATAGATATTAAAATGAATTTTTATACCCAATAAAAAAAGCCTGAACATTTTGTTCAGGCTTCCTATTTTTAATGTAAACTAGAATTATTTCAATTCTACTTCAGCACCAGCTTCTTCTAATTGCTTCTTAAGAGCTTCAGCTTCGTCTTTAGATACACCTTGCTTCAATGGAGCAGGAGCACCGTCTACGATATCTTTAGCTTCTTTAAGACCAGCACCAGTTAAATCTTTTACTAATTTAACGATCGCTAATTTAGAAGCACCTGCAGACTTAAGAATTACGTCGAATTCAGTCTTTTCTTCAGCAGCTTCACCAGCAGGACCAGCCATTACTACTGCAGCAGCAGCAGGCTCAATTCCGTACTCATCCTTAAGGATAGCAGCTAATTCGTTTACGTCTTTTACTGTTAAGTTTACTAGCGTTTCAGCTAAATTTTTTAAATCTGACATTGTTGTAATGTTTTTGTTGATTATTGATTATTTTTTGAGTGTAAATTATTCAGCAGCTGGAGCTTCTCCTTCAGCAGCCGGAGTTTCCGGAGTTTCAGCAGCAGGAGCTTCTTCTACTGCAGGTGCAGCTTCTTCAGCTTTAGCTTCTACTGTCTCAGGTTTGTTTTGAAGAGCAGAAACAACTCTCTGGATTGGAGACTGAAGTAATCCGATGATTTCACCGATCATTTCTTCTCTAGACTTGATGTTAGCTAACATCTCTAGGTTATTGTCACCTACATAGAAAGTTTCCTGAACGAAAGCAGACTTTAACGCCGGCTTTTCTTCTTTCTTTCTGAAATCTCTGATTAATTTTGCTGGAGCACTTGCGGTCTCAGCAATCATAATTGCAGAATTTCCTTTGAAAGACTGGAACATCTCAGAGTAATCTACTCCTTCAATCTGCTCCATTGCTTTTTGCAAAAGTGTATTTTTTACAACTTTTACTTTGATATTTTGCTTGAAAGCCTGTCTTCTGAAGTCAGAAGATTTTCCAGCGTTCAAACCTTCTAGATCTGCTACGTAAACTACTTTTGCATCCTGAAGCAAATCTTTGATCTCTTGTATTGCTACAACTTTTTGGTCTTTTGTCATTGTCTTAGGATTTATAATTAGTTAACAGATTTAGTATCGATTGCAATACCAGGACTCATTGTAGAAGAAAGATAGATAGACTTCACATAAGTTCCTTTAGCAGCAGTTGGCTTCATTTTGATCAAAGTAGAGATCAATTCCTGAGCATTTTCCTTGATTTTAGCAGCATCGAAAGATACTTTACCAATACCAGCGTGGATAATACCGTATTTATCAACTTTGAAATCAATTTTACCAGCTTTCACTTCAGTTACTGCTTTACCAATTTCCATAGTTACAGTACCTGATTTAGGGTTTGGCATTAAACCTCTTGGTCCTAATACTCTACCCAATGGTCCTAATTTACCCATTACAGCCGGCATCGTAACGATAACGTCAACGTCTGTCCAACCTTCTTTGATTTTTTGTAAATATTCATCAAGACCTACATAATCAGCACCCGCTTCTTTAGCTTCTGCTTCTTTATCTGGAGTTACTAAAGCCAAAACTTTAACATCTTTACCAGTTCCGTGAGGAAGAGATACAACACCTCTTACCATTTGGTTTGCTTTTCTTGGATCTACCCCTAATCTTACAGCGATATCTACAGAAGCATCAAACTTTGCAGTATTTACTTCTTTTACAAGAGCTGCACCTTCTTCAAGGTTATAGATTCTTCCTTTTTCTACTTTGCTTAAAGCTTCCTTTTGCTTCTTTGTTAATTTTGCCATTTCTTTAAGTTTTAAGCGTTAAAAGTTGGTTTAGTTCCTGTTACTCTTAATCCCATAGATCTTGCAGTACCTGCAACCATAGAAACAGCTGAATCCATTGTAAAGCAGTTAAGGTCTGCCATTTTATCTTCAGCAATCTTTTGAACCTGAGCCCAAGTTACAGCACCTACTTTGTTTCTGTTCGGTTCTCCGGAACCACCCTTGATTTTAGCTGCATCCATTAACTGGATCGCTGCAGGAGGAGTTTTAATTACGAATTCAAAAGATTTGTCTTCGTATACTGTAATAACTACAGGTAAAACTTGTCCCGGCTTATCTTGAGTTCTTCCGTTAAATTGCTTACAAAACTCCATGATGTTCACACCTGCAGAACCCAAAGCTGGACCTACTGGTGGAGAAGGGTTAGCTGCGCCACCTTTCACCTGAAGCTTTACCATTTTAAAGACTTTTTTAGCCATTGTTTGTTTTTTAAATTTGAATAATTAATGAGTTTGGAAGCATTTATTATTCAGCAGGTTATCCATTCTCACATTAGATAATCCTACTTTTCGGACTGCAAAATTATGAAATATTTTTGAAATAGCAAACGGAATATGTTGATTTTTAAATAAATTAAGGCAAACTATCATCAAAAGACTGCGGAATTTTAAACACACTGTCTCTATTATCGAATGGCACAACAATTTTATCCAGAATTTGATCCTTATCTTCTTTTAAACAACTTTTCTTAACAAGTTGTAAATCGTACACCGCCTTCTCTGATGGAAGAAACGCATACTGAACATTATAACAAAATCTGGTTCCATCTGAATTATCATCCCAATCTCCGTAAGAATATTCTGTAGTAACAGTACAAGCCTTTTTTAATTTATTCTGGCTGAAAATAACCAAATCATCATAATATAAAGTTCCCATATGAGTTTGTCCGCCTGATAAAGCAAAGCATACTGTTTCTTTACCAATCACAGTAAAGCTATGCAACGAACCGGAATTCCCATACATTCCACCACTTCCTGCTTCGATCATAAAATCAGCAGTTTCCCAATTCTTACCATTGAATCGGAATATGAACAGATCGCATTGCCCTGTGGATGCACCTGCAAAAGGATATTGATTTTCTACTACTAAAGCAGCAAATTTTTCTTTTCCTATTACAAAACGTTTGATATCTGATCTTGAAAGCTGTATTTCCTCATCCATTTCTTCTAAAGGTTTCATATTCATCGTATCATAGACAGGCTTTAAAAGATTATCTACAATTCCCGAAGTTAAAGTTGTATCTACGGCTATTACAACATTTTGTTTTTGAGGTGACGGAGAATTGACCGATGGCGGCGAAGAAGTTTCTTTTTTACAGTTTATTGCAGACAAAAGAAGCAATGTTAAGAATATATATAATGAAATAGTTCGAATCATCATCAAATATATTAAAAAGAAAAAGACCATTCTTTCGAACAGTCTTTTAAATTATTTTTTTAAAGTTTTTACACTTTTTCTACCTGCATATAGCTAAGTTCCATAGGAGTTTTTCTACCGAAAATAAGTACAGAAACTTCAATTTTCTTTTTATCTTCAAGAATTTTTTCAACAGTTCCGTTGAATCCGTTGAATGGTCCGTCTATTACTTTAACGTTTTCACCCACTACATAAGGAATTTCAACATCGCTTGCAAACTCGGAAAGTTCATCCATTCTTCCCAACATTCTGTTTACCTCAGATTTTCTCATCGGAACAGGATCTCCTCCTTTTGTTAAGCTTAAGAAAGAAATAACTCCCGGAATGTTTTTGATAACGTGAGGAATCTCTCCCATCAAATCAGCTTCAATCATTAAGTATCCAGGATAGTAAGGTCTTTCTTTAGGAACTTTTTTACCGTTTCTGATCTGAATAACCTTTTCCATAGGAATAACTACCTGAGTAACGTACTGTTCAAACCCTAAACGCTTGATTTCCGTCTCAATGTAGTTTTTCACTTTATTTTCCTGTCCGCTGATCGCTTTCAGCACATACCATTTCAATTCGCTCATTATTGGGAAAATACTTTTATTATTAATTGAACAAGTTGATTAGCATTCCAATGATGTTGCTGATTGCTTTAGAAAACAATTCATCAACCCCAAAAGTAAATAACGCCAAGATCACTGTTGCAACAGTTACTACAATTGTAGAAGATTGCAGATCAGACCACTTTGGCCATTCAACTTTATGTCTGAATTCGTTATAAGAACCTTTTAAAAAATCGACAAATGAACTCATAATTGTTATTTGCACGGGCACAAGGATTCGAACCCTGATCAACGGTTTTGGAGACCGGTATCCTACCATTGGACGATGCCCGTAGTTAAAAAAAGCTTCCGTAAAGAAGTTCCTTACGGAAGCTTTTATATTGTGTTAGATGATTAGTCTAAGATTTCAGTTACCTGACCTGAACCAACTGTTCTACCTCCTTCTCTGATCGCGAATCTAAGACCCTCGTTAAGAGCGATTGGTTGTAACAATTCTACAGTGATCTCTAAGTTATCACCAGGCATTACCATTTCTACACCTTCTGGTAAGAAGATCTCACCTGTAACGTCAGTAGTTCTTACGTAGAACTGAGGACGGTATTTGTTGTGGAATGGAGTGTGACGTCCACCTTCTTCTTTAGAAAGGATATAAACAGATGCTTTGAATTTTTTGTGTGGCTTCACAGAGTCTTTCTTAGCGATAACCATACCTCTCTTGATGTCAGTTTTTTCAATACCTCTCAACAATAGACCTACGTTATCACCAGCTTCACCTCTATCTAAGATTTTTCTGAACATCTCAACTCCTGTAATTGTAGAAGTTAATTTTTCATCCCCCATACCTACGATGTCTACAGGATCACCAGTGTTGATGATACCAGCCTCGATTCTACCAGTTGCTACAGTACCTCTACCTGTAATAGAGAATACGTCTTCGATTGGCATCAAGAATGGCTTATCTGTATCTCTTGTTGGCTCTTCGATCCACTCGTCAACAGCATCCATTAACTGCTCAACAGTTTTGAACCACTTGTCATCAGAGTTACCTTCAGTAGCAGCAGTAAGAGCTCCTAATGCAGAACCTTGGATTACTGGAGAGTTATCTCCGTCGAATTCATAAGTAGATAATAAGTCTCTAAGCTCCATTTCAACAAGCTCTAACAACTCAGCATCATCTACCATGTCAACTTTATTCATGAAAACAACGATTCTTGGTACGTTTACCTGACGGCAAAGTAGAATGTGTTCTCTTGTTTGAGGCATTGGTCCGTCAGTCGCAGCACATACCACGATAGCTCCATCCATCTGAGCAGCACCAGTTACCATGTTCTTTACATAATCCGCGTGACCTGGGCAGTCAACGTGAGCATAGTGTCTTTTCTCAGTTTCGTATTCGATGTGAGCTGTATTGATAGTAATACCTCTTTCTTTTTCTTCTGGAGCAGAGTCAATTGCAGAGAAGTCTTTTTTCTCAGCAAGACCCTTGCTAGCTAATACAGCAGAAATAGCAGCTGTAAGAGTAGTTTTACCATGGTCAACGTGACCAATAGTACCAATGTTCAAGTGTGGTTTGTTACGATTAAACGTTTCCTTTGCCATGATTTAAAATTATTTATTTATTGTTTTTCAAATTTTCGGTGTGCAAATATAATGAATTTTTAAATACCAAAACCTTTTTATTAAAAAAAGTTTCAATATTCAAATCCAATGAAGTACAAACCTTATATTTCAATGTATTGAGATTGCAAATTTACACAAATTTCTCAATTTAGAAAATCCGGAATAAACCTTTTAGCCAAAATATAAACTATCTCTTTAATTATGAATGCAATAAAATAGATAAAAAAAATAATATTGAGAAAAAATGCAGTAAAGCAAAACCATAATATATCTTTTATCGTAGATGGAAATATGAACCATTAAAATAATATATTATGAGAAAATTATTACACTTATGTACCGTACTGTTCAGCACCATCATCTTATTTTCGTGTGATGATTCCGATGATATGATGTCCACAGACATGAATATGCCTGTTCAGGGACCCGATCTTATGGCTTACGGACTTACGGCGAACAACGAACTTGTAGCCTTCAATGCCAACAATCCCAAAATGTTTACTTCTAAAACCGCTGTTACAGGAGTAGTTTCAGGCGAAAAACTGATGAGTATCGATTTCAGACCTGCAACAGGAGAGCTTTACGCTTTATCCAGTGCAAGTAAGCTTTACATCATCAACACTTCCAACGCTTCCGCAAGAGCGGTAAGCACAACAGCATTTTCACCGGCTGTTTCAGGAACAATTGCGTCAATTGATTTTAATCCTACCGTAGACAGAATTCGTTTAGTAAGCAATACAGGGCAGAATTTAAGACTTCATCCGGAAACAGGAGCGGTTGCTGCAACCGATATGAACATTAACGGAGGCGGAACGCCTGCTGTAACAGGGGTTGCTTATACCAACAGCAAATCCGCAGCTACAAGCACAGTTCTGTATGATATTGATATGACTTCCGGAAAGTTATTTAAGCAGGATCCTCCGAACAACGGAACATTGGTAGAAGTCGGAAGTTTGGGAACTACTTTTACGGGACAGGCTGCTTTTGATATTAAATATGATAACAGTGTAGCATTATTAGCTTTAAACAGCAACCTGCATTTATTGGATCTGAGTACAGGTAAAGCAACCAACATCGGGATGCTTCAGCAACAGATTATTGATCTTGCGATTCCTACAGAACCGGTTGCTTACGCGGTAGATAATTCAAACAACCTTCAGATCTTCAATCCGAACAGTCCGATGCCGGTTTCAAAGGGAATTACAGGACTTCAGAGTGGTGAAAGTATTTTAGGAATAGATTTCAGACCGTTAAACGGACAGCTTTATGCTTTAGGAAGTTCAAGCAGACTGTATACTATCAACTTAGGAACAGGAGCTGCAACTGCAGTGGGAACTTCTCCTTTTGCAACACTACTTGCGGGAACAGATTTCGGGTTTGATTTTAATCCGACCGTTGATAAGATCAGAGTCGTAAGCAACACGGGACAAAATCTACGTCTTGATCCTGTAACAGGCGGAATAACGGCAGTAGACGGAATGGTGAATCCGGGAACTCCGATGATCGGAGCGGCTGCTTATACCAATAATTTTGCAGGAGCTACTTCAACAACTTTATTCGTTATCGATCATAATACAGACAAATTGTACCAACAAAATCCACCAAACAACGGAACTCTGGTAGAGACAGGTTCTTTAGGAATCAATATTACCAGTGCGAACGGTTTCGATATCGGAAGCATGAGCCAAAAAGCATATTTATTGGCAACAGTAGGAACGGCAACGAAAGTATACAGTATTAATACTTCAACGGGAGCTGCAACTGCGGTTTCAGATTTCCCAAATGCAGTAAGAGGTTTTGCTGTGGGATTAGGATTCTAAACTCATAATAATTATTTCAATAGCGAGAATCGCGGAAAACAAAGTTTTCCGCGATTCTTTTTTAACCGAATATTTATTAGCCGCAAAGGCAAAAGATTTCGAAAATATATTGATAGTTTATTATTAAGGTAAAAAAAAGAAAACATAAACTCTTTCTTTAAAGTTTTAGTTATCTTATTTAAATATCTTTTGCCACCTGTGGTTAAATAAAAGGTTAAAGTAAAACTTGTCTAAATTTTTTTTACCGCAAAAGATGCAAAAGATTGTAACCCTTTAGTTGTTTAAGTTTACTTCTTAAATGGAAAAAAGAGCACATAAGTTAAAAAAATCAAAGATTTTTTCTCTTTGCAGATTTTTGGAATACTCTAAATAAATCCAATAAAGTCTTTTGTCTTCTGCGGTTAAATTTAAAACGAGTTTAAAATATAATTGAAAGAAATGATCAGATCTGCTGAGATTTTTTAGTTCGGTTGAAAATCCAGAAAATAATTGGGAAAATCAGCAGGGTTAAAACAGTTGCCGTAATTAATCCTCCGATAATGACGATTGCCAACGGTTTTTGGGATTCTGATCCGATTCCTGTGGATAAAGCAGCAGGCATTAATCCGATGGATGCCATTAAAGCCGTCATAATCACAGGACGCGTTCTGGATTTCACCCCATTCAGCAATGAGCTGTCCAGATCCATTCCGTTTTTAACATTCTGATGAAATTCTGTGATGAGGATGACTCCGTTTTGAATACAGATTCCCAAAAGGGCGATCATTCCCACTCCGGCTGAAATTCCGAAATTAATTCCGGTAACGTGCAGTGCGATAATTCCGCCGATTAAAGCAAAAGGTACGTTTGCCAAAACCAGTAAAGAATCTTTTATGTTTCCGAAAAGGATAAATAAAAGGAAGAAAATTCCTAAAATACTGATGGGAACAACCTGCGTCAATCGTTTTGAAGCTCTCTGCTGATTTTCAAACTGACCGGTCCAGCCTACGGAATATCCGTCCGGAAGATCAATTTTAGCAACCGCTTTCTGCGCATCGGCAATCGTACTTCCCAAATCACGGTCGCGGATGGAAAATTTAATCCCGATGTATCTTTTAATATCATCTCTGTAAATAAATGCAGCTCCGTTGTCTTTTTCAATCGTGCTGATTTCTTTTAACGGAATTTTAGCACCGTCCTGTGTAGGAACCATTAAGGCAGCAATATCATTTTCATCCTTCCTGTACTCCTGCGAATAACGGAGACGGATCGGGAATTTTCTTTCGCCATCAAACATTTCCGAAGCGGTTTTACCTCCGAAAGCCATCTCCAGAACCGACTGCGCATCATCGGGCATTACTCCGTAAGCCGCCATTTTATCTCTGTCGAGAACCACGCTTACTTCCGGCTGACCGATATTTTTAATAATTCCGGCATCTTTTACGCCTTTAATATCTTTTACCTCTTTTAAAACTTTTTCGGCAAGCACATCCAAAGTCTGAAGGTTGTCTCCGTAGATTTTAATTCCGTTTTCTGCCTTGAAACCGGCAACTGCTTCAGCCACATTGTCTGAAATCGGCTGGGAATAATTGAATGTAATTCCCTGATAATTTCTTAATTTTTTATCGATTTCTTCAATCAGTTCTTCATAAGTGATGTTCCGTTTCCATTCTTCTTTGGGTTTAAGATTCACGGCAAACTGTACGAACCCAAAACCATTCGGGTCGGTTCCGTCATTACTTCTTCCCGTCTGCGCGAGAACATCCGTGACTTCCGGGAAACTCATAATGTCTTTCTTGAGAAGATCGGCTGTATTCAGAGATTCTTTTAATGAAGAACTCATCGGCATTTCGGCAGTAATCCACAATGAACCTTCATTTAACTGAGGTAAAAATTCGGTTCCTAAAAATTTCCCTGAAAATAAAGTCACGGCTAAAAATGAAAGAGAAACAATTAAACTGAGTTTTTTATGTTTAAAGGTAAAATTGAATCCTTTCAACACAATTCTGTCCCAGAAATTCACGAACGGATTATTTTTCTCCTTTACATTTTTATTTAAAAGGATGTGCGAAAGCACCGGAACGAGCGTTAAAGTGAAAATCAAAGCGCCCATTAAAGCAAAACCTAACGTAAAAGCCAATGGCGAAAACATTTTTCCTTCCACTTTCTGGAATGAGAAAATCGGGATCAGGGAAGTAATGATGATTAATTTTGAAAAGAAGATTGCTTTTCCAAGACCTGTTCCCGTCTGTTTGATCCAGCCTGCTTTTGCCAGTTTATTGAATTTTTCATCACCGTATTTGTGGGCTTTATGGTCGAGCATCACAAAGAGTCCCTCCACCATGACGACCGCTCCGTCAATGATAATTCCGAAATCTACCGCGCCGAGTGAAAGTAAATTTGCGCTCATTCCCGCGAGTTTCAGACATAAAAAGGCAAATAATAAGGATAAAGGAATGATGATGGAAACGATAAGCGTTGTTCTCCAGTCTGCCATGAAAATCAAAACAATCACGGTAACCAGAACAATTCCTTCAATAAGGTTGTGCATTACGGTGTGCGTGGTGAAATCCATCAGATTATCACGATCGTAAAAAGTGACCATTTTTACATCTTTCGGCAGCACTTTTTCGTTGAGTTCTTTAATTTTTGCTTTTACGCCGACCAGAACTTCACGCGGATTTTCTCCTTTTCGCATCACGACAATTCCTTCAACAGTATCTTCCTGATGATTGAGTCCCGCCTGTCCTACTCTCGGCATCGAGCTTTCGTGTACTTCTGCAACATTTTTAACGAGAACAGGGTTTCCGCTGTCGTTCTGGATGGTAATATTTCCGATATCGGCAACAGATTTTACCAGACCGATTCCACGTACAACGTAAGCCTGTCCGTTTTTCTCAATAACATCACCGCCGACATTCAAATTACTTTTTGTGACGGCATCATAGACCTGAAGCGGTGTAAGATTATATTTATCCAATGCTCTCGGATCGATGCTTAATTCGAACACTTTGTCCTGACCTCCGAAAACATTGATGTCTGCAACACCGGGAACTCCTCTCAAAGCACGGTCGATTACCCAGTTTTGTAAGGTTAACAGTTCTCTGGAATCTTTGGTTTTACTCTGTAAAGTATATCTGAAAATTTCTCCGGTCGGTCCGTAAGGCGGCTGAACTTCGGGATCCACTTCATCTGGAAGACTCACCGTCCGAAGCTGATTATTGACCTGATTTCTGGCAAAAATATCGTCTACTCCATCGTCAAAAAGAATTTTAACAATAGAAAGTCCGAACATCGTGGTACTTCTTACACTGGTTTTCTTCTGAACGGGACTCATTGCGAGTTCAATAGGTGTGGTAACGAAACGTTCTACTTCTTCGGCACTTCGCCCGTTCCATTGGGTGATGATGACAATTTGGGTATTGGTAACATCGGGAAAGGCTTCAATGGGCATGTTTTTGAAGCTGATGAATCCCGAAACCGCCAGAATCGCTACCCAAATAAAGGTGAATGCTTTATTTTTTAACGAAAAAGCAATGATATTTTTAATGAATTTGTTCATGATGGATTTTTTTTGACCTAAAAAAGTCGTTGAATTTGTTTTCTTTTGTTTTTAACGCAAGGAGCGCAAAGCTTTTTGACAAACCATATATTTTTTAAGTTTGCAACGGTGCTTCGACAAGCTCAGCATAAACTATTCACTCAGCCAAGATCTTTTGATTTTAACCATTAAGGATATGTAAGGAGTTAAGAATTATTAAGCAACTTGTAAACGATTTTAAAAACCGATGTATAAAAAATCTTTAGATATTTTCTTAATTCGACTTAACTTCTTAATTAAAATCTTAATGGTTTAAATAAAAATCAGCTATTCAAAGAGCGATAAATCAACAACTGATTGTTTGTGATTACCTGTTCTCCTTCGGATAAACCTTCGGAAACATAGGTAATGTCTCCTACCTGTTTCAGAACTTTTATTTCTTTCACTTTTACATCGGTTCTGGATTTATAGATCACCACAAAACTTCTGTTGTCATCAAAAATCACGGCTTTGGAAGGAACTGTAAGTGCAGTTTTATTCTCCGAACTTGTTACTTTTATCGTTGCTTTGCTTTCCGGAATCAATAATCCATCCTGATTATCAAGTACTACTCTCGCCTGCATCGCATTGGTTTGAGGATCAATGATTTTGAAAATTTTATCAATCTTTCCATCAAAAACCTTATCCGGATACGATAATGTGGAAACCTGTGCTTTCATTCCGAGGCTGATTTTATCAATATCAGATTCATTCACGTTCATGATTGCCCAAACGTTGGTGGTATTGGCGACATCAAAAATATTATCGCTTCGGTCGCTTCTGAGCTGCATATCCTTATTGATGTTTTTCTGCACAATATATCCGCTGATTGGCGCAACAACGCTGTAGATATTTCCTTTTTTTACATTATACACTGTACTCACTGCACTTGCCCGCTGCAACTGATCCTGTGCTTTCTGAAGCTGGCTTTTGGCTTCCAGAACGTCTCTTTCGGTATTCAGTTTTCCTTCGTACATTTCTTTGGCAACGCGAAGATTGTTCTGGGCAACGACCAAATCTGTTTTTGCATCGCTCACATCTTTCTGCACTTCCGCCAATTCTGTACTTCGTATGGTGGCGAGAACCTGACCTTTCGTTACATGATCGCCCAGTTCAACATTAACGCTTAAAACATTTCCGCCGACCAAAGGATAGACATCGATGTAGCTGTTTTTGTCTGCTGAAATCTTTCCGTAGAAATTGTAATCGTCTTCTATATATTTTTTTTCAACTTTTGCTAAATCGATTGAATTCAGCATCGTGTTGCTCAGTTCAAAACCTTTTTTTGCCTGCGGTTTTGCTTCTTCCTCTTTTTTGGAGCAAGATAAAACAGACAGGGCAATCATTACCGGAATTATATAATTTTTCATGTTTAATAGAAGATTTTCGTTTGTACTAGTTGATTCAATTGTTCTGCAGACTGCATGATCCCGTTTTTCATATCATAAATCTGAAGTGCCATTTCGCGGTAACTGTCCATAAAGTCTGTAAATTCAATAAGACTGATGTTGCCTTTCCTGAAATTATTCAGCATCCCGTTGTAGACCAGTTCCATATTATTAAGATCTGTAGATTTAATCTGGCTGAGCTGATCGTATTGTGTTTTCCATATTTTGTAAGCCGACTGTACTTTTGTTTCGAGGTTCAGCTTCTGAAATTCTGCATTTTTCTGATTCTGCTGAATGGCAAAATTGGCTTTATCCACATTTCCTTTATTGGATTTCCAAAGTGGAAGAGGAATTCCGACCATCAGATTGACTTCATTTTTGAAGGTTCCGCCATTCTGATCCCACCCTGCTCCAAGATTAAGATCGGGAACGTTTAAAGATTTCTGCCATTGCGCATATAATTTACTGTTGTCGATCAATTTTAAATTAAATTGATAATCGGCATTGTTTTCGAGTGCTTTTTTCTGAAGTTCCGCTTCGTCGCCGAAAGGCTGAGCGGCAAGAATTTCTTTCGCTTCGGAATCGGAAAGCTGTGGTTCAATATCTTCGGTGACTCCTGTAAGAAGTTTCAGAGTCTGTTCAAATTTAAGAATATTTTTATTGATTCCTACTTTATCGTTATTTAACTGAATGACAATACTTTGTAGTCTAACTTCGTCTTTCAGCGAAACATTTCCTTTGGCAGACTGTATTTTGTAGGCAGCCAGAAGATCGTTCATGTAACCCAATTGCTTATTGGTATTGTCGAGTTTTAGTTTTTCGTAGTAAAGTTCAAAGTAAGTGGAACGAAGCTGGGATTTGAGATCGACCAAAAGCTGGGCAAACTGAAGTTGCGCCAGTTCCTTATTGGATTTTGCGAAGGCAATTTCATTCTTCTTTTTGCCCCCCATGTAAATTAATTGGGTGATCTGTGCTCCTTTTGCGTGTCCCACATCGAAAACTTTTCTGTCTTCGGGATTGTATGCATTGATTTGTCCGCTTAGCTGCGGAAGTTCCCAGATTTTAGCCTGCAAAATATCTGCATCAGCCATGTTGATGTTGTACTGTTCGGCGAGCAGTTGTAAATTGTTCTTCTGGAAAGCTTCTTCGCAATCCCGAAGCGACATTTGCTGTTGTGCCGTCATGAATGAGGAAATGACGATGAACAGCCCTGCAAATTTGTTCATTTTATTGATTTTATGATACAAAAATGCCTTTCTGCTATTAAAATGCTCTTAAAGAATGCTTAAAAAAAAATTAAATTTGTTAAGCAGCAACATATAATCATCTCATTTAAATTAAGTTACGAGTTGATTATAGTATTAATTTAATTCATGTAAACGTTAAGATTGCAAAGATTTATTTAAAATTTTGGGGAATATTTTCGTTCGCAAGAGCCGAATTACGTAAATGTTTTTAGATTAATTTAAAAAATTATTTCACAAAAATCACACTGAACTTATTGAGGAGATCTGCCGGAGAAGTATAGGTAATTTTAGCGCCGTGATATTCGAGAATCCGTTTAACGATTCTTAAACCCAATCCGGAACCTGAAATATTCTGAGAATTTTTTCCTCTTTTAAAGGCTTCAAAAAGTTTTTTCTGTTCTTCTTTCGGAATGGTATTTCCATGGGAAATGACATCAACAATCAGATGTTCGTCATTTTCTTTAATCAGTACATCCACTTCCACATCATCGGAATAGATGGCTGCATTTTTAAATAAGTTGATGAAAACAATATCGAGTAAAGACTGGATTCCTTTAATGGTTAAAAGTGCATCTTCAGAAGTATCTTCGGAGATCAGAAAATCCAGTTTTAATTTGGGGTAGCTTTTTTCAACTGCTTCAAAGGATTCAAAAATAACTTCATCAATTCTTACCTCTTCGTAAATGCTCTGGATATTTTCCTTGTCGAATTTGGTAAGCAGCAAAAGTGAATTGGTAAGATCCGAAAGCTGATACACATCTCTCTGAATCTGTCTTAAAGATGATAGGGTTTCAGGGGAATGTTCTCCGAATTTTATTAAATTTTCAAGCTGAAAAGCCATTCTGGTAATGGGCGTCCGTATTTCGTGGGAAGCACTTGCGGTAAAATCTTTCTGCGACTGGAAAACATCGTCCAACCTTGCAATCATCGTATTGAATGATTTTGCGAGAACATCAATCTCATCGTTAGAATTACGAACCGGAATCTGTGTTGTTAATTTATGCGCCGTAACTTCAGAAATTTCCTGATTAAGATCTTCGAGAGGTTTTAAAAACTGTCCCATGAAATAATAACTGAAGAAGCCAATGAGAAGGGCACTCATCACATAAGCCGTTATTAAAAGATATTTAAGATATTCCAGCTTGGATTTTCCGTTGGAATCTAAAGCACTTGTTAAAATATAATATTTTTCGCCGTTGATGGTTCTTAATGCCGCATAAATTTCGGGAACTGATTTTTCTGAGTAGATTACTTTTTTTTCGTCGAGTTCTTTCAGAAGTTCATTATCCCAGATTACATTGCGGTCTTTGATCGTGCTGTATATCAATTCTTTTTTTCCGTTGAAAATTAATATGGTCTCATTTAAAAGAATGTTATCTGAATTTTCATTAAAAAAGACAGGTGCTTCTTCTTCAAAATCTTTAGACTTGGCAATGAAATGGGAAGTGAACTCCAGTCTCTGCCTGAATCTTTCTTTGAATTCTTCTCTGCGGAAATCATTAAAAGACATATAAATAACTACCATTACAATAGCAAAAAGCAATGAAAAGGCAATACTAAGATTGAGCGCGATCTTCCTTTTTAAAGACATGCTATAACGGGCTTAGATAATATCCGAAACCGGAACGGGTGTGGATCAATTTTACTTTAAAATCTTTATCGATCTTCTTTCGTAAAAAATTGATGTAGACTTCCACGGTATTGGTGTTCGTATTAAAATTATGTTCCCAAACGTGTTCCGTGATCTGCTGCTTGGAAACCGTTCTTCCCTGCGCTTCGGCAAGATAAACCAACAACTGAAATTCTTTCAGGGTAAGATTGATTTCATTTCCGCCACGATAGACTTTCTGTTCGGTTTTATTTACTATCAGATCATCGATTCTTATAATTTCCTGATCCATATTCTCAGAAGGCGCTTTTCTTCTCAGCAAAGAATTGATGCGCAATAATAATTCTTCAAACTGAAATGGTTTTACCAGATAATCATCCGCCAAACGTGTAAAGGCATCTTTTTTATCGGAAAGGTCTCCGTAAGCCGAAATAATAATGATGGGCGTATTTTTATCGAAAGAACGGATGGTCTGACAAACGTCCAGTCCATTAATTTTCGGAACATTGATGTCCAGAAGATACAAATCGTAGGAACTGTTCCTGATCTGGCGAAGAAATGTTTCCCCATCATAAATCTTGTCGCATGTAAAGTTATTTGACTCCAGAAATTTGCAAAGTTCCGCTGAAAGAATTAAATCGTCTTCCAATAAAAGAATGTTCATCGAAAATTATTTTATACGAATGTAACGAAATTTTTGGTGATTGTAAAGGAATTGAATGAGGGAGGAATTACTTTTAATTGAATTTTAAGATTTGTATTGAATGCTTCTGAAAATTTTTATCCTGAAAAATCAAATGAATTCGAATTGCTTTTTTATGCAGAGTGTTTAACAGAATCTAAAAGGTAAGTCACATTATTTTTAATTTTTCCGAAAATTTTTAAAATTTCAGATAAAATTCAGGCATAAAAAAATCCCGAAGAAATCGGGATAAAATGAGAGCCAACTACGGGACTTGAACCCGTGACCTCTTCCTTACCAAGGAAGCACTCTACCGCTGAGCTAAGTCGGCTTAAAATAAAAAATCACACCAAAAAGCGTGATTTTTATTGAGCGGAAGACGGGGGTCGAACCCGCGACATTCAGCTTGGAAGGCTGACGCTCTACCAACTGAGCTACTTCCGCAATTTTGTTTCCAAAATTATTGGTAACGCTGTGCAAACTTAAGGAAAATCCTTTATTTATGCAACTTTTTTCTAATATAAAATGTGGGGAGAGCAGGATTCGAACCTACGAAGCCGAAGCAACTGAGTTACAGTCAGTCCCATTTAGCCACTCTGGAATCTCCCCAGATATTTTATATTAAATTGAGCTTCCAGAGGGATTCGAACCCACGACCCCGAGATTACAAATCACGTGCTCTGGCCAACTGAGCTATGGAAGCATTTTAATAAATGGACTGAACGCTGTGAGAAACTCTACTCTACATCATTTCAGTAGTAAAAAAAATCACGCTTTTTACGAGTGTGATATTTGAGCGGAAGACGGGGGTCGAACCCGCGACATTCAGCTTGGAAGGCTGACGCTCTACCAACTGAGCTACTTCCGCAATTTTGTTTCCAAAATTATTGGTAACGCTGTGCAAACTTAAGGAAAATCCTTTATTTATGCAACTTTTTTCTAATATAAAATGTGGGGAGAGCAGGATTCGAACCTACGAAGCCGAAGCAACTGAGTTACAGTCAGTCCCATTTAGCCACTCTGGAATCTCCCCAGATATTTTATATTAAATTGAGCTTCCAGAGGGATTCGAACCCACGACCCCGAGATTACAAATCACGTGCTCTGGCCAACTGAGCTATGGAAGCATTATTAAAAAAGAATTCAAAAGATCGCTGTTCCCTTTTTGCGAGTGCAAATATAGAACGGATTTTTTGAATTCTCAAATTTTTTAATAACTTTTTTTAACTTTTTTTTCTAAGCCATTTCTTTTTTCTTGATTAATAGCTTTTTAGCAGTATCAACGCATAGGTCTAAACTTTCCTCAAAACTTGCAGAGGTTTTCTTTACTACAATATCGTCTCCCGGAACCGCCAAAATAATCTCGGCCGTTTTGTTTGCTTTATCCGAGTTGTTTTCTACTTTTAAAAATATTTTACACTCCTGAATTTTGTCATAAAAAGTATCCAGTTTGCTTACTTTTTTTTCAATGTGTGATTCTAGTGGTTCGTGTGGAGTTAAACCAATTGATTGTACTGTGATCTTCATAATTCGTCATTTTTTGAGGCTCTTGGATGAGCCCGATTAAACACTTTTTTCAATTGTTCAATATTGGCATTCGTATAGACTTGAGTACTTGCAAGGCTGGAATGTCCTAATATTTTTTTTACTTTAGAGATCTCTGCCCCATTATCCAAAACGTGCGTAGCAAAGCTGTGACGAAGGATGTGAGGACTTCTTTTTTCTTTTGTTGTTATAAGACTAAGGTACTTATTAACGACCACATAAACAAATTTTTCAGTGAGTTTTTTGCCTTTCTTATTGACAAAAAAATACAAATCGTATTCAGACAGTGGTTTCCTTATTTTCAAATAACTTTTAAGCAGATCCGAAAGTTCTCCGGAGATGGGGATGTATCTTTCTTTGTTTCCCTTTCCTATTATTTTCAGTTCGTTTCCGCTAAGGTTTACATTTTCAAAAGTCATACCACAAAGCTCTGCTTTCCTGATTCCTGTCTGATAAAGCACCTCAACGATACATTTATCCAGAATATCGTTAATTTCTTCAAAAACCTGATCATTAAGTGTTTGCATTTCTTCTTTTGATATCGGAATCTGCTTTTCGGGATAAAATTTTAATGAAGAAATACTTTCTGTGGGAGAAATTTTTATTTCACCAATCTTTAAAAGAAAAAGGTAAAAGCTGCGAAGCGAAGACAGTTTCCGGTTGATACTCCGCTTGGAAATATCATTTTCGCTCAGCTCTACGATAAAATTTCTGATTATTTTTTTGTCGGCTTTGGAAATATCTTCCGAAGCTTCTGTCTTCAGGCAGAAATGGGAAAAATCTTCAAGATCTTTTCGGTAGCTTGTAATGGTGTGAGGAGAATATCTCTTCTCGAACTGTAAATATTCCAGGAATTTGTCCAGCATCATTTAGTATATAAAAACAAAAAATTCACTCTTCAAATATAAACATTTAAAGAGTGAATTTAGTATGGGTGTAAGAAAATTCTTAAGCCTGTTCTTCTTTGCTAAGATTTCTTTGCTTGTGAGCAGCCTTTAATCTAGCTTGTCTTAAAGTTACAGAAGGCTTGATAAACTGTTGTCTAGCTCTTAACTGACGAACTGTACCCGTTTTATCAAATTTTCTTTTATATTTTTTTAATGCTCTGTCGATAGACTCTCCGTCTTTTACTGGAATTATTAACATATATTACATCTCATTTTGGATTGCAAAAGTAAACATTATTTATGAAACCGCAAAACTTTATTCAATAAAAATCTTTAAAATCATATAACTTAAATTTTCAAAATAACTTATTAAGAAAAGCATTTAACATATTATTCGTAATAATTTAAGTGTATTTATAAAAAATTATTCAACAAATTATATGGTTTTGCATTCTTTATTTATTTAGATTTGCAGATTATATTAAACTGCTTAAAACCAAACAGCTATGATCCTATCCCATTACTCCTTTTTTATAAGGACTTTTCTGTTTTCACAGTCTACAGAATCTAAGTTTTGATTTATTTCGAGTAAAAACCATATTTCATATTCCCTTCAACATGCTTAAAAAATTACTCTTTTCTATCGTAATGCTCTTTTCTGTTTTTGTGTTTTCACAGGAAGATTGCGTTTCCGCTATTACCGTCTGCGGAAATTCGGGCATTAATTATACTCCTGTAGGAATCGGCAACACCAATGAAACTCTGGGAGGATGCCTTTCTTACGAAAATCACTCGGTTTGGTATAAATTTACGATCGCCACCAGCGGAACGCTTACTTTTGACCTCGCTCCTACCGGACCGGTAGATTATGACTGGGCGATTTACGGACCGAATGTAACCTGCTCCAACAGAGGAACTCCGGTAAGATGCAACGCTTCCGGATATTACACCAATACAGGGATGAACATGACGAATACCAATACCTCATCCGGCGCAGGAAATACAGATCCTTACTGTAAATATATGGATGTCGTGGCGGGTCAGACGTATTATCTGTATATCGACAACTGGTCTACAACAGTTTACACTTTTAATTTAACATGGGGAGGAACGGCAACTTTTGTATCTCCTTTCACCAATTCCACAATTGCTCCCAATCCTTTTGTGCCGCCGGGAAATCCGGGACCAACGGCAAGTTCTCCGAGAGAAATAAATATTTGCGGAAGTTCTGCAACATTTAATTTCAGTACCTTATCGCCGGGAATATTAAACGGAAATCCCAATTTTTATGTTTCCTATTACAGTACAGCGAACAACGCAGCTACTGGAACGAACCCGATTACCGCACCTATTACTGTCAATACGAGTAATACCTATTATTATAGCATCAGTTATCAGGATCCTAACAATCCCAATAATTCTATTAATTCCTGTAAACAAACGAATGCTATCATTTTTAAAGACAAAAGTGTAACGGCATCTATAACTGCATCCTCCACAAAGTTATGTCCTAACGGAAATGTTACTTTAACATCGAACAATGCGACAGGAAACACGTGGTCTACAGGAGCAACAACCCAGTCTATCACTGTAACTACACCCGGAACCTATACTTTAACGAGCAGCAACGGAATCTGTACGAGTCCACAAGCTTCCGTTACCATCACCCAAGACATAGATCCAAATGCGCAGATCAGCGGAAATCTGACATTGTGTGAAAATACTTCTACAATTCTTACTGCAACTTCAACGGGAACAGGAAACACCTATTCATGGTCTACCGGAGCTACAACTCCTTCAATTACCGTAACTGCTCCCGGAACGTATATAGTAACCGTAAAAACTCCGGCGAACTGCCAATACACAAAACCCGTAACGGTTGTACAGGGTGCGGTCCCTGTTGCTCAAAATGCGACTTTAACCAATTGCTCCAGTACAAGTACAGCAATTTTTAATTTAACAACAGCACAGCCCAACATAAGCACGACTTCAGGAGTTACTTTTGATTATTATGTGAATCAGGCAGATGCCATTGCCGGAAATACAAATACCATTGCAACACCAACCGCTTATACATCGGGAAACGCAACTATTTATGTAAGAGTAAAAACAGCAACGTGCTCAAAGGTAGTTTCGCTTCAACTCAATATAACCCAGCTTGCCTCTCCAACGATTACAAGTTCATCTTTGACGATCTGTTTTGGCGGAAATGTAACGCTTACTTCAAGTGTTCCAACCGGAAATACATGGTCTACCGGAGCAACAACACAATCTATCACGGTTACATCCGGAGGAACTTATTCTTTAACCAACACCAACGGAATATGTACGAGTGCGCCCGTTTCAGTAACATTAACCGCAGAAAGCGATCCGAATCCTCAGATTACGGGAAATTTAATCGTCTGCGGGTCTCCGACAACCTTAACAGCAACGTCTAACGGAACAGGAAATACATATTCATGGTCTACAGGCGCCATAGGAAATTCAATTTCAGTTTCAGTGCCGGGAACTTATACGGTGACTGTAAATACTCCTGCCAACTGCCAGTACACAAAATCTGTGACAGTAGTTCAGGGAGCAGTGCCTGTGGTACAAAATTCATCTTTAAGCGTCTGTTCAAATAACAATACCGGAACATTTAATTTAACATCAGCGCAACCGAATATCAGTACAACAACAGGAGTAACATTCAGTTATTATCTGAATCAGGCAGATGCATTAACCGGAAACAGTAATACGATTGCAAATACTTCGGCTTATATTTCAGGAAATGCTACGATTTATGTTTTGGTAAAATCAGGCTCATGTTCGAAAATTGCTGAATTACAGTTAATTGTTAATGTAAAACCAATTCCGACAATTACTGCTTCATCGAATGTCATCTGTAACAACAATCCTGTTACCCTTACTTCGGGTTCAGCAACAGGAAACACATGGTCAAACGGCGCAACGACCCAGTCGATCACCGTATCTGCTCCGGGAACCTATACTTTAACCTATAATAACGGAACCTGCACAAGCGATCCTGTTTCCGTTACGATCACTCAGGGAACAGATCCGAATGTTCATATTTCCGGAAATTTAAATTTCTGCGAAGGTGCTTCAACCGTTTTAACGGCTAGTGCAAACGGAACGGGAAATACTTTTTCATGGTCAAACGGAGCCACAACTGCCACAACCACAGTAAATGCTTCCGGAATTTATACAGTAACGGTAACTACGCCGGACGGTTGTCAATATACAAAATCTGCAACCGTGACAATGGATCCGGCCATCGTCATTAATATTAATCCTCCGGCAGAAATTAACTGTACAAATGCTCAGGTTACTTTAAACGCAACGACTTCTGTTTATCAACCCGGATCTACTTTCTTATGGACCGCTACAGGTGGGGGAAATATTGTTTCCGGAGCCAATACGTTAACACCGGTTGTTAATAATTCAGGAACTTATACTTTAACGATTACAAGCCCGACTTCCAACGGATGCGTAAAACAAAGTTCTGTAACAGTTATTAAGAACATTACACCGCCGATCATCAGTGTTTCGGCACCAAAAATATCAATCTGTAAAGGTGAATCTATTGCTCTTACAGCAATGGGTGCAGCAACATACACATGGACGGGATTAACAGGAAACGGCAACACACAGATTGTTTCCCCGACAATCACCACAACTTATACGGTAACAGGAATCGGAACAAACGGCTGTTCTGCAACGACTCCTGCTACAATTACCATCACGGTTGTTCCTGAAATTGTTTCTACGCTAAAAAATATTGAGATCTGTAAGGGTGACAAAGGTATTCTGGATGCAGGAAGCGGTCCGAATTACTCTTATTCATGGAATACCGGAGCAACTTCTCAAACCATCAATGTAGACACCGCGGGAACCTATTCGGTAACCATCAGTAACGGAGTCTGTTCTAAAACGTTTACTGCAACGGTAGGATATATTGCAACTCCTCAAATTAAAGAAATCACTTACAAAGATCCATTTTTAACGATTATTGTACAAAATAACGGAAATGTACCTATAGAGTATTCCATAGACGGAGGCGTAACGTGGCAGGCTTCCAACACTTTCCAAGTACTAAAAAACACGAAATATTCGATAAGGGTAAGAAACAGAGGAGCAACCTGCGATACCACGGCAGAATATTATACGTTCTTTATGGCAAACGTTATTACCCCGAACAGTGACGGAAGCAATGATGTGATTGATTTCAGCGAGATCAGCAAATACGGAAATTTTGAAGGGGGCATTTTCGACCGATACGGAAAAGAAGTTTTCCGACCGACCACCAAAACGCCGATCTGGGACGGAAAATACATCGGAAGACCTCTTCCTACAGGAACGTATTGGTATAAATTACAATGGGAAGATAAAATCATTAAAAAGCCTGTTCAGCTTTCGGGATGGATTTTACTAAAGAACAGGGATTGATGAGGTTGAAGTTAAGACTGAGATTGAGATTAAGATTGAGGTTGAGATTAAAATTGAGGAAAGGATTTAGATGAATTATAGAAGTGTCGGGTTTTTTCCGGCACTTTTTGTTTTTTGAGGGTTATTTTTTTGCTGTTCAGGCTTTTGTTCTTTGCTTAAAAGTTTTTTTGTCTATCATTTATACTACCCACTTCCACCCTAGCCCTGATTGTAGAGAAAATCCCGGAATGGAGCGGCGGAGCGAAGCGGAGCCGCGTAATGAGGAATTGCAACGGAAAGCAGGATAAAGCTTCAAATAAAATACATGAAATCCCATTATTAAAATGACTGAAAGAATATGAACTGAATTTGAATAAAAGTGTTATCTTTGCATTCACTTTATTCATGGGGTTGACTGGTTTCGACAGCAAGGTCAATGGGTAAGTAAGCATGCAGAGAACCGTAGCGCGATCTCTATAATCCCTTGCTACAAAATTTTAACTGGCAACGAAGAGTTCGCTCTTGCAGCTTAATATCGAAGTATAGTAGATCAAGCGTTTCCCCGAAGATTTTAGTAAGGGAGCAAGATATTCCACAAATGCTCTGTTCTGCGGCGTTTGATTCTGGGATATAGGAATGCAGAAATAAGGCTTTTGCTGCTTCGGCTAAAGCTCGAAAACCTCAGAAGATAAGTCGGAAGTTGGGTGTCTGCTCTCTGCTTCCGGTCGAAAACCAATAGCAGAATAAGCATGTAGAAAGCTTATGTATTGCTTGTTTGGACGAGGGTTCGAATCCCTCCAACTCCACCAGGTGGGAAACCAAATTAATCTAAAAGCCTTTAAATCCTAGTATTTAAGGGCTTTTTTATTTTTTGAGTTATCAAAATATACCAAAGAAATACAAATCGAACGTGAGTCATTCGGTGAGTCGTCTTTAGGCAGCATTTTGACTCACCGAATTCTCATTAAACAGCTTATTCATCAGCCTGTTCAATGATTGAACATCTTGTAGGTTTAAAGGTTCAGCAATATTATTAACCTTTAAAATTAAAATGTTATGCAAACCTACAGCTTACTGTTTTATGCCAAAAAGGCAAAAAACAACCCTGAATTATCAACAATTTACATGAGAATCACTGTTGCCGGAAGACGAACGGAAATTTCAACAGGACAAACGGTAAAAACTCCTCAATGGAGTATAAAATTAGGAAAGGTATCAGGTAATAGTCCCAATGGTAAACAATTAAACTCCTTACTGGAAAGCTTCAGAGCTAAATTATTTGAATGCTATAATTCCTTGTATAACGAAGGCAAAGAGATAACTTGTGAAAATCTTCGAAATAAATATTTAGGAATTGAAGAAAAAAAAGTTACTCTTATTGAAGCTTTTAAAGATCACAACTCAAAGGTAAAGGAACTTATAGATAGAGAATTTTCTAAAGGAACGTGGAAACGGTATGAAACATCATTACGACATACTCAGGCATTTTTGAAATGGAAATTTAATCTCAGTGATATTGATGTCCGTCATATTAATCCCGGATTCGTTGCAGATTATGAGTTTTACCTACGTACTGTTAGAAACTGCTCCAATAATTCTGCTGTAAAATACATTAGAAATTTTCAAAAAATAATCAATATTTGTCTCAACAATGAATGGATTAGCAAAAACCCCTTTATAGGTTATAAATCTAAAATAGAAAGCGTAGATGTCAGATTCTTAACTGATATTCAGCTACAAAAAATCCGTGAAAAGAATTTTAATTCTGACAGATTAAGAGTAGTCCGTGATATTTTCGTATTCTGCTGTTTTACTGGTTTAGCCTATATTGATGCCAAGAATCTTACTAGAGATAAAATAACAAAAGGAATTGATACAGGGTTATGGATAAAAACTAAAAGGGTTAAAACAAAGGTCGAAGCCAGTATACCCCTGCTACCAGAAGCACAGGAAATTTTAAGTAGATATGAAAATCATCCGAAATGTGTAAATGAAAATACTGTTTTACCGGTACTAAGCAATCAAAAGATGAATGGGTATTTAAAAGAGATTGGAGACTTATGTGAAATTGATTTTGATATTACTTTTCACACGGCAAGACATACATTTGCTACTACGGTTACCCTCAATAATGGTGTACCTTTAGAGACCGTAAGTAAAATGCTTGGTCATGCCAACATTCGAATGACGCAGCATTATGCTAAAATACAAGATAAAAAAATTGGAGAGGATATGCTGGTATTAAAAAAAATATTGATAAAAGAAAAAAAAGAAGTGTGTTGAAGATGTAAACCATAGTACTGCCACTCTTCCTCCAATTGCAATAAAAGCATTTAAATTGGAAGAAACACTTTTCCACAAAGTGTGTAAGCTAAAAAGTTAGGCTTGGATTTTCATAATCTGAGTCCTTTTTTATTTTAAAGTTTTCAGGAAAAAGCTGTATCGGTTGAATACTAAGCTTTTATAAAGATTATCAAAAAAGTCAGGTAACGATTTGGTAACGGTGCTTATTGCTTTGCTTTTCAACGTGTTTCCGTTAGCTCAAGGCAAATATACAAAAATAGAAGGATAGAAAAATTAAAACCTATCCTTTATTTATCACTCTTAAATATTTTTGATTCTTATGAACACCTACTAGAATAAAACATTAATTTCCTGATATCCCATTAACAAAAGTGTCTATGAATCCTATGATTTTATTTAGAATACGATCTCCGATTTCCTTAGATTTTAATACACTTGGTCTTCCTTCTTTCCGTAAATCTAAAATTTCTTTTCGCAAAGGTTCACGTTCTGTAAACAAATAGTTCTCTATAAGTCTTTCCGTTTTTTCTTCGGAAAGATTTTCTGTCTTGACTAGTTCCTGAAGTGCCTTTTCTTGCTCTACATTCCAGAATTTTTCGAACTCTTCAGGAATGGTATCCGTATCTTCAATATGGGGTAAACTTTCTTGAATAAATTTCTCAATCAATTCCCTTTTACTTCTTAATGATACTTCGGTGTTCAGTAAATTGAAAATGTCTTTTTCAATACTTTCTTTGTCTTTTGCATTATGTTTAGAATTGAATTTAATCAGTAACTGAAGGATATAGGTTACATTGATGGTATCACGCCTAATCAATTCCAATTCAAAATCTATATCATTGAGAATAGACGCTTTTTTAGATGGGTCAGTAGGATCAAGTCTTTCCTTTAAATCCAAATATTTGCTCGTGTAATCTGCAAAAAGCTGTTCTTCCATCTGTAAATCATCCCAAGTAAATTCTGTATAATGGCTCATTTTTTTGTGCAAACGCATCATGGCACGGAAAGCCAAAATAAATTGTAGCTGATCTTCTTCCGAATATAAACCGTCAACAGATACTACTTGTGGAACAATTTCTAATAATTTCTGCGTGGCTTCGTTAAACTTTTCTACATACGCTTCGTATGGTTCCACTATAATTTCGTCAATTGCTTCTTTATTGCTGAATAAAGCTATGGCTTCGTCTGTTTTGTCTTTAAGGTTTCGGAAACATACAATATTTCCCTGTGTTTTATTCTTATCTAGGATACGATTGGTACGGCTAAACGCTTGTATCAATCCATGATATTTCAGATTTTTATCAACGTATAAGGTGTTTAAATATTTACTATCGAACCCTGTCAAAAACATATTGGCAACCAACAAAATATCTGTCTCATTTTGTTTTGACTTCTTTGCTACTGCATTGTAATAATTGTAAAATCCTTCGGTATCTTTTACGTTCTGTTTCTCTCCAAATAATTCATTAAAGTCTTGTACATACGTTTCTAATAATTCTCTACGATGAGGTTTGTAGCCGTAAACTGCTTGTGGTTCAGCAACCATTCCTAATTGGGAATAAACAGCATCTTCCATTTCTTCTTCATTCTGAGCAAAGCTAAAAATAGTCGCTATTTTTAGCTCGTGCTGTCCCTCTTGTTTTTTACGCTTGAAAATTTCATAGTATTGAATGACGGAATCAATATCCTGTACACACATCATGGCACAAAACTTCCTGTTTTGCGTTTTCTGATCGTGGTATTGAATGATGTAATCTACAATGGCTTCCTTTCGTTCAGGAGCTTCAAAAACTTCAGTTTCATTGATTTGTTCTACTTTTAAATCAATGATATGTTCTTTCTGTTTGAAAGTCTGAATGTATTCTACAGAAAACTTCAGTACATTCTCATCACGTATGGCATCTGTAATTACATATTTATGCAGACATTTTCCAAACAAGCTTGCAGTTGTTTTTTCTCCATCTGCATTCTCTGCCAAAATAGGTGTACCTGTAAAGCCAAATAATTGAATATTGGTAAAATAATTGACGATGTTTTTGTGGGTATCACCAAATTGCGAACGATGGCACTCGTCAAATATAAAAACCATCCTTTCGTGCTGAATGGATTTCATTTTTGATAAGTTTCTACCTGAAATTGCGTTATTTAGCTTTTGAATGGTGGTAACGATGATGCGAACATTCGGGTCGTTTAATTTATGAATAAGGTCATCCGTATTAGTAGCAGAACTTACCGAGCCCTTACTAAATTTATCGTACTCCTGGTTGGTTTGATAATCCAAATCTTTTCTATCTACCACAAAAACCACTTTTTTGATAGCTGGAATTTTGGATAGAATCTGACTGGCTTTGAAACTGGTTAAGGTTTTTCCACTTCCAGTTGTATGCCAGATGTAGCCATTTTTTTCGATGTTATAGCCATTCAGAATTTCGTTTTCTTTTACCTTTTTGATAATACTTTCTACCGCATAATATTGGTATGGACGAAGTACCATCAGACGTTTATCAGTTTCATTCAGAACGATGTATTTACAGATCATTTTACTGATATGACAAGGTTCCAAAAAAGAATCGGTAAAGCCGTTTAAAATATTATTTAGTGGATTATTTTGTTCATCTGTCCAATGAAAAGTTTGAAGATATTCCTGCTTATGTGTTCCAAAATTGCTAAAATATTTGGTGTTTACACCGTTACTTATAACGAATAATTGTACAAAATGAAACAAACCCTTTCCAGCACCAAAGCTATGTTTTTGATAGCGGTTGATTTGGTTGAATGCTTCTTTCATTTCTAAGCCTCTTCGTTTCAGCTCAATTTGCACCAAAGGCAACCCATTCACGAGTAAGGTAACATCATAACGGTTTTCGTATTTCCCTTCTTGTGTAATTTGATTGGTTACCTGATATTCGTTCTGACACCAATGTTCTACATTGAGAAATTCAAAATACAGGTTATCACCATTATCACGAATAATATGATGCTTCTTTTCACGTAAAACCTTGGCTTTTTCAAATACAGAACCTTTATTGAGTATATTCAACACTTTTTCAAACTCACTATCGCTAAATTGTATATGATTATGCTTTTCTAATTGAATTTTCAGGTTTTCCAGTAATGCTTTTTCATCAGCAATAAAAGCGTATTTATATCCCAATTTCTGTAATTGGTCAACGAGTTGCTCTTCTAGAATTTGTTCGGACTGTTTGCTCAAAATAATTATGAATTAGGAGTTTATCTTGTTCTTTCCATCTATGTACAAATTTAACAAAATAAAATGTTCTCCTAATCCATAATCTAAAACTTATCTAAGAGCCTTAAACATCTGCTCAATAGCTTTTTTCTTTTGCTCCATATTGGGATGAACATAAAGATTCAGCGTTGTACTGATATTAGAATGCCCTAATAATACACTCACTGTTTTATAATCACAATTACTTTCAATACATCGGGTGGCGAAACTATGTCTTAACCCGTGAAATTTAAGTTCAGGCATTTTTAATTCTTTCATTAAATTTTTGTAATAGCTTCTGTAGGTTCTGGGTTCAGTTGGTTTAGCATCGTTTGTCAATACAAAAAACAAAGGATTCACAATCTTTTTAAATGGTTTCAATATTCTTAATAAATCCTTACTTATCGGAATTTCACGAATAGAATTTTTAGTTTTCGGGGTATCCAGAATCAATTCCGTTCTACGAGTTCCATCTTCTATCACATAAATACGCTGGATGGTTCTGTTAACACTGATAATTCCGTTATCGGTATCAATATCTTCCCAAGTTAAGGCGCATACTTCCCCAATACGCATTCCTGCACTTAAACATATATATACCCCTAAATTTCTAAATGTAAAATGTTCTTGTATATAGTTCATTATTTTTTTCTGATCAGTCTTGGTAAGCACTTCAATATTATGCTTTTCTCGTTCAGTAGGAAACTGAATATCAAAAGGGGTATACTGTAACCATTTGTTTTTAGCTCCAAATTTCAAAATCATTTTCAGAACAATTAAAATATCCTTAATTGTTTTATGACTTAAACCCGTTTCCAATTTTTGAAAAACAAAGCATTGGACATCAGCTTCCTCAATCGCAAATTTATTTCCGAAATTTGGTAGTAGATGATTCTCAATCAATAGCGTATAAGCTGAGAAACTTGATTTTTTTACATACTGTTTTTTGTCTATTTTCCATAGATCGATAACTTCTGAGAGTTGTTTTTGTTCATTCATTATAATTTAATTTTTTAAAATCTCAAAGGAAAGCAATTAAGGACATTTTATCCCGCAGATAGATTTGGAACTAAGGTTCCTAATTTGAGATTTCCTGAATTTACGGAGGAATGGGAAACTAAGAAGTTGGGGGAGATTTTGGAATTTAAGAATGGTATTAACGCTACAAAGGAACAATATGGTAGTGGATACAAGTTCATAAACGTATTGGACATTCTCAATAACGAGTTTATAACATACGATAAAATTATTGGGAGTGTAAATGTCAATGAAGAAATCATTGATAAATTCCCAGTAAACTACGGAGATATTCTGTTCCAAAGAAGTTCTGAGACACGAGAGGAAGTAGGAACAACAAGTGTATACTTAGATAAAGACAAAACTGCAACATTTGGAGGATTTGTAATTAGAGGTAAAAAAAATGGAGAATATGAACCTATTTTTTTGAATAAATCATTAAAAACTGATTTAATAAGAAATCAAATAACATCAAAATCGGGAGGAAGTACAAGATATAATATTGGTCAAGAAATATTAGCTTCTGTAACTCTGCCTCTTCCATCGCTCAATGAGCAAACTAAAATTGCATCATTTCTATCCTTAATAGACTCTCGAATCCAAACCCAAAACAAAATAATTGAACAATTAGAAACCTTAATTAAAGGGATAAGTGAAAAGGTATTTTCTCAGAAGATTAGATTTAGAGAATTTAGTGGTGATTGGGAATTGAAAAAGTTAGGAGAGGTTTTTTATTCAGAAAAAGGAAAGGGTCTTTCAAAAGACAGACTTATCCTCAATGGAAAATATGAATGTGTGCTATATGGTGAACTATACACAAAATACAAGGAAGTTATTTTCAATATTGTAAGCAAAACAAATGAAAACGATGGACTTAAATCTCAAATAGGAGATTTGTTAATACCAAGTTCAACAACTACCACAGGTATTGATTTAGCTAATGTCACCGCAATTAATAAAGAAAATGTGTTATTAGGTGGAGATATTACTGTTTTACGTAGTAGAAAAAAAATAAATAATGTCTTCTATGCTTACTATCTATCAAACTATAAAAAAGAAAAAATAGCTAGTTATGCACAAGGTAGCACCATTGTACATCTGTATTATAGTCATATAAAAGATATGTTAATCGATTTCCCTTCGTATGAAGAGCAGGATACCATATCTCAATTTCTCTCTTCCGTTGATACTAAGATTCAAATAGAGAAAAATATTTTGAATAAATATCTATATCAAAAGCAGTACCTACTACAAAAACTGTTTATATAAACAGTTTTTGTAGTAGGTACTTTTTCTGTATTTCATACCTTTGAAGTAACGTTTTTTCAGTTTTTATTTTTTTATCAATAGAAGATAATAACCTTTCTATTTTAATTTGTTCTTCTAAAGGAGGACAATAGATAGAAGCTTCTCCATAGTCTTTGAAATAAATATGTGGAATCCCTGAACCAACTTTATATTTTTCAAAGCTGAAAAATTTTAAACAGAAAAAAATATACCTTAAGTTAATTTTCGTTTTAGGTGTTAAATAATTTAGAGTGCCAATAACCGAAAATTTACCATTTCCATATTGAACTTTTCCAACTCCAGAACCATCTTTGATAATTAAAACTGCATCTTCATTAATTTGATAAATCTCCGTAAACGCAATAATGCCTGTAGCTCCGTAAACTGGATAAATTCCATTTTTATTAATTACATCGGATTCTGTTAATGAAGACGAATGACAAGAAATACAATGACTTATTTTTTTATTTGGTACTTGATTTAAAATTAGGTTTTGACAAAGCCCTTTAATTAAGGATTTTATTTCCTGAGTGAATACGCTTAGTAAGAAGATGTTCTCTGGTCAATTGAAATTTAAAGATAAAAATGGCAATAATTTTCCTGAGTGGGGGTCGAAAGAATTAGCAGAAGTTATGTCTGTTCCAGAAAAAATAAAATCAAAGAATATTGACAAAAGTAGATTACTTACTGTAAAACTTCATTTAAAAGGTGTTTCTCAAAATGATAATACAAATACTTTATCATTAGGAGCAACAAATTATTTCATTAGAAAGAAAGGGCAATTTATTTACGGAAAGCAAAATCTGTTTAACGGAGCTTTTGGTATTATTCCTGTTGAACTTGATGGATTTTTATCTTCTGGAGACGTACCTGCTTTGGATATTAAACACTCAAAAATTAACACGGCATATCTAATATATTTCTTAGGGAGAGTAGATTTTTACAAAAGATTAGAAGAATTGGCAACAGGTTCTGGAAGCAAACGGATACATGAGACTACATTATTAGGAATTAAAATAGATTTTCCGACAATTGAAGAGCAACATAAAATAGCTGACTTCTTATTATCTATCGATGGAAAAATTGAAATTGAAACCAATATCTTACAGAGGTTAGAGAGACAAAAGACATACTTTTTAGCCAATTTGTTTATATAAATAAATTGGCTAAAAGATATTGTTTCTGCTTAATTAATAGCGTATGAATTTCAAATTCAGTTTTTACTTTATCATCAATACTTGATAGAAAATCTGCAACATGTTTCTGTTGAATATAATTTGGCAATTGAATTTCCATAGGCTCAATTTCGGAAATGTAATGCCGTTTGTGTTCATTTGACGATAGATTTAAAAATGACAAATATTCAAATATAAATTTTAGGTTCACATTTGGTTTAGCTGTCAGTATTTTAATTGCTGAAGATTTTACTTTGAATGGAAAATTAACAAACTTTATATCCATTGTAAAATCATCGAAAATGATACATTGACCTTTGTCATAAATACCAAATTCTTCATTAGTATATCCTAATACAAAAGCTTTATTTGCAGTTAGAACTGGAATTAACGAAATATCAGATGAATAATCTGTATTTGTTATCAAATATTTAGTTGGCTGTTCATAATTTAAAGTATCCTTAACTTGAACAAATTCATTTTCTTGATTAAGAATTTGTTCATATAGCTGATAGCGAATCGTATTCTTTAATAACTTCAGTTCCTCAATTATTTTGTTTTGGGTTGATATCCTATCGTCAATAAGTGACAAAAGTTTTCCAATTTTTACTTGTTCATTTTTTTGAGGAATTGATAATTTGATTCCTTTTATGCTCTCAAAATTCAATCCTTCTCGACCACTTCCAGTTTGTAAACTATTAAAAATGTTTTGACCTTTATAAGAGGAAAATATTGGCTGAACAAATCTTGGATTGTAGTTTTGTTTTAATCTAATAATACAGACATGTTGGTTGACGTTTCCCATTTTAAAATCCTCAGGAACAACACAACTTCTTCCTAACGATGCCCCTGTAATATTAAGAAGTATATCATTAGACCTAACAATACTATTTTTCATTTGGTTATTTACAGATTCTGGAATAAATACAGAATTATCTAATTCTAACCCATCGTTGTTTACATTTTGACTCCTTATAAAAAGTACACCTTCCTTTGTGTAAACAGCTTCACCTCCTAAAGGAGTCTTCCCACTATTGACTTTATCAGCAATCTCCCCCAACTTCATAGTTTCCCATTCCTCCGTAAATTCAGAAAATCTCAAATTAGGAACGTTACCTACTTTTAATTTTTTATTTATCATCTCGATGATTCAATTTTCGTTAGTAAAAACATTAAGGATGTAAAAAATTAAAAAACAAGTCCCAATTCTTTGAAGTACACATCGATCTCTTTGTCCAGTTCCGCTCGTTTAGCTTCTAAAGATTTGATTTCCTGCATTACGGATTGGATATCGATTTCTTCTTCAGCTTCAAACGTATCTACGTAGCGAGGAATATTGAGATTATATTCATTCTCTTCAACTTCTTTCAAAGTAGCTAAGTGACTGTATTTCTCAATAGTCGTTCTGTTACGATAGGTTTCCACAATCTTATCGATATGTTCTTCCCGCAACATATTTTGGTTCTTTACTTTCTCGAATTCTTTGCTGGCATCAATAAATAAAATATGGTCAGGATCTTCCTTACACTTTTTAAATACCAGAATACAAGTCGGAATACTTGTTCCGTAGAAAATATTGGCAGGTAAGCCGATGACTGCATCCAAATAATTTTTCTGTTCAATCAGGTATTTGCGGATGTGCAGTTCTGCTGCGCCACGGAACAACACGCCATGAGGCAGAACAATAGCCATTGTTCCATTTTCTGCCAAATGATAGATCATATGTTGAACAAATGCAAAGTCAGCTTTGCTTGATGGTGCTAATTTTCCATATTGGCTAAAACGGTCATCATTTAAAAATAATGGATTGGCACTCCATTTCGCTGAAAAAGGAGGATTTGCGACAATTGCTTCAAATGGCATATCGTTTAGATGCTGCGGATGTTCCAGAGTATCTTCCTGCTTAATGTCAAATTTCAGATAATGTACTCCATGCAATATCATATTCATTCGAGCAAGATTGTAGGTGGTGCGGTTCATTTCTTGTCCGTAGAAATTATTGACATCTTTTACTTCTCTTGCAACACGTAATAATAATGATCCTGAACCACAAGTTGGGTCATATACCGATTTTAAACGATTTTTACCCGTTGTAACAATTTTTGCAAGAATTTTGGATACTTCTTGAGGTGTATAAAACTCTCCTGCTTTTTTTCCTGCACCGCTGGCAAACTGACCGATCAAATATTCATAAGCATCACCCAATACATCTAATTCTGTGTCATTCAATTTGAAGTCAATTTCATCGAGATGCTTCAAAACTTTTACGATAAGTGTATTTCTCGCATCAGCAGTTCTACCCAGATTATTACTATTCAAATCCATATCAGAGAACAAGTCCTCAAAGTCTTCTTCACTTTGTGTACCCATTGTGCTGAGCTGGATATTGGTCAGGATTTTTTGTAAATCTTCAAGAATAAAATTGTTATCACCTCTTTTGGTAATTTCGCTAAATAGCTCAGAAGGTTTTAAAAAATACCCTAATGTTTCCAGAGCTTCTTCTCGAATGGCTTCAATATATTCTAAACCTTTGGGCGTATCTTCTTTGATATCTCTGAATTGGATTTGATCTTCTTCCAAAATGGAATTCGCATAGATTTCCATTTTTTCAGCCAAATATTTATAAAAAATAAATCCCAAAATATAATCTCGGAATTCATCTGCATTCATTTTTCCACGTAACGTATTGGCTATATTCCAGAGCTGTTGCTCTAATATTTTCTTCTGTTCTTCTGACATTGAAATAAGCGTTATTTGATTAGGGATTTTTAATCCTTAAGAATCCACTAAAATAGTAAACTTTTAGATTCTAAAAACTATACTTTCTATTAAAAGGCAGATAGATATTGGCAAGCAGAAAATAAAGTCCAGATTGCAAATCTCTCATTATTGTTTGTTACAAAATCTATGTCCTAAATCCAATACTTGGTCTATCATTAGCGTTATTACTTTCTCCATCCATTTTTGCTTTTATGACCAAGTAACTATTTAACTCCTGTAATGAAATTGACGGTTTATTGTTTCGAATTGTCTCCAAAACAACGATTTTTGTAATTCGTGTATTTTCTTTTAAAGCCTTTCTTGAAGCCTCATCACATAAAAATTTGATGTCGCTTGATACGTAATTTTCAGTGGCTTTGGCTAATTCTTCGTAGTTCAAACCGATTTCTGTTGGACGCTTTTTTAAGTACAATTCAAACATCAATTTACGGGCTTCAAAGTCAGGTGGTGGCAAGTAAATATGTTTATCCAATCTCCCTGAACGCAAAACTGCTGGGTCAATAGCATTGGGTCTATTAGTAGCACCAACAATAAAAATTCCGTCTTCTCCGCAATTATTCATCTGTGCTAAAAATTCATTGACTGCACTTGTGTTCATATGACTGATGTTGGATGTGTCTCGACTAGGTACAAGAGCATCTAATTCATCTATGAAAATAATGCTTGGTGCATTTTGCCTTGCTTCATCAAACAAATTTTTGATATTTTCCTGTGAAGCATTGACAAACTTACTTTGAATATCAGAAGGTTTTATCTGATAAAAATTAAAACCAATTTCTTCTGCCATTTTCTCAGCAAAAAACGTTTTGCCACAACCAGGCGGACCATACAATAACATTCCATTGGGAATGGTCAAGCCATATTCTGCATATCGCTCTTTATCGTTCAAAGCATCTATTACATCTAACTGTATAGTTTCTTTCAATTCTTGCATTCCTGCTATGGCTGAAAATCCTTTGCCCTTTTTCTTTTCTTTAAATTGAATTTTTGTAGCTTTTTCTTCAGGAACAGAAAGTTCAACTTCTAATTCTCCGTTTAAAGCCTGTATAAATTCTTTGGCTGATTTAAAACGGTTTTCCGCTTTTGGCTGTAATGCTTTCACGATAATACGCTGCGTTTGTTCGTCTATTTTATCCGAAAATTTTAAAGGTTTTTTCCGTTCCTCCAAAATCGTTTCTTCCAACTGTATTTTATCGGATTTGTATTTGGATATTTCTACGAAGTAAGGTGGCAAGCCTGTCAATAAATGATAATACAAAGCACCAACCGAATAAATATCGCTTTTGAAAGAAAAGACCTTGTTAAAAGTTTCGTTAGCTGTATAAAACAAATTCAAACCGTCTTTCAAAAATTCTTTGTTGGATTGTTGCAAAAAACGAGCGTAGCCAAAATCTATGATTTTTGGAATGGCAACCTTACCTGATAAATCCAACATTATGTTTTGGTTTGTAATATCGTTATGAATGATTTGTTTGTTGTGCAAATAATTCAAACCATTTAGAACACTCAAAATGATACTTTTTGCTTCATACGGACTTAGTGTATTTTCACGCTTCATTTTGTCGGCTAAAGTTTCTCCACTAATAAAATCTAAAACTGCATAAGCATTTTTACGACTGTCAATAATAGTATTTCCGCTATCGTTGTACCTAACCAAATTGGGGTGTTTGACTTGCTTTAAAAGTTCAATTTCTAAAATATCTCCATTATCCGTAAACTGTGTACGATGTAATTTGGCAAGGTCAAATAGTTTGAGAAACTTCGTTTCTTTCGCTTCGTTTTGCACACGATACGTTTCGGCATAGCTTCCTTTTTTCAGAAAGAAGCTAACCGAATATTTATTGTCAATAGTTTGACCTTTGGATAATATAGATTTACTCATTTTTTATTATTTTTCGCTAAACTTACCAACAATCCAACGCCTACAATCACATCTACAATATTCCATAATTCTCGTCCTAGTGCAATTTTGAAAAACGGTTGAAATAGGAATGCTAATGCTCCATAGATAAACATTTCGGTTTGTCTGCTTTGCTGACTAGCTTGATAAGCCAAAACAGCAAAGCTGATTAACGCTATAAAATGCATCAGTTGATAATAACCATACGGCATATCCAAAAGGCAACCAAACATTAAAAAGGCTAAGCCTATTTTTATGATTTTTTCCATTCTATAATGCTTCTTCGGAATTACTGGTTTTTCTAACCAACCAAAACAGAATCGTCTCCGCTTGGTCTTTCCTCATTTGGCAACAAATTGATTAAGTCAACAACAATTGGATGTAAGTCATCTGTATTGGGGTTTTCTCCGATTTGTTGTAAGCCTTCATTTAATAATTGTCTTGCTCTATTACTGTCCTTCCAATGGTATGAAGCAAAATGTTGATTGTGTTGTCTGATGAAATTAATAAGTTGATATACTAATGTCATTTGGAAAAATACTGAATGGATTTCTTCTGCCAATGCTTTACCTAATTTGATGTCTTGTGATTTCAAAACTTCTTCTAATTGATTTCGCAACTGATTAACAACTTGTGTTGAACGGTCGTTTCCTAAATCTTTATTGGCTTTTTCTAATCTGTAAAATTCTTCTTTTAGTTCTTCTTCCAGTTTTGGCCATTCTGTTGTTTCGCTTAATTCGTCAATAGTTTTAAGCGTTTTCCTAAGATTAGTCAATACTTCTTGTTTTCCATCCACATCGTTTTTGCTGTTTTCAAACTTTCTCTCCAGTTCGGCTATTTCAGTTTCTGCCTTTTGGACTTTATCATCGCTTATTCCTTCGTCTTTTAGTTCTTCAATGCTTCCTTTTGCTTTGCGGATTTCATTAGAAAGCCAACTGGTTTCTACTGACTGAACGGTATCAGTTGGAACTTCGATTTCTGACGTATGGTCTAAATATGGGAAATATGCCTGAATAGAAACTTTTTGCGACTTATCTATGCTAATCGTTAAATCTACATCGCTGTTATCGGGTAATAATGCAGGTAAATCTGCTCCGCTAATTATGATGTCATAAACGTGTTCATTATAGATGGCTCTCGTTCCATCAGCACCGTGTTCGCCTTGATATAACGGAATTTTGATAAAATCAGAATCCATTCCGGGGCGAATTTGTTTCTGAGTTTTTAATCCATTTGCTGTACCTGTTGCAGGTAAAGATTTATTTTGTTCCAATCCTGAAACTTGCCTAAATTCAATTTTCCCTGTTTCTCTTTTTTTAATCTCGATACCCCAATTAAGTGTAAGTCCTTGCATTGAGTTCAAACCCCCAATTCCTTGAATTATTGTAAACTCTTTGGGTTCACTTTCTAAAAGATTTCCTTTGTCATCAAATAATGTTACTTCAAAACCATTAGTTTTACCTTCTATAAGTTGTGTTTCAATTACTTCTCCAATTTCGTTTATTTCAACTTTTCCGCTTGACCACGCTTTGTCACTTCGTGTAATTTCTGCGAAAACTTTTTCAGGAATTGTTCCTTCTGTTTTATCAATTAGAATTTTTAGCGTAACAAATTCTTCTAACTCAACAGTGGAAGCTTCGTGTCCTATTTCGATTTGAATTTTGGATTTATCTCTTGTCTGCTCTTTTATTTCTTCTGAAATACTTACTGTAGATGCATACAAAGCAGCACCTTTTGATACTACTGTCATTGGGTCAACGGTAGTGTCAGGTTTGCAAATTTGCTTCTCCAACATTTTTCTGATAATTGGAGAAAAAGTCGGACCTCCAACTAAAATCAAGGAATCTAAAGACGAACCTTTTAGGTTGTTACGCTCTAAAAGTTTTTTTGAAATATCAACAGCCTTTTGAAAAACAGGCGATAAAACATTTTCTAAATCTGCTTGTGTTATCGTTAAATCAATTTCGATATCTTCTCCATCATCATCAGTTCCTGCGCCTTCCTCTTTGTATAAATTGAATTCATTTTTAAAGGAAAGCTCATTTTTCAATTCTTCTGCAAACGGCTTTAATGCTTCACGGTATTTTGCTTTTTTATGGTCATCATTTAAAATACCATTAATCGAAAAATTCTCTTGAATATGTGGAATGATAATTTCGTCAACAACAGCCAAATCTAAATTTTTACCACCTAAATAATTATCTCCTTCGGTATCAGCAACTTTCATAATACCGTCTTCCACTTTCAATAAAGCTGCATCAAAAGTTCCCCCACCAAAATCGAAAACTAACCAAAAACCGTCTTTGTTCTTATTATCTAAACCATAAGCCATTGCAGCCGCAACAGGTTCTTGCAAAACTTCTGCATGTTCAAATCCTGCTAACTTTGCAGCACGCCTTGTAGCATCAATTTGATTGTTTTTGAAAGCGGCAGGAACTGTAATTACTACTGCATTTACAGCTTCATCAGTTACAAATGATTTCAACGTTTTTAAAACTTCTGCGGACAATTCTTCTGAACTTAAATCTTTATCCAAGTTGGAACTGAAATATTTCCTATCTGTTCCCATTGTTCTTTTGAACTCGATAAATGCATTGGGCTCAATATCTTTTGATAAACTAGCTTCTTGCTCGCTTCTGTAAACTGCGAACGCCTTTTTTCCTGCTAAAACACCTTTTTTGTTGTAAGCTATACAAGACGGCATTGTGTCGTCCAGACCATTAACTTTAATTATTTTTGCCTCTCCGTTTTCAATTCTTGAAATAGCGGAATTGGTTGTACCTAAGTCGATACCGTAATCTATTTTAGTTCTTGCCATTATAGTTTGGGAATATTTTAGTTTTGCGATACATCTACTTGTGCTCTTTGAATAAGAACATCATTATAATTTACTTGTGGTTTGATAACTGCCGTGATAACCTTTCTTCCTTCTGTTAGATTTTCGTCTGTTATGAAGTTAATGACGTCAATATTCATTCTCTCGTCATAGTCTTTGTTAAGAAGATTGACCATTTCATAACCATTGGAAGCAAAGTTTGCCTGAATTCTTTCTATACCTTTTACAAGTGGTTTTAATCCTTTGGTATCATCATCCATTTTGGATATGTTCTTTTGCATTCTTACAATCTCGTCAGCGACTTTCAAAGCTAAAGAATGGTCGATTTCAATGTTAGAATTAGTAGGAGTAATTTGTTTTTCCTCTTGTTTCAATTTTAATTGCGACTCCAAAACTTCTACCAGTTTGCTATCTAACTTAATGCTTTCTTCTTCCAAAGCTGTTTTGGTATTTTTGATTTGAGTTTCTACGTCAGTTTTACTGTTGGCAATACGTTTTCCTAATAACCAATAGATAATTCCGCCTAAAAGTAATGTTGCCAATGTCGCAATTATCCAATACAAACGATTGGTGCTTACATCTTTGTCTAACTTGGAGATGCTATCTTTTGCGGTTGTTTCTGTCTGTTGGATTTTTGTACCCAAATCGTCTGCAATCGATTTAATATTTTGAACATTTTGACTTGTCTCCGTTTTAAGGCTGTCAATCTGCTTTTCTTGATTTTCAGTTTTTACGGAAAGAGTAGACAATTCTGATTTATACTGATTGATTACAGATTGTTGATTGTTTAGTTTTTGTTTTAAAACAGAAATTTCCTGCTGTTGCTTTTGCAGTTCTGTATTTTGTTCCTGTGCGAAAAGTGTTGTTGCACAAAATAGTATTGGAATGAGTATAGTTTTTTTCATTTATTTATTCATTAGAGTTTGCTTAGCTTTTTTGATTTTATCTTGAACAGCCTTTACTTCTTTCTGTTTAGTTTCAGAAGACCTAAACCACTGAAATTTTTCAACTTCTTTCAATTCGTTTTCAAAAAAATGAACACTTTTGGTAAGCTCAGTCTTCTTTGCAGGAGACCAATCAACTTGAAAAGTTTTAGTATAGATTTTGTAATGATCTACATAAATTTCAATTTTATGTTCGCCAACCATATAGCTACATTCTTTAGCATTTCCATAACCACCGAGGTCAATCACACTGCTTTGAGGTGTTATTGTTAGGTCATTGACACTTGTATATCCTTTTGGAGAAGTTTTTGAATTATTACTGTATTTTCCTTCTGGATTTATGTATTTCTTATAGATGGAAATCTTTTGTGTTCCTGTTGAGCGAACTTTTAATTTTATTCCAACATATCTAATATCCTCTATAAAAAATGGTTTTTCAATAATTTTTGAGTTTGAATCTGTATTTGAAATCTCTGCGGACAGAATTTCAAAAGATAATTTCGGAGCAATTTTTTTATAAATCTCAATTATGCGTGAAATTGTGGCAGATTTTAACGAGTTGTTTTCTGTCCAATTAATTAATTCCCAAAACTCTTTTTTAGCCTCAGATTTATCACTTTCTTTGATTTTCTTTAAATTCTTATCTGTTAAAATTCCAGACAACAAATCATTTACGTTTCCCCAATTTATTGAGTTTCTAATATTATCCTTTACTGCACCCCAATTTATAGACTTATGCCCTAACTTTATTAATACGTCATTTTTCTCAAGGTCTCTGACTTCTTGGTTAATTTTCCTCTCATTATCTTCATACATTAGTTTAACAGACTTTAGAACTTCTACAATTTGAGAAAGTTCTTGGTCTTTCATTTCTTCAAGTGTACTAATATTTTCTTTTACCTTGTTTTTCGTAGCATCATTTATGGCTACACTTTCGGCTAATTTTGCCAACTTCATAGCTTCTTCAAGATAATTACCGCTTTTTTCCTGTTCCTGGCTTTCGTTGAAGTAATCAACAGAGCACTGTAAAATCTCTTTCGCAATATTATCACCCAATATTTTGTATTGTAAATTAGCATTACCTACAATTGATTTTAATAGTGCTAATTCGCTTTTGGTGTTAGTGTATAAATCTGTTCCAAATTTATATGCATTGCCTTTGTTATTTAATCGCTTTTTATTGCATTGTTCAATTTGAACTTCAATTTTATGAACAGGTTCTTCCGTAAATTTTTTGGAAAGATATTTTTGAGCAGTTCCGTTACAATTGCTAAACAGCTCCATTGCTTCTGAAGTTGAATATTTGCCTTTGAATAGTGTTAGTAATTCATCAATTAATAGTTCAATTTGCTTCGGCGTATCAATAGAAAAAGTCTCGTCAGCAACTGTATGAACAAAATCTTTGAAATTTTCCGATTCAATTAGTTTTATTTTGGTAGTAATTCCTCGTTTTAAATCTTCTTTAGAATGTCCCAACAAATAAAGCGTACTGATATTATTGAAAGCTGAATAATTTTTTGAGTTAACCTCTTTGTCATTGCTTAATTTTTCCCAAATTTCAAAAGCTTTTTCTTTGTTTCCGCTTATCAGATGTTGGATTGCGGTATTATCAATGGGATTGAGATTGAGAAACCAAAATAGAGAATAGAAAACTTTATTCTGATTTTGTTCGATGTCAGAAAAAGCTTTATCGATAATGGTACTACTCCTTGACAAGGATGATAGAAAAGGGAAATCATATTCAGAAGAAATCTCTTTTCCTACTTCACTGAATCTCTTGATTTTACTTTTTTGTTTCAGAATATCTTTCTCGGAACTATTGGCGAGAATCCCTGCAATTCTGTATGGATTATTTATAATTGATTTCATTATAATTTCTACGGTCTGGCAATTTAAATTAGTTTTTTTAAATTTTCTTACGGGTTTCCGTAAAGATAAAAAAAATAACGTGAGCTAATTCCCCTTGCTCGTATCTGCGGTGGTCGAATACCGATAGCACAAAGCAAAAAGGAACGCCCACGCTTTACCGTAGGCGTTTCCACTCTTACTTTCCTGTGCTATTTGAAATTTTCGACCTTTCAGATACAGGAATTTATAAAGCGAAACGCTATAATTATATATCTATTTTTCTTTTATTTAACTCATTAAAACTTGTTTTGTTCTTCTGCAAAGATATGAAAAATACGTCAGGGATTTGACGTGTGAAGTATCTACAAAGTCTATTTTACAATCTTCTCCCTTTCTTCTTTTTCTTCATTTGTTTAGCAAACTGTTCTTCCTCGTAGTCTTCGCCTTGTGCATTAGGTAGCAAGCTGAATAATCCTAAATCGTAATTAGCCGAATGTTCATTTGAAAGAAATTCAAAAAGGTCTTTCGTTGGAGAATAGTCCAATGTACTTGTATTGAAAACAGGGTTATCCTGTATTTTCAGTTCGGGTTTATTTCCGTTGTTCCACCACTGGTTAAACATATTTGCCGACAGGCTTCTATCTAATTGCGAACCGTTCCAAATACTTCGGCTTTCGTGGTCGATGAACGTGATACCGTAAATCCGTCCGCTTTCATTTTTACGGACAATCGTATTGATACCTTGCTCTACAAGTTGCTTTTTAAATTCCGTTTCGTTGTTTGTGGTGTGTATCGCAAGCTCCACCGTGTTTTTCAGAACAGACCTTGCAGGGGTGGTTTTCATTTTCTCTTTGGACTGCTCAAAGTGCTTTTGAAGTTCTGCAACGCCTGCATCTTTTCCGAAAAGTGATGCTTTAAATGGATTACTTACTTTGTTTCCGTTTTCGTCCAATGCCACATACACCAATCCGTTTACGGTCTGTCCGTTCCGTTCACCTTTGACTTGCTCCGCTGTGATGTTGAAAAGAGAAAGTAACGCATTGTAGCTACCCATAGTTGAAAAGTTGTAATACTTGGGCAGATGCCTTACTACCGAAGCAATCTGACTTTTAATGTCGCCATTTTTATGATTTACAGGCTTGAAAACTTTATTGGCTTGTTTCTGCTCTTGTTCGGTTGCTTTGTGCAGGTTGTATTTCTGTTCTAAATTCCGACAAATAGCCATTGAACGTGGATGGTCGTAATCATCAGGGATTTTCTTTCCGTCAATTCCCACGCAGGTCGAAACGATATGGATATGCGTGCGGTCAATATCCGTATGCTTGAAAACTATGTAAGGTTGGTTGCCGTAGCCCATACGTTCCATATATTCTTGTGCCATATCCGTAAACTGCTCATCGCTAACCTTATCCGCAGGATCTGGGTTCAGCGATATATGCCGTACCGTCTTTTCTGTTTTGATATTAGCAGACAGATATGGTTCAAAGCATTTATTAAAATAGGCAACGGAATACTTACCGTCCACCGTGTCAGGTATCTTGTTCAGCAATAAAACCGCTCCGTTTTCCTTATCCACTTTTTGTTGATTGTACAAAATCGCTCCATACATATTGCCTCCTTTTCCAATTTTTGCAATCATAACTTTACTCTTTTTTCAAATACTTCTCTTCAAATTCCTGTGTCAAACGGATGACTTCTTTTGTGACTTGTACCAATTCAATGGTTTCTTTTTCCAATTTAAAAAGGTATGTTCCTGCTTTTTTCTCTGAAAAATTGCGGTACAATATCTTCACAACCTGATTATAATTTGTTCCGATTGCTCGGAACTGGCTAAAAAATCGGGTCAATTTTTCGTGATAATCTAATGCATCCATATCAATTTTTACGGTCTTTACCGTCTTCTGAAAGATGCAAGCGGTAATAAAATGAGCAATGACTTTCATTTCTGACTGGTCAAAGAGAGCAAGAAATTTAGCATTATCCTCCGCATTCAGGTTGATAGAATACCGATGAACCGCAGGGTCAATCTTTGGTTTTCTTCCTGATTTCTTAATCTGTTTTCTGTTTTTCTCTTCCATAATAATCCATTTTAATTTTTAAACAAACGGGCGACTTCGGAGCCGTTTCCAGCCCCCTGCAAGGGCAAGTGCTTTTGAGGTGCCGAAATTCATTTCGAGTACCTCAAAAGATAACTTGCTCTGAACAGGAGTTCAGAAAAATCCGTTTTACAAACGGATTGGAGTTAGCCGAAAAAATCAACTGCTCCGATTACAAAGTTCGATAAGACTATTTGAATAACAGCTACTTACAATTACGCCAAATAAAGCCAATGAACGCCAAATAGTGCCACCACTATACGGTTTGGAACTGCTTTTATTTCCTTTGTATATAGTTAGTTGGCTGATTGGTTATATCCTTATTAAAGTAAATAAATAGCATAAATCCTGACAGCTAATCTGCGTGATTGAATGCAGACTAATTACAAATTTTTGAGTTAATGAACTAGCCAATTAAGAGTATGCATGTGCATAGGTGGATAGTTGGTTACATAGATACAACTGTATATACAGCTGATTGCTTAGTTAAGCAAACAGTTAATTGGATATAATATTAAAAATAAGAGATATGATAAACGAAGAAAACAAAAATCAGCAACCCGAAAAAGAGGATTTCTCTATTGAAAATTTCCTAACTGATGAAAAGAAGCAACCTTTGACGGAACAACAGGCAGTAACACATCGTGCAGATTTTGCTAAACCCGAAGTAGACGAGGAAGCGATGATGCTTGTAATGGCTGGAGAAGAACCTAAGGAAACGGAAGATACAAAACCGACATCAAGTAACGCAAAAAGAACTGTTTCAAAACCAAAGAAGCTAAACAAAGAGGACTATTGCGAACAGTTTTTTAAAATCCCGACTACAACGGCAAGCAGGGGGAAATCGGTCTATGTAAGGCAGGAGCATCACGAAACATTTAACAGGCTTATCAATATTATGGGCATAGACAAGCTGACAATTTATGCGTATCTAGACAATATTATCGAATACCACTTTCAGGAGTTCGGGGAATTGATTAACGAAATCTACAACGAAAAACACAAGCCGTTGTTTTTATAACCGTTCTTTGGTCAGGATGCGTAACTCCCCATTAAAATTGTTTCCAAAAGAAAAAAACAGAAAAAAAAGAAAGCCATTACAACAAGGCGGACAAGGGGAAAAGCCAAAAGGAAACGGAATAAATCCCGAAGGGTGGCAGGGCAAACACAACAACTCGGCGAAGCCTCCTTTTTTGTCCTGCCATTATGCCGTAGTCTTTTGGCGGTGCGGTGCGATGGCTGTCAGCCTTAATTTTGCTACCTTTTTGTTCTTTTTTAATCAATTCCAATCAAAGAAAGGGTGCAAAAAACACGTAAGGGCTAAGGATAGGGTATTTTTGGTATGCTTTCCTTTATCCGTACAAAACTCTTTAAATGTGTGAGGGCTTTGCGAGGAAAATTTAAAGTGTTTTAAGGATTACTTTCTATTTATATCGTGCCAACATAAGCCAAATACTGCCACGTAATGCCAAATGAAAACAATACATTCCTTTGGGTTCTATATTGAGGAAAATTTTGAACCTATGGCACAAAAAGTAATAACCGACAAAGAGCGTAAAGAAAAAGAACTGTCCAATAAAAAAGAGGATGCACCTTTTATGCAGGTCGATAAGCATAGCGACCCGATTTCCAATTTCATTACAAACCTTAAACGTCAATTCAGAGATACAAAGGGTTTAGGTCTAGGCAAGCTGTTCGGGGGCAAACGTGTTGAACAACAAAAACAAACTGCCGAACCTGAAAGCATAATAGGTGCTACAAAAACGATGGTGCATTCGGATTTCAAAAACAATGAAAAAAGTCAGACTGTACAGAAAAACAAAAAGACTGCTTCGAAGACAGACAATGTAATCAAACCACAACAGGCTCGCCCGAAAAACAATAAACCAAAATTGGGATTATAGCCGAGTATTTGGCAACTGCACGCCAAATACCGCCATCGGATGCAACATTAGAATAACCTATGGCAATAGCTTTTATTTTCGAGGTTTAAATGATGCAGATATGGAAATAACAGTTTTAGACATTCAGATTTTAAAGGCACTGCATAGGGAAGTAAAGGAAGTTTCTCTATTGATTGCAGAAATGACTGCACCCTACAAAGCATTACAACAGGCAACGAAATGGCTCGACCAACAGGAAGCTTGTCAACTTCTCAATATTAGCAAAAGAACGTTGCAGACTTACAGGGCAAAAGGCATTCTTGGGGCAACGCAAATCAATCGGAAAACATATTTCAGATTGTCCGAAGTGGAGTTACTTATGCAGGGAGAGCGACCATTAAAAAAGCAAAATAAATGAAACAGATTGGAAATTCAAACGAGGATATGCTTGCTCTGCTCGAAGCTGTGGTAGGCATCAAAAATGAACTGCTGTATATCAGGGAATATTTCCACCCACTCTTAAAAGGGGAAATCTACCTTTCAGGCGAACAGGTTTGCGAGATGCTACACATTAGCAAACGGACGTTGCAACAGTACAGAGATGACGGACTGATACCTTTTATCAAACTCGAACGGAAAATCTTGTTTCGTGAAAGCGATATTATTAAGGTATTGGAAGATAACTATCAGCGTTAGCCGATTGTCTGAAACTGTAACCGTATCAGTCAATTAAAGAAACAGCCCACTGCTTAAAGCGGTGGGCTGTTTTTTTTCATTTATTTTAAGTATATTACTTGGACAGTCCAAATTATGTCTGTGTCATTCCAGTCAATATTTGTTCAAGTAGCTCTACCCTGTCCTGCAAATCAATTCCATCTTCAGACTGAGGAACAATATAGCACCCCTTATTGTCAATGATTCCACTTTTTTCCAAATCGTCCAATAAAGTATTTGCAGTTCTCTCTGTCATACCATTCTCAAATAAAAAACCATTTGGTACTGAACAAATAAAAACCTTTTTACGTTTATGAGAGAAAACCAGTTTTGCTCCATAATTATCAAGACTGATATTTTTAATTCTTTTTGAACTTGTCAACTCTCTTAAAAACGGATCCCAATGCCATCCGTTAAACTGTCTCTCTTTCATTTTCCAGATACAATAATCATTACCTTCCCAAAAGAAATAATAACCTTGGTTACAATTCTCCCTAAATGAAGAATATTTCATAAAGTAATATCTCCAGTCTTTTGGTTTATCGGAATAATCGGAAAGAATTTCTTCAATTTTTTGCTGAATTGAAACCGATTGATTGGCTATGAAGAAATCTAAACATTCTAAAACGACTGTTCCTGTTTTTTTGTGAAAATGTGATTTATTATATCCTGGTGTTGTTAGAAAGTTTCTGACCACACGACTTTTATCTGACATTAAATTGGTCAACGTACCATCGTCCTGTGAATAATCTCCGAAACTCAATAAAAGATTACTCTTAGTATTAAAATCTGAAATAATTTCATTTTCATCAAATAGTCCTAAAAATTTCTCTGCTCTATTTTTAAAATCTCCAACTAAGGGGAATAAAGAAATACTTCCTCTAAATATCTCGCTATCTTCAAGTTTCAGAAGAAATTCTTTACTCGTGGGTGTTTGATTTATATACTCATTTTTAGATTTTTCTTCTTCGATTTGGTCAGTTTTAAATGTTTTGAAAACTGCTAAATCTCCGTTTTTAATAAAGTGTTCAGCTTCGGAAAAACTATTTCCTAAAACAGATTCACGTAGTTCATTTTCGGAGTTTACGACTAAATTACGTAAGGTTCTTATTTGTTTATTAAAAGTATTACTTGGTGTTTTGAGATGTGTAAAACAAGCTAACAGTAAAATTTGTTCGGGAAAAGATAAACCTCTGTAATCTGAATAGTGAAACAAACAGCGCTTTAAAAGATTCGTGTCTTTGTGTTGAAAAAACAACCTTGTCTTGTCAGAATCAAAGTCATCTTTTTCAATATAGAATAAGTTATTCCAAAAGGCAGGTTCTTGTTGTTCTTGTTTGCATATAGCGTCTAATGTGTCAAACAAAAAATTTTGATTCTCAATAGTGCCGTAAATGGTTTTTAGTAATTCGGGAGATTCTACCGTATTTGCATATCGCAAATCATTTGAGTCTTTCAAATCATCTTTGAAAGAAATTATCGAAGTGATAAAATTAAAAAGGTTGAGAAAGGAGTTATCAACTGTTAAAGCAATGTCGTCATCTTCTGATAATGATCCCAATTCAAAAATGATATGCCAGACAGTATCAGCCCAAATCCCGTCAATAGATTCCTCAAAGCGCTTTCTTTGTTTTGGTTCTGAAATTATCTCTGCAAATCCAGCCTTAAAATATTCAAATTCGGTTAAGGGCTTTCCACGAGAGTTCATTTTTATGTACAAATCGTCAGTTAAACCAACTTTGTCCATATCTAATTTGTAGAAATAGAACGGTGAATTTCCGATAACTTTCCATACAGAATTTATGTTTAAGTCACTATATCTTAACTCAATATCCTTGAGTACAACAAGCATTGCCTGAATGCTTGGGTCGAAGTCCCAAGTTTCAAAATACCAAGGCTGATTTGTAATTTCCTCGTTGATATGATTGTGTGAAAATTCGGGCTTAAACCTAATCAAATTTCTATAAAACTCGGTGGTACTGTGTCTTGTTTCATATAGAAAGTTAGCAAGAAAAGTTACCTCGTCATCTGAAATATTTTCTTTTACAGAAACAAACCAATACAACAACCAAAGTGTTGTTAATCTTTGTTGACCGTCAATGGGTACAAAAGTTATTTGATTGTTAGAATCTTGTTCATTGAATCCGTAAATAAAATCAAGCTCAATCTCAACATCTGGATTTAACTGTTTCTTGAAAATAAAGTCAAATAAAACGTCTAAAAAGTCTTTTCGAATTTTATTGGTTTTATTGTCTGTTCGTCCTTGTGCATAATCTCGTTGAATAATTGGTATTTCAACCTTATTGCGTAATATTTCAATGTAATTATTTCTCATTTTCTTCAACTATTTCAGGTTTGTATAGTTTTACACATTTACGGATTTCGTTTGAGTAAGCATCTCGTTCGTCTTTTGTCCAAACAGAATAATGTTGACCATTGTTGGATGCATAATATTTCAGAAAAATCCGTTTGGTAGCCAATGGAATAAAAGTTCCTGTTCTGTCCAATTCAATAATTTTTCTACGTTTTACCTCAAAAACAGAATTGCTCAACGAAATATTTTCAGTAAGTCCGAGTAATGCCATATTTTGAATTTTATGTAAATATTCGTTCTCATTGCTGTTTTCAGATGGGATGAGTCTTAAAATCCGTTCACTCAATGATTTAAAATCTTCGTACCTATATGTCTTTTCATCAATTGAGTCAGCTTCTGCAATAATTTTCTTTGCTTTCTCTTTATCAGTAGCCACATTCAATAATATGTTGGTGTGTGAGCGAAGCCAACTGAACCATTCCTCCCTTTTGTTCTCGTTTATTCCTTCAATATTTTGTGCGTGAATGTGTTCCAAGCTTTTTGTAATGCTTTTGTACATTTCAAAAGGAAAAAATTCATTACTATTTTTATTGGCTCTCGTTAGCTCAATATTGGTTAAAAGTAAAACTTTAATAATTTTTTCGTGGTCGCTTCTTTTGTCGTAACTTAGGTCTTCCCAATCATCGTCAATTCCGTTTGAAATTAGCTGATCTATTTCTTTTTCAAAATTTTGCTTCGTGTTAGTTTTTTTGATTTGTATCAAATTACCAATAGGTGTTCCAGTACTAATGAGATAGCCAATTTTATGATAGAGATTTTTGTTAGAATACCAATAAGCCAAGGAACGGTAGATTTCTTCTAGCTCAATCCATTTTTTCCAAAGAGAATCGGCAGTTTCTTTTTCATCAAAAAAGTGAATAAAACTGAATAAAGGGTCTTTCTCATTTGGTGTTTTCTTGGCAACTATATCAAACAGATATTCAATTTTATTGCTGAATTTATCTGATTTTTCGTTTGAAACAAAAGCCCAGAATTTCGGATTGTTAAGTTGGTTTTCAATTTCATCCCATATTTGGACTAATTGTGTTCTGCGTTTAATTTTGTCATCCTCTGGCATTCCTTTAAAACTGTCGGAATTAACAAATTTTGCTTTAATCAATTCAGCACTTGTAAGCGGTATTTTCCCACGATTTAAACGAGTAAAAAGCTCTTCGCTCTTTTGTTCTGTATCTTTTATCTCATACCAAATTACTTGTATACTCCACTCAGGAAGTTGTATTTCTCCTTTGTCGTTTGGCAAAATACTTGGCAGAATGATTTTTAGCATTTCATCTTTAACTTGCCTTGGAATCCCTTTATTACCGTCTTCGAACCATTCCTTAATACATTTATACGCCTCGCTCATATAGTATAAGTCGGGTTTGGTATTGTTAACTTGGTTGGATTCCAAAAAGATCTTGGATTCAAGTCTTGTTTTGTAATAAATGGAATAAAGATTATCGGGATAGCCTTCGGATTTCAAATTATTCTGAAGGTATTCTAACGTTAAGTAGGTAACAATACGATGAAGGGTTGTTAAGCGTTGTTGTCCGTCAATAAGTTCAAAGCCTTGTATGCTATTTCCGTTGATGTCTTGCCAATCCGCTTTTCTTACCACTACGGGTTGTAAGCAATAGAATGTGTTTCTGTTATTAGTTTCTTGCCTGTATTCCCAAATATCATTAAGTAATTGTAATACATTTGTTTTTGTCCATCTGTAACCTCGTTGGTATTCTGGGATATAAAAATTATACCCTAAAAGCTCGGTTATGCTCAATGTTTTAATTTTATTTTCTTGCATAATTTGTCAAATAATCCATTTTTTTTGTCAGTAAGAAAGATGCTTCAATCGAAAATTTATCGTTTTGATCTTACTATTAAAGCGATATTTTATCCCTCGATTACTTTGAAACATCCTTGTATTTTTTAAAATCCATACAGTGCTAATAAAGTATGTTTTCGGTAGTCGCTAAATTACAAAAAAAGTCAAGGCTGGACTCCTTGACTTTTCTTGATTAGTTTTAAATATCTGTTTAAAGTTGTGAAACAAAAGAGCTTTCCATCCCCTTAAATTTGTGTGATACTTTTTGCATATCCTTACCTACTTTCTCGTTGAGTATCTTGGCATAAATTTGCGTTGTGGCAATGTTTTTATGCCCTAACATTTTGCTCAAACTCTCTAACGGAACTCCCTCGCTCAAAAATAGCGTGGCAAACGTATGGCGTGCCAAGTGAAAGGTTACTTTCTTTTCTTTCAGGCAGTCAATCAGTTGTGATGTTCTCTTTAGTCTATCATTACAGACTGTATTTGATGGTACAGGAAATACCTTTCCGTCTTTTGAAAATCCTGCATATTTTTCGATAATCATTTTGGGGATATCCAACAGCATCACGTTTGACGATGTGGCTGTTTTTTTCCTACGTATGATAATCCACTGGTTACCGTCAAAGAAATCCTGAATATTGCTGTTTCTAAGCCCTTTCATATCTGAATAGGAAAGACCAGTAAAGCAACTGAAAACAAACAGGTCTTTAACCAATTCGTCTTTCTTTTTCTCGCAGTTGAACATTACAAGCTGTTCCAACTCGCTTCGTAACAGATAACCTCTGTCTTTGTCCTTTTTGGTATTCTTGTATTCGCTGAACGGATTAAAAGCAAGGTGCTTTCTGCTCATTGCCAATCGGCAAAGCGTGGTAAATCCAATCATATACAGCCAAATGGTGTTGTGTGTCAAACTTTGGTCGTCACGCAGGTAATAATCAAAGTCCTGCACAAAGTCAGATGTAACGTCGTTGAATGATAAGTCAGAGCAACCGTATTTTGTAAATGCAAAATTTCGTAGGTGTTTCAAAAGTGTTTTGTACTTACTGCGTGTACCATTGACCCGAAGTCCATTATTGACCTTTTTCTCATAGTCAGAAAGGAACTGTTCATAGAATTTGAAAAAGGTCAGTTCTCCGCTTTCCATCCCAAGAACGGCATTTTTAAGTTTGGTACTGTTTACAACTCCCTCATTCTTTAAAATTTTGGAATAGCATTCTTCGATACCCAAACGAATTTTATCAAGTTTGCTGTTTGTGTCTTGGGCTTCTCGGCTTTTTCCCAAAACTCTGCCATACTTCAAATCCCAATTCGATACGGAAATATCCAACTTGGTGCTAAATGCAGATTGTTTGCCGTTTACAGTAATCCTGCACATAACCGTAACTTTTCCGTTTTTCTTTGGGGCGTTTTTTTTAAGGTAGAACAATACCTTAAATGTTGATTTTTTTGTCGTTTCCATACTCACAATTCTTAATGATAAAATTAAACCTATGTGAGCTACGGAACAATATGAAAAACTATGCAAAAAGCTGAAATACAGCATTTTAAAACAATTACTTCTGATATTTAAAAGTAACGTTTTAGTAACCTTACTTTTGTCTATCGTTGCTTTTTCCTGCTTTTTACCTCATTAACAAAAAATCAAAAAAACGATTGTAAAGCCTTTATTTACAATCGTTTTACCTGTTATTAATCTTTAGTGTATTTTTACTGAAAATTTTATTTTAAAGTTTTCAGGAAAAAGTTGTATTGGTTGAATACTAAATTTTATAAGGAAAATCAAAAGATTAAAATGACTGATAAGTAAACAGTGTTTATCGTCTTTTTTTATTTTCTTTTTAAATGTGTTTACTTTGAACAGATTACTATGGTCAATTTTTCAAGATTCTACACTTTAGCTCATCACAAATACACAAGGGATATTACTTGTATAAACGCAGCGTTATCAGACTAATATTAAGCTGATAACATTCCATTCAAATTAATGAACGATGAGTCATATCGATGGATGCCTAAAATGCAATGGTAACAACAGAATAATTATCTTGTGCCTCTTTGAGAAATTGGCTTTCTAGTTCTTGCAAGCCATTTCCTTTCTTAATATATTCAAGTATCTGTTCGACAGAAATAGTATTATGCACCCCATCTGAACAAATAATAAAAATGTCATCTTCTGAAAACCGGATGGACTGATATCCGATACTAGATTCAGAAGGTTTTCCTGATATAGATCTAGTTACGATATGTTTATATCGCTCTAAAGATTTCTCTTCTTTTATGCTGTCGGATTCTAATAGGCTATTTATTAGTGTATGACTCTTGGTCTGAAACAAAACTTTATCCTTACTTACTAGGTAAACCATTACGTCTCCAACCCAAAAAAAATGGGAGATATTTTTATTTACAATAATACCGCCTATCGTAGCACCAGATTTAATATTATTTTTGATATTGAATTGTTTGATCGCCAAATTGGCTTTTTGAACAGCTTGCTGTATATTTTGTTCATTGATGTTGTCAGCATAATTGAGGAATGTAAAGATGTTCTCAGAAACAATCTTTGCAGCTTCATCTCCTCTATCATAACCACCCATACCGTCAGCAATAAGAAAAAAAGAAGCACCAGACTCTAACTTGTCAATGCAGATAAAATCTTGATTACTTTCTCTTTTTCCTGTTCCTGTTATCTGTTGCATTTTCATTAGTTTCCTGTGGCCTTTTTTGTTGCTCCTCCGTGATTAGTAACTCTTGGTCTTGTACTTATTTTTACCGGCTTTGTTGTTATACTTTGTTCAGATGCTTTGGAAGCCCATAGGAAGCCTTCACCAGGTTTCAAGACACTCATATCAGCAGAAGTCAAACTATTCAATTGAGTCAAGGATTTTTGAATATGCTTTAACCATTGTGGAGAGTTAAACTTATGGAGTAATACAATACTGCTTAATTCAATGATTTCATTTGGTAAGCTTGGTGGATCTTGACTAGCAATCATTATACTGACTCCTTTGTGCCTCATTTCTCGAATTGCTGTAACTATATTATTGGTCAAGTCCTTATTGTCCATATATTTATGAGCTTCGTCAAAAACAATGAACTTGTTAAAATGCTTGTCATTAAAAGTTTTTACCCCTGAAAAAATATTAAGCATAATCACAAATAACCCTAACGCTTCGTCCTTAACAATAAACTCATCTCGTAAATCTACAATGACTAATCTCCCCGGTTTCAAAACTCCTTTAAGAAAGAAACTATCATCAATATATTCTTGGGCAAAACTAAGTTTCTGCCTAGCTAAAGATTTTTGAGTGTTTGAAAGTAGTTCAGATGTCTCCACACTTTCTCTTAATCCTTCCAACGTAATATTTCGACGTTGTTCTTTCATCATAAATTTCAATTGTTTAATATATGATGAGTCGTTTCCCACTGCACCTAATAAAAACATCCAGTCTTGAACATTCAGCTCTTTAGAGTTAAAGGCTATAGGTTCAACCTGAATCGATGGAAATTCTTCTCTACGCTCGTCAACTTTATCCGAAGGAGTTAATATAACAACATCTTCTATCTTATCTGGTTCAGCACTATATAATTCTTTTAATTTCTCTAACTCAGTTGGGTTAGTATTAGCATTAATCATCGAAGTAAATTCCGGTTCGTAGTCCATACTTTCACTATAATGGAATATAACGCCCGCTAAAGGAGAAGGAAGCTTATTGATGTTCGAAAATTGCTTTAACACCATTTCGCTAATCGTACCGATTGTATAACTTTTTCCTCCACCTTGAACTCCAAATAAACTTATGGTATTGGTTTCGGACAGATCTATAGCAATTTTTTTGTTATGTATTGATGTACCGATAATTCCAAACTGATTAGAAACGCTATTTTTTCCTACAATAATATCAAATTCAGGTGTATTGTAAGTTGTGTCATTCTTTTCGGGAACAACTTGATTACTCTTTTCCTCTTCGTTAGATTCTGTTGGTCGGTCAATTGTAGATTCGTTATTATCCTTTTCAAAAGAGTCTTCTACGTCCTTTTCAGTTGAGTCCTGAATGTCTTGATTGCCTTTTTTCTGTTCGTCAGAAGATACCTTAAGTTTTGACTTAAACTTCTGTATAAATGGCTTTAACTTGTTGTTAGATTCGAATGCAGAAACCAATTCTTTATTAAGTTCTGTATCCTCCAATCTCTTAGTATTCAAATCAGAATCCGGATCTAAAATATCACTTATTAGTTTATGACCAAAAGTAAAAATGGTTGTATTGTCATCGAAATTTTGCTTTTGATGTTTTTGTTCAAAAGAAAAGTCGAAGATAAATCCTAATCGGATGAATTTTATTTCAAATCCATTATTAAGAGTTTGAATAAAATCAATATAGCTATTATAAGCATTTTCAGACAGATAATTATATCTATAAGCTCTTTCAATATAAAAGCTGAATAACGATTTTAATTCCTTGTTTTTTATTTCACGGTCTAAACGATCATTACTCTTGTAATCATTTGGATCAAAGTGATATTTGATTGTAGCAATTGTATTATCAATTTGCTCAATCATTCTCGTCTTTAATTCTTCTCGTTCTGCTATTCCTAAAGAACTTCTACATTTTATTTCTAAAACAGCTATTTTTATTTCTCTTTTCTCCTTGTTTATCGTAATAAACAAATTGTCTGCACGACTTTTAGAGTTTGTATTCAGGCTCTCAAAAAGATTTTGATGCAAATCAATCGGAATAAGAAATGCATTCTCCAACAAACCTTTTTTCTCCAAAACTCTTTTAGAAAAAGCGGTACCTATAGCTTCAAAAGCTTTGTTTTTTGAAGAGTTTAGTTGCAATACCAAAGAACTACTGATTGCTCTTAAATCTTCAAGAATAGTTTGGATCTTACTTCGGCTTTCAGCACTTTCCATATTTAATCCGAAAGATTCAAAATGAGGACTTAATAATCCTATTATCTCACTTGAAGGCTTAGTGGTAAGATAAGAGGAAATACCCGACACTTCTTCGCCAGGAACATAGTCTAATAGAAAAGGAATTTTCCCATTTTCAGAAGGCTGATCAAAAACTTGAGGACCTAAGTTTTTATCAAATGTAATTACCCAATCCGAATATTCGTGTAAATGTGCTAATAACACTTGATCTCTGTTCGTCAAACTTAATTGTGTAGCAGGAACAGCCTCTGTAGCATGGAAAGCCAAAGAACCTGACGTAAAAACCTGATACGAATTGTAAAGTTTATTAATCAGATTTTCTTTTGTATTTTCAATTTTGACATAATTATTCCAAGTTATTTTTTCAGGCTCCTGAATGATTTCAACATCAGTTGCTGGGTCAATAATTAAGCTGTTCAGATAAGCAGATTTATAGAATCTGTACGGTTTGTATAAAGTGATTTTTGTTGCAAATGGATTGACTAAAAAACTAATATGAGCATTGTAAATCTCTGGATTTTGTACAAAATCATTGATATTGTTAATAGAAAATCTCAATTTAGGAAACAATCTATTTTTTGAAGGCTGAGAAAATAGTTCGGCTTCTTCACTAATGTTTGTTTCAGGATTAAGTAAAGCTTTTAAAGCCAATCCGTGTTCAATCAATGATTCTTGTCCTACAAAAATTCGAACTTCAAACTTGGTATTGTAGTATTCAGGATACTTACTCACATCTACAAATGCATCAGCAAACACCTCAGCATCACCAACATTAAATAAATTAATGATTAGCATATCTGTATATGGATGTTGTATTAAAAAATTCTTTAGATGTTTAATTACTAATGTTTTACTAACATCATTATGAACGATATTTCCAGGATCAATATTCAATAAATGTTTAAAATAGTGTTTTAATTGATGTGAAATAGGAACAAGCGAATCATTTGGATTCAGTGTAAATACATTAATATAAATTCCCCAGCCGAAACTTAGTTCTCCAAGGTATTCATAGTTCATTAATTGACTGGGATCAACTAATACCAATGGATTGTTGCTCGGAATCAATTCTCCTAAAAATAAGTTTTCCAAAGATTGCCATTCCTTGATATGGTCATTATATTGAAGTGTCTTATTAAACCATTCCTCGAATTGGTCAATAAGATTCATAAACCAAGTCAACCTAAGTGGGTGAAGTGGCGATAATAAAACCGCAGAAACAGAACCTTCAGTTGGTAATTTTGTTTTAATTTTTACCGTATCCAAAAACTGGACTTCTGCGTAAAGAAGCTTGATATTTTCCTTGTCTTCTTCTGAAACTTCGGATTTTTCAATCTTTTTATTAAGATTTACTAACCAATTATTGTAATGTTCTAAATAGGCATTAATATCCTCTTTTAAATCGTAAAGATTTGTAGTTTCCAACACACCGTTCTCAGAATTATTTGAGTTTTTGATTTTCTCAAAAACAACTTTTCGTGATTCTAATAACTTCTTTGGAGCTATATCTGTCAAACTACTAATCCTGTATTCAATATTTTGTAATCCCAGCGTAGTGTTATTATTACTAATGGTCACGTTCGTAAAACCAAAGTGTTGACTATTATTCAGAATCTCATTTTCTATCAATCTTAGCTTTGATGACAACATAATTTGATAATTATGCTTATTTGAATAATTGATATGAAAGATAGATGATAATTTAAGTTTATCATCATTTAGCCAAGTGTTAGATTGATCGCTTGGAGTAGGACTATTTATAACAGTGTCTTGTCTCAGACCATCAATATTGTATTTGAAAAATGCTTGAAGAACATTGTTCAACTTATCTTTACGTATTGTTTCTTCTTTTTCGGTATTACTGTCAACTGCATAGTCGAAATCCTCCGAATCGCATTTCAATTTATAACGAAGTTCTTTTTTACTTTCAGGAGAAAATTCATTCTCTTCCCACTCTCGTTGTATCGAATCTTCATAAAAATCATCATTTACATTTAAAACATTCCCCAATTCATCTTCCGCTAATACTTTAAAAAAATATGAACCTTCCTCAATATTATTCGCATTGAGTTCTATTTTAGCTTCTCGATAGGCTTGTTTAGCATTTGTATTTTTTAATTTTCTAATCGTGATTATTTCTTGACCTGAAAAACCATCCACAGCCATTAAAACAACCCTGAAGTATTTCAATTCTTCAATATCTTTTGGTTCAGGTGTAGTTTTAAAACGAATAGTAACTTTTGGGTTAGAAGTCCCATCAGATAGAAGAACTTTTTTACCTTCCTCAATAGTAAAATCTGTTGATCGAATTTCAACAATTTCCAATTTTACTTCTTTAAAATTAAGACTTGGAATTTCCCATTTATCAAACCATAATTTGGGGTATTTTTCTCCAATTAACGCTACAAGCCTATTCAATGAAGTAATATCCTCTTCATCTTTGAATAACTGTATAAAATCTTTTTGAAGTGAATCTTTTTTTATTTGAAGCTCATCAACTCGGTCATAAACAGGTTTATTAAAAGATGCAAGTATATTACAACTTGTAATATTTAGATTAAGTCTTGAACGAATCAGATTCTCGTCTTCAACCAATTTAAGATCTGGCAACAAGTCTAAATAAAACAGATTTCGCCCAATACTTTCTTTTGTAAATAACTCCATTTCTAATGCTAAAAGATAGCTCAACAAGCTTGTTCGATTAGAGTTACCAATATAGTTAATCACGGTGCGAACAAATGCAGACAGCTCCTCTGGAATTTTATTCTGAAGTTTGGCAGCTAAAATAGGCTCTATGCGTTCCAAAGAAATTTCTTTAAACGTAGCATTGCCATAAGAATCTTCTGCAGCGGTTCTGCTATTTGAAGGAACAAGAATAAGCAATGGTTTTTTCTGCTGATTTCGCAATTCGATTAGTTTCGTTGCAGAAATATAATAATTACCTTGTTGTGTTTCATCAACAATATAAGTATCTAAGTTCTTGAAATGTGTTGCAATAACTTCCCAAAGCGAAAATAATTGCTCATTCCCCAGACCTGTAATTTTCATACAATGTCCCGGTTTAGCATTCTCGAACTCATTTTTGTATAGTTCTACAATTAGTTCGATGATGTATTGATAGTAACGTGTTAAAATATTGACGTTCATTATTTTTTAATTATGATAGTTCGTAACGAGGCCTTATTTTTTGCAGGATGTATGCATCACTTAAATCATTATAAAAGCCTATCTGCCTCAATTTTATTTTAAAGGCTTCTACATTTTCTTTAAACGCTAAGTGAGTATGAAGATCCGTGTTTTGAAAACGTTCTTCCTCTAATCCATTTATAATTAATCCATAACGTTCTTTCAGATTATTCATCAATTCTTCAATAGACAAGCTTTGAGTAATAAACTTATCGCCTTCCAAATGCAAAACCTGTATTTGAACCAAAGCTTCTAATAATCTGGTTCCAAGCATATATCTTCGAGGATATTTTTTACTTCTTCCTTGAGCTAAAAATCCTCTTTCGCTATTTTTTTGTGATAAACTGTCTAATAATTCTATGTGATCCTTCTGTAAGCGTTTTCCTCTCACTTTTAAAAGTAATTCAACGTATCTATCAAAATAGGTCGTTTCATATTTTACCATTTCGGCGAGTAAGTCTTTATCATCTTCGTCTTGCTCATTATAGACGATATCCCAATACGCCTCAAACTTCGTTTCGTATTGATTCAACTCATTTTTAAGAACTTCCAACGCTTTTTCTATGCTATCCGAATTGGATTCGTCTAACTTTAGTTTTTGGATAATACTATTAATTTTAAATGTAGCTTTGATGTATTTGTATAGTGAATTATATGTTTTTTCCGCTTCAGCTATTGCAATAGAAGAAACTTTACTTTCAAAATCGTCTGTAGCATCAATCACAATATTCCAATCATCAACAACATCTTTTGTTCCCACCTCAATCATTTTTGGCAATAAATAAATGACTTTATTTATATACAAAGCGAGGTGAAATGAAGTAATTGTTTTCAGATAATCAATCAAAATATTTCTCGGGATTTTGGATTTATACACCAACAATCTTCGAACATCATCGCAAAATAATTCTGCTTGTTCTATTAAAAGAGGTTTTACTTTATTGAGCGTTGTGTTACTCTCCATAAAGCCAGGATTCACATTCTTTATCAAATATAAAATTCCCAAACTATCTACGTCCAATTCTTTTGATTGAAGTAATGTGTTGGTTGTTTTATCCCATCCCTCAGCTAAAAAATTCCGAAGATCTTCTTTTACAATTGGGTTTTGTCCTAACATCAGGTAAACTTGATCTGCTGTAAAATAATCTCTTGTATTGGGAACATTTCTTACCCGATAACTTTCAAGATGGATAGGTCTTAACGAAGATATTTTTTCTTTTTCAGAATTCCCACGGTTTACCATATTGACAAGATTGGTACGTAACCAAAGCTCTACCGCTTCGGGATTTTCTTTAAAACCTTCCAATTCATTACTTTCTTCCAGTTTTTGGAAAATGTTTTTTAGTTTATCAAGTTCAATAAAAACACTGTCACCCCTTCTTGTTCGTTGTTTAGGACGAATACCTTCATGCTTTAAAAGCATAAAAAGATTGACCAAGGTATTATCTATTCTAATCGTTTTGGCATCAGCCGTAAAAAGGAGTTCATTTCTAAATGTACTTTCCTGTTTGTTTAGTTTGATTGCCATAGTTAATAGGTTAATTTTTTAATAGCGATTTTGTTATGATTCTTTTTGATCGAATAAAATAGAAGATTATCTGGTGTTACTACAATCTCATCGTAATTCAGATTCTCTAATAGGTTTTTAAACACAATCAATTCAATGAATTTACCTCGCAAATCATTCAACGAAGGGCTAAAACCTTTCTTAATAAAGTAAAGCATTTCATACAAATCTAATGAAATAGCTAACTCAATATGTTTATTTATTTTATGCCTAAAAATTAAGCTATCCGGTTCGTATTCCAGATATTTAATCAAATGGTCTGTGCGATTTACTATCAGTTCAAAATCGCCTAAGGGAAACATTTTAAAAGATTTTCCTCGAACATCTTTTACATCGGTCGAAGCAAGAATTAGATTTTCTTTATCCAACGAATCATTATCACATCCCTCGTTTAAAGAGACCGCTCTTGAAATTACCTGTTTTGTTGTTTCTTCGATTGTAGATTGGGACAATATAGAAACGAAGTCAAAAATAGATTTGTAAGGTAAACGTAATAAATACGAAGGCTTTAAACCTTTATTAGTCAGTTTTTCAGTAGTTTCTTCTGTAGAGATATCTTCCTTAAACCAACTTGTTTTTCCTTCAAAATAATGATGCCTAACAAACGCTTTATGCTTTTCCCTTATCGTTTGAATCAATTCTGGAGTCTGCTCATGTGCTGGAATAAAGTTTTTTTGTTCGTTAAAACTATCTAATAAATTAGATTCTCTTTCCGCAAATACAACATAGTCTTTTGGATTATGATTACTAAAAAACAACTCTCTGTCCAAATGTGGAATCGCAACTTCGCCAACCTCTGTTTCTCTTAAAAGCTTTATTAGGCGATCCTTATTTCCATTATCTTCCAAAATAGGATTGGTGATATTGAAATAATAATATTGCCAATATTTTTCAGGGTTTGAACCTTTTAACAATTCTATCTGCGATATTTCTTCACAAGAAACATCACGAGTAAGCATAAAGGCTATAAAAGAGCGTATATCACGCATTGTGATATGCAATTCGCGTTTTAAACTAACGGTTCTGATCAACCATTCTAAACGATTGATGACTGTTTCTCCAGAAGCCGAATCGTTTAAGGTATCAACATTGTACTTAATAAAACAATCTTTTGCTAATTCACAAGTTTCACATTTTGCCCACAGTGATTTTTGTGTCAATGCTTTTACTTGATTTTTAAATAAACTACCTTCCCCCGAATCATCCGCAACCACAGAACGAAGATTCAAATTGACAATCATTATACCTTCTGGAAGTTCTGTATGACCTTCTTCGTAAAAGTAATCTTCGATTAACTTAGCCAATTTATGATGCTTATTAGAAGTCTTTAAAAACTCGACTAAGCGTCCCTCATTTATCGCAATGATACGCCCTTCTGCTACTTGAGTGTACTGCTTAATATCTTCAAAAGGTTGAAAGAATTTTTCTAAAACGTCATTATTTATTTTGTTTTCTTCATCTTGAGAACCGTCATAGTTACTTTCATAACTTATGCCATTTATTTTAAATCTCGCTCCATTATGATGCGCAAAATGTTCAACATCTTTTACGGAAGGGTGTTGTTCGATCTTCTTAATAAATGCAGTCTTACCGTCTCCTGCATTTCCCGTAATAATAAGCAGTTTGTACTGTCCATCTACAATAGCCGGAATAAGACTTTTATCCAGCTTGGTAGGTGTGTACGTCTGTTCATCCAATTGATGCGCATTGCTGTTTACTCTTGTTCCAAAATTTCCATATTTCGATTGGCTATACAATGAGTTGATATATTGAATAATATCAACATCGGTTGTTATAGTCGTCGTATCTTTTGATTTCGTTTCCGGTGCAATATCTTCTAAAATCTGATCTTCAATGGCAATCAATGCATCGAACATTTCCCGTGCACTTTGAAAGCGTTGTGAAGCATCGGTAGCAATAGCTTTCAATAAAAAGGAAGCAAACTTATCCGATATTCGATGTTCAATTTCTTTAGGATTATTCGGCTGCCTACTTGCCATAGGTGTTTTTGAAGGATGCCACGGATATTGTTTACAAAGCAACTCATACAAAGTTACGCCGAGTGCAAAAGTATCTGTAGATAAATCCCAATTTACCTTATAGTTATCAATGATTTGATCGGGCGCTAAATAGGGAATTGTTCCAACAAATTCACTATTTTTCAAAGTAGAAGAAGCTACATTAAAATCTACTAAGACAAAGCGTTCTCCCTTATCCCAAATGATATTTTGCGGTTTGATATCTCGGTGTATAACAGGTTTTTCTTTAGATTGCATATCTACCAAAGCAGAAAGAATCTCTTTACCCACTTGATATATCTTATGAATAGGAAGTTTGGCATCTGTACGAGCATAATCACTTAGATTCTCCCCATCCAAATATTCCATTACAGTAAAAAACTGCCCCGAAGCGGCTTCATCATTCCATTTGAATTTTACTATATTGGGATGATTCAATTTCACCAATGCCTCGTATTCATCTTTTACAGAACTGAAGTTTACACTTTCATTAAAGAGTTTCAAAGCATAATAAACGTCTTGAATACGATGTTTAACTTTAAATACTTTAGAATAACCTCCTTTACCCAATACTTTGTGAATTGAATAACTGCCAATAGAATCACCTTCTTTTAACTCCTCAAAAGTTGATGGTTTTACAACAGTAGCAATCACAGGTGATGCATCTGCAATAGATTTGCTTTCTATGGCATTGGCGATAATATCTTGTAAGGTTTCTACACTTTCAATTCGTTTTAAGTCATCTGTTAAAATGGTTTGTGAGCAGATTTCATCAATCCATTTAGGCAAGTTGGGATTGATGTATGTTGGGAGTAAATCTGCTTTCAGTTTACCACCCATTTTATCCAAATCGTAAGGCGTTTTGAATGGTTCTTTGTCCGTAAACAACCAATAGATCAAAACCCCTAATGAATAAATATCCGAAACCGCACTGGCATCATTCACAGTCAGTTCCAAAGGATGATAAGCTGTTGCGTTATTTTGATTGATGGTTGGCATAACGGTATATCCTTCTTCACTGTGATCAATGAAATAAGATTTACCAAAATTACCCAGATAAGCATAACCACTACTCAAATAAATATTATCCGGATTGATATCTCTATGAAAAATACTCTCTTTATGGGCTTCTTTTAATGCCACAATTACATTGTTAATGATATCAATCTTTTCTTTGAATGTAAAGGTTTTGACACGAGCTTCTGAACGTAAGGAGTTTTCTTCCAAAAAATCAGAAATTTCATAGAAGAGATGATTGACCTCGTCGATGCGAAACTCTACATTCAGGATAAATGGTTTCGCTTTTAACTTATTGAGTGCGTGATATTGGTTCTTGATTTTATCTTCCCGTTTCTTCAGTTCTTCGGCAGATAAACCGCTTACCTGCAAAGCATATTCTTTAATTCTACGACGTACCGAAGTAACACCTTTTGGTTTTACCAAATATTCCGTAAAATTTGGTTCCTGCTGAATGATTTCCAACACTTCATAACCTTCAATTTCTCTTTTTTGTTCTGGAGATTTCTTGGATTGCTGACCGATTAAGAATTGCATTATTTCTTGTTGAATGTCAGCAATATCATCTTCTGATTTGCCAATGCTGTACGGATCGGTAATAAAATGAGTCAATTTCTTGTTTAATCCAAAGGTAAGCTTTTGTGCTTCGTGGGAAATAATAGGAGGATAAGTATTGTCAAAAGAAAAGGTAAGCATATTTTGAATCCACGCTTTTCCCCAAGCAAAGTTGGCTTCTTTAAGTTTGGATGCTAATATCGCTGTTTTTTGCCTACCTGTTTTTAGCGGATTAGGCATTTGTCTATCATTCAGATACCAATAATGGTCATCTCCTTCAATACGCCCTTTCCAATCTTTGTTTTCAATATTGTAAATACCATGCGGAGCTACCACAAGTAAATCGTATTCCCAGTATTGGATACGATTATTTTTGGGATTGGTAGAAGCAATCTCCACATTTGGGATTAAATAGTAATTATCCGGAAGATGTATCTCCAGATAATCTAGCAATCTCTTTTCCCCGGCATTAACGACCGATTCGAAATAAGGCGGTTTTATGATACTTGCCATAGGTCAATTTCTTTTTCTATTAAAGCAATGGCTTGGTTTTCTTTGACAATAGCTTCGTAAAAGTCTGTGTGAGCTTTACGAACATTCTTGTCTATATAATTCATTTGATCTATATCCATTAGCGGGACAGGTATTTTTGCCAATAGGTTTGGGATTGGTCTGCAAAGTTTTGTGCCAGTTTGCGTTGATCTAATCAATCGGAAGCCGTAATCAGAATTAAGCCAAGCAAACAAGTATCCTGAAGGAATTTCTTCATTAGTTTTCATTCTTATAAATTCTCCTGAAATTAATTGGCTCTCTAATTCTTCGTTTGCAAAAATTGCTCTACAAAAAGTCTCTCCTTCTCCCAAAGTTCCAACTCCTGCTATTAGAACTTCTCCATATTCAACCAACTTGACATTTCCCACAAAATGGCGAGATAATACTTTCCCTTTCTTGTGAATATCAAAAATATCAGACTGATTAAGTAGTTTGATCCCATTTATGGAGTTTGTTTCTAAACGCCTAAATGAACCTGTGGAAAAGAATTTATTTTGATTTAAGCAATTCTCTAAATTCAAATATTTCTTTTTTTGAATTGTATTAATAATTTTCTCAATTCTCTTTGAATAGTTAAATGCATTGATAGAAATAGAAGTAATTTCTTTGGCCTTTCTAACAAAAGTTGAAACATCTCTTCCAATAGCATGATTACCGAAATACTCGTAATCCTCTTTTTCTAAATTCGGCAAATCAAGGCTTTTCTTTAAAAAGGCTTCAACTTTATTCAACAATCTATTCGCTTCAACTCTTAATTCAGATGCCTCCACTATAAGCTGATGAATTTGCTGTTGTTTTTCTTCTGATAAGATAGGAATAGGTAACCTAGATAATGTATTAGGCTCAATTCGGGGAACAACGGAACCGTAAATATATGATTGCATATAATTGTAGGCTGTTTTTGAAGCTAAATAAGCATATAGATAGCCATAAGGTAATTTTGTATCATCTGGATTTACTCGAATAATATCTTGAGAACCTATTACGCCTTCTAAATCTTTTGTTATAAGTCTCACATTACCTACTGTTCCAGCACAACTCACCAAAATCTGACCTTCTTTCAGACTCATTTCTTCCTGTCTTGGTGTATATTTCTTAGAAATTATCTTCGCTACATCAAGAGGGTTTGTATTCATCATATGTTGCGCAGAAATATATGGATATCCATATTTTGTATCATCAACAAACATTCTTTTGAATATACCTCCCGTAAAAACAGAAGCAGACACATTTCCTAAACTATCAAAAGGAAATTCATTATAGATTGCTTTCTCTATTCTTATCTTACCATAATTCATATGATAGCTTGGTTTAAGAATATGAGAGTTACCTATAATTATTCTGGATTTTACCTGACTTACTTCCATTTTATCTATTTTAAAAATTCTAAATATGCTTTTGAAATTTTAGGCAAATCATCATCCAACAGCCGTTGTTTTTCAACACGAGTTTTTACAATTGGCTTCCCATCTTCCGGTCGATAGGCTACATATTTATTCTCCACCGGGAAAATAATTTCAGCTCCATCTTCATCTCGTAAATAGATTGGATTACCTCTTCGGTCTTTTCCTAACTTTTCGGCTATTGCCATAAATACGTCATAATCTTCTTCTCCTTCGTGGGCAATATTTCTTTCATTGGCAGATTTCTTTTGTAAGAACAAAAGAGAGGCTTGTACGCCAACTTGTGGGAGAAATGCCTCCACAGCTAAATCTACCGAAGCTAATATTTTGAACTTATCTAATATCCATTCTCTAACAGGCAAGGTATTGGGATTACCTAAAATACCATCTGGCAATACGATAGCCATTTTTCCGTCTTCTTTCAAAAAATTGTAACAGGCTTCTATAAACAACACTTCTGGGGCATTAGAATATTTGGATAATTCATAATGAATCGCAATATCTTCATCGACCTTTACTTTTGCTCCAAATGGAGGATTGGTAAATATGATGTCAAATTTCCCTCTGGCACTATTACCGTAAATACCCTCATTATCTTTCATTGCCTTTAAACTCCGATTGATTGCTTTTTCAATTTTCTCAATTTCTGTAGGATGCTCCCAGTTAGGATAAGCCAAAGAATTGACGTGAAAAATATTAGCGTGTCCGTCACCTGCCATTACCATATTCATTCGAGCCGCTTTCTTTAAATCCGGATCAAAATCAAAACCGAATATGCTGTTTTCTGCATATTCGCGAACTCTTTCGTTTACTTCGTAGGTGTTATATTTTGCAGCAAGTAATACTTCATCCGTAATTTCTGGATATAGTTTTTCTGCTATTTGTTTGCGAACATGATCCAATACCATGACCAAAAAACCTCCCGAACCGCAGGCAGGATCCAACACTCGTGTATTTTCATTTGGATTCATCATTTCTACCATCGCTTTGATGATGTTGCGAGGTGTGAAAAACTGACCAGCTTCTTGTTTCAGGGTATTACTTACAATGGTTTCATAAGCTAAACCTTTTACATCTACAGAAGCATCAAGGAAGGAGTATTTTGCCAATTCCCCTGCAATAAATGCAATTCCTTTGTCGGTTAATTCTATTGCTTCATTCCCATCAAATACATCCGAAAAAGTGCCTTCTGTTTTTAATTCTTCAAAAATTTTCTTAATTCTTTCTGCAACGGCTTTTCTACCTTCAACAGTATTTTGTTCTTTTACACCCACCCAAAAATAACGACGATAAGAAATACCGTCTGGCTGAGGCATAAAACGTCTTTTCTCATCATACAATTTACAGAAAATAAGATAGAGCAATTGCCAAAACGCATCTTTCTTCCGACCTTCATTTCCATAAATATAATCGTGCGAACGCTTAAAAACTTTGATTAACGAATCGTTTGCAGGCTTACGGCTATGCGAACGGTCTCCACGGTTTAAATCATCTAGGGTTTCGCCCAATCCCGGGAAATCAGATAAATCGGTAAAAGTATAATCAAAACCTATCTCGTCATCTTCTTTTTGTAAATACTTGATATCCGTGCCGTTTGTCCATAATCCGAATTCACAATTATCAGCGGCAGCCAAAGCATTCTCCAACGTAATAGTTACGCCTTTTTTCTTGTCGTTTTCCTTTATCTTTTCGTCCTGTACAATAGCAATTCGGATAATTTGATCTTGTTCGTGTGATTTCCCTTTTTCAAAAATAACGAGTTCAATCTTTTGTTTTTTATTTTTTCCGGTATCCGGATCGGTATAAATAATATTAAAATCCCGTTCCATATCGGTCAGATCAAAACCATACTCTTCGTTAAGCATACGGATTATGGACTGTAGGTTATTTTCCTGTGATGTTGCTTTTCTCGGTTTTTCCGTAAGAATACACATCACTTGATTGTCTTCTAATATTTGTTCTATTGTATTATTGATTCCCATTATTTTATTTTCTGGTTAAGAATTTGAAAGCAACATAGTATGTCTTCAAATTTGATATGATTTGTTTCTAGTATTTGATTGAATAAAATACTGTCTTCTTTTGCATTTATTTCTTTCTCCATAATCGCTTTTAATTTTGCTTTGTTATCTTCATTGTCAGATAAGAGCATATTGATATCTATACCTAATAGAGCTGCTCCAGCTTTTGTTATAGTAAAATTTTTTATATCATACACTTCTTCGTAATACTCCGCTGCGGCTCTTTCTTCGTGAATATTGAGATAGTTCAATAGAATAAATCCCATATCATCCGCGTCTTTATTACCTTTATGATGCCTGTCTTTCCAAGCAACCAATTTCAAAATAAAAATTCCTGCCAATGAAACAATATCAATCTCCAATGTGTCATCTATCTTAACCCTGACCAAATCCTTTTCTGCTTCTTCAAAACCCAATACGGTCATTGCAAAAGACTGGTCAGGCGGCCAGAATATTTTGTCTTCAGCAGTTGTAATCCCACCATACGGAACTATATCTAATTGAAAATCATTTAGATATAAAAACCGTTGTTGCTGTTTTGGATCTTTTTTAAAATCAGGCAGTTGCGTTATTTCGTATTCAATAGTTTTGAATTCCTCCCATTTATCCACAGCTATGGCAATATCTATGTCTTGAGTTCTTCTACCAGATCTTTCTCCGTGAAGTTCCATAATGATATCCCTTGCAGTTGCTCCGATGACGAAAAATTTGATTTCCAATTTTTGAAATACAGGGATTAATTCTGTCAACAATTTTTTTAATAATGGATGCTCCAGTTTTTCACTTGATATGTTATAATCCATTCTCTAGAATAATTTTAGCCGTTTCTATATTTCTATTATTACCGGTTCCTAATAAATCTGCATATACAACCAAAGGAGGAGCAGCATTTTCATTTTTTAAATAAAGACTATCTGTCCAGAATCTGCTATACAATTCAATGTTTCCTGCTTCGTCCGGAACAAGTTTCAAATCTTTTGCAACTTTGCTTATCTCTTCGTCTGTATATATAATATAATCCTTTGGTTTTAAATGTCCGGTTAAAAGTTCACCACCAGGCTCGCCTCCGCAATAGAGTTTCATATTATTATTTATAATATTATTTGTATTAAACTCATTTCCTAAAGCCCGCATTTTTCTTTTAAAAGTGCGAGGCTTTAAAAGCTCATTATATGCTATTACCCATCGCTCAATTATTTCATCCTGATTTTTTAGAACTCTTTTGTTTCTTGTTTTTAACAAGTAGTGGCTTTCTTCTAATTCTTTTAAAATATTACTTACAGATCCTAAAGCAATCCCTGTTTTTTCTGCCAATTCTCTATAGGAAAATTGTAGTGTTTCAGGATTAGAGACAAGTAGTAGTAGTAGTTTTAATCCCGCTTCTTGAAATGCTCGGGTTTGATTAGTTTTTTTATTTATTTTTCCTTTCTTACCTTCTATATATATAAAGAAGTTGTTAGCTTTTAAAAAAGCATTTCCGGAAGCATCTAAGTAATTGATGTTATTTTCTTTAAGCTCTAATGCTGTTTTTTTAGTTAAGTAGTCAGCAATGACTACATTGCTTTTTGCATGATTAATTTCTTTCAAACTAGACATAATGATTCCATAATTTGCATTTTTTGCATTTTTCTTTGCAATACAATAAAATGTTTGTTCATTGATTTGAAGCACTACATCATAGCCTTCCCTAAAACTTTCAATGGCAATAGGAAGGCCTGTTATTTCTTCTAATGAAGCAACAGCTTCATAAACAAAATCATTATCTCTATACATTTTCTTGTTCAATAAAATTAAGCGTTCAGCAGGAATGAACATTCAAAAATAGTGAACAAAAATAGATTAAACAAACTTTTAGAGAGAAAAGTACTTTAAATTTTTCTACCGCCTTTCTTCTTTTTTTTCATCCAATTAGCAAACAACTATTCCTCCTAATTCACACCTGTGCCTCGGGTAAAAAGCTGAATAAACTAATATCAGAATTAGAAATGCTATTGTGAAAGAAACTCCAAAAGGTCGTTAGCTGGTAAATTGTTTTATATTGATTTTGGAAACAAGGAAACTTAATTACCTGAAAAAAGATGAAGTGAAAGAATCTCTACATATTTAACACTATCTTTTTCTTCCCACAGTCGATACATTTTCCAGATTTATGCTTTCTCTCGGTAATAGTATTACGTCGACAGAATTTTTAATCGCCATATAATCAGCAGTATTTACTTTCAGTAAAGCATTATGCAGAATTAAATTTTCATCTGCTCTTTCTTTTACATAATTTATAAGCTCATTCATTTTGAGTTGCTTTGCTTTTTCCTCCGTATATTGAGTAATTAAATTATCTTTTATCTCCGGAAGCTCTTCCAGTTTTTTATCCAGCTCCGCTATTTTATCCTCTGTAGCCCTTGTTTGCTTCTCAATTTCTGTAACATTCACTCCTTTTTCAGCTAAATTCTGGATTGCTTTTTGAACCTCATCTTTTGCGAGATCAATCGTTTTTTGATACGACGGAAGCTGGTTTTTCCAATATTCTGAGTCCTCTCCTTCTTCTTTAGAATACCCTAAAATCCTGTTATAACTATACTCTGCTTTGGTCACTCCCTCCTGAACTTTGATAAAATCCTCGTATTTCCTTAATACAAAGGCACTATCCGCAAGGTGTTTGTTTTTCTCACTTTCAATCCGTTTTTTCATCAGTTCAATCTCAATATTAGCCCTTGTTTCCGGATTGGTAATGATTGATGTCTTGAGCTCCTGGGTACTGATATCCGAAACATCCAATACATCCGCCCCTTTTTTCATGGCTTCTAAATATCGTGCCTGTTTAGCCTGCAATTTTTGAAGCATAAAGACATCAATACTGTCATTGGTTAGCATAAAATTGACTCGCACATTTTCATTTTTATTCCCTTGTCTCCATATTCTTCCTTCCACCTGTCGTAAAGAAGTAAAATTATACGGTAAAGAAAGCAGATAAAGATCGGTTGTGTTTTCCTGAAGGTTCATTCCTTCCTGAATGGCTTCGCTGCCTATAATAATTTTAATCTTCCCAGAATTAAAATCATCCTGGATTTTTAACCTGTTAGGTTTACTTGTTGCTCCGGTAATGATTCCAATCTCTTCAGGTTTATAACCAATTTTCTGTACAAGATATTCTTTCAATTTAGGAAATTCTGCAACTGCTAGTTCTGAATAAATAATCTGTCCTGAATCCGGAATGTCTTTTTTATTCTGCCGGATCAGCTCCATCATCTGCCTTAGCTTCGGAGAGTTCTCTATAAATTCCTGCAGAGAAGGCTCTTCTCCATCATAATAAGGTGACAAATACGGAGAAATGGCAATCAACCTTGCATTAAGGATATGGGTAAGAATCGCTCCTTTCTCCGTTTCACTAAAGCTTTCATTAAGCAAATCATATTGCTCTTTCGTCAGGTCATTCTGTTCAATCTTGTATTCTTTATTGATTTTGTTGGGACGCTTCAATTCTGGGTTGTCTTCTTCTCCTTTGATGTCAATGAATTCAGAAAGCAGCTGCTGAAACAAAGAATTATTCTTAAACCTACGGACATTCGCTTTGAATTTCACATCACCTTTAGCATCAATTTCCATATCATTATCTGCCTCCATAAAGGTTTCAAAAAATGTATTGACATTGAAGTAACCGGACTCTTCCAAGCGTTTATTAGCGATCAGGGATAAAATGGAATAATACTCCAAAGGCTTGTTTGTAAAAGGGGTAGCAGAAAGCAGTGTAACATTCCTGCCATCATTCTTATCCTGAATGTATTGCGCCGCCATCCAGGTATTGATTCCCAGTTTTGAGGTCTGCTGGTTTTGGCTCCTGAAATCCGAAGCAAATCTACGGTCTTCTACTCTAACCTTCCCTACGATATGATTGGCATTATGGACTTCATCATAAGTAAGATGGTCAAAGCCAAAATCTTCCCAATCATAGATTTTACCACGTTTCATTTTTCCCTCCAGTTCTTTTTCTTTCTCCAGTTCTTTCTGAAAATCCCTTTCGCTAATGGAATTAACACTTTTTAGTTCACTTTCTGAAATGTAAGAAAATCGGGAAGCCAGCTCCTGGGTAATATTTTCAGAAAAACCGATATTATTAAAGCCTTCATAGGTAACTATGGTAATCTCTCCGTCCTTATTATCAAACTTTGAGAGATCATAGTCTTTACCCAGGTTTCCCAGTATATTCACTTTCGCATGAGGAATGGTTTCAAAAATTGTTTCCACCCATTGTTTGAGAATACTCTCGTTGGGAATAACAATTAAAGGTCTTTTTGCATTTCCACGCTCCATAGCTTCGTGCATAGATAAGATTCCGGATAAAGTTTTCCCAAAACCAACCTCGTGAGCTAATAATCCAACTCCTTTTGTGGTTTGTCTTCCGATTCCAGCTTTCTGAACTTCCGTTAGTTTTAGTTCTCTTCCTTTGAAATTAAGATGAATTTTAGAGAACAGCGGAAACTTGGAATAATCAGGAACATGGATATTATTATAGTTTCTGTTAAAGTCATTTACGAAACGCTGTCTTAGTTCATCCGATAACTCTTCTCTCAAAAATTTATAAAACAAATCGTTAGCAGCAGCTTTTCTCCTTTCACGGACGAGAGCATTTCTTTCTTTATCGCTTCCCGTAACGGTTTCATTATCCACAAAGCCTCGGACTTCCCATGACGATGACCCCGCAAAGGCATCGCTGGGTAAACTGCTTACAAAATCCTTAAATTTCTCTGCTAATGTATAATTTTCAATGACCGGCTCTGTGCTTTTTGTAATTGAATTATATCGTAACCTTTCAATAGTCCCTAAATTAAACTGATGAATGAATTCATGGTTAGGGCTGATATAAATTTCATCAAGGGATTTAGGCTTGGGTAAAACGCTTTCTAATAAGAATTTTTGCTTTTCGTATTGATTTTCCGTTCCCCCAATAGCATATTTATCTGCAAAGTCTCTTTCCAATTGTTCCAACTTTGCACAAATATTCCCTTCGGCATAGTAAAAATCATGTACCCATTTTCCGTCTATATAGTTGGCAAATTGATAGTGCTTTCCTCGATTATGTAAAGTTCCGTCATATGAGGTCTCCCTGAAAGCTTCGACCTGTTCGTTTGAAAGCTCAGAGCTGTTTTGAAGTGATGTATTTACAATATCATCGGATTTGAGGAATTGATACTTTAGAACTCCTTTTTTAAGCTCCGGTTTGGTCTGAATTCTATACTCTGTAGTTTTTTCATTTTGAGACTGAATAATTTTCTTCGCTTTTTGGAGGATTTCATCAATTAGGCTTTGATCGAATTTCTTTGGCTCGCTGGCAATTTGGGATTGAATCTTAGCATACTTCTCAATCTCCTTTATAACGGCCGGAGATTTGAATTTTACAGAATTAAGTGATGAAAGTACCTGTTCAACCTTTTCCTGGACTTCAGTAAGATTTATCTCACCAGGCTCAGAATCTACAATACCCTCCTGGTGGGTCTCCGTTTCATTATTTTTTAAGATGATTTTAGGTTCTTCTTCAGCTTCCAGGAATAAATCTTCAAAAAGATTCCCGATTCTTTCGGTTTCTTTTTTGCCTCTCAGCTGGTCAATTCTTATTAAAGCATCCTCTAAATTTCCGTGAATATAGTTTTCCTGACGTCCAAACCGATTGGTTTTCTGCCGGGTTTCACCCAGAATTTTTTCCGGATTAATTTCAAAATAGCTGGAAATATCTGTGGAAATTTTCTGAGGGTCTTTTCTTAGAATAATAATATCCGTACCAATGGCAGTTCCGGCAAAAGCACCGCTGGGCAAGCGGTATCCCTTCATTAATTCGGCATTGTTCAATTGGTTTTGACGGTTGAGCCAGCCCGAAGGCAGTACCATCGCCAAAATGCCACCGGGTTTTAAGGAATCTAAAGAACGTTTGACAAAATAATCTTCATATTTTGAGATTTTCGGCTCTTCACCCAAACCTTTATATAATCCCCGATGTTCTCCGTAAGGTGGGTTACCAATAACCAGATCATATTTTTCGGAAAATCCTTTTTTGCCACCTTTCTCATCAATAAATTCCGTTTCAAAGGAACGAAGATGGATATCAGCTTCGGGATGAAGGATTTTTGCTATTCTGGCTGTGGTTTCGTTGATTTCAAAAGCCGTAATACTGGTTTTTATACCCAAATCTTTTGCAGCATGGAGAAAGTTTCCTGTTCCTACACTGGGTTCCAATATTGAAATTTCCTGACGGCTTTTAAATCGGTCTTTGATTAAATTGCGGACGGCATCCACAATCCTTGAATCGGTGTAGTATTCATCTAAAATCCCTCTGCCTTCTTTCGCTGTTCCACCGCTTTTGAACTGCCTACAAATATCTTTCAGTTCATCAGTAGGGCTAAGATTTTCATTTAGAGAAATTTTGTGATTCCCCGAAACAAAGCAAGCTGCGGAAACCACTTCTGCAACTTGCTCGTTGGTCAGCTTCTGACCTCTATACTTTGAAATGAGAATATCTAAATCCTCATTATTTTTATTGGATAAATCTAATCCTGATCTATTGGATAAAGTTCTCCCGGATACGATTCCGCCCACGGAATGTTTTCTTCCTTCATTTTCTTCATCATTCTGCGGTTGTGCTCTGTCATTGGATCTTTCTCTTGTTCCTCTGTTTCCAGAATCGCTCCGCTTTGTGCCTTCAAATCCATTTCCAGCATGGTGGCTGCCCATAGCTTGTCCTCCCGGGTGATTTCCGTTTTGCTCGGATTGGCTGCTTTGGAGAGGCTTTCCAGAATTTCGTTCAGAAAGTTCGGATCCCACGTACTGAGTGTTGGGAATTCCGTTTCGTTTATTATTAAGGTTTGCATCTTCTGAATTTTTTGGTTCGACTAAAATAGTATTTTTATTTTGAAGATCTAGTTTGTTTTCTAAATACTCACTTAGGCTTTGATTACCGTTTTCTGAGATTCCATATAAGGGACGAATGTCCTTTATATTTTTCCCGTTTAATTCATTAAGGATTTTCAGGGTCATCATATTTCCTGTCCGATCTCCATCCAGGCAAAGGAATATTTTCCCCTCATAGTTCTGATACCTGTTAATAAACTTTTTGGTATTTGCACCGGAATGAATGGCAACAAGGGTTCTGTTATTATTCTGATTATTTAATTTCAGCAGTTCCAGGAATGAATGCCTGTCCTTACTGCTGTTAAAAACAATCAGTTCATTTTTATTCCCTTCTATTACGGAAATATCATCGATATTATATGCTAGCTGATTTTCATTCACTTTCCCGTTTTTTTTCAAAATGATTAAATTCAAAAAGTTCTTTCGCAGTATCATCCCAGTTTTTTCTGGGCAGTAATTGAAGCGTTACAAAAACGTCCTCTTTTTTATTGTAAGAATCAATACGTTCCAACCGTCCATGATAATCCTTTTCGGCATGTCTGTACAGCGAATAAGGTAAAATAGTGTCTGTCGGATAGATATAAAATCTTGTGTACGTCCAGGGAGAATTAATCTCAAAACGTTTGTATTTCTTATGGAATAAAACCGTGTCTGGCAGATTTCTTCTGTTCCTGTAGTTGGGAATCCATTCTTTTGAAAACACAGCTCCTTCTTTCTTTTTCCAAACCAGAAAAGGCTGTTGTTTCCTGGAAAGATCAGAAAAGATGAGATTACGCTCCATGAGGTCAATGGGATAACAGAGTGAATCCCTGATATAATACACCTGTCTGTTAATTTCAGGAAATGAAAGGTCAGGAACATATTCTATAAGCTGATCCTGAGAATAATTTATTTTCGATACATGAAAACTCTGCATGTTGTCCAGCCCCTTGGACGCATTAAAATAGACATTGGAAATCAAATCAATTCCGCCTTTCTCGGATTTGATTTCTTTGTGACAGGAACTGATAGTGAAAAGAAAAAGCAAGTATGGCAGTATTAAACTTATTTTCATATGGGTAGATTTTAAAAAAGCGGCAAATCATCATCAGACTTACCGCTTTCAGATAATAGGTAGGAAATTTTATCGTTTGATGCTTTGCTCTCTTACATTGGCTTTATCATGTTCTCTCTCATCTTCCAAACCCTGTAAAGGCTTGTTGGTATTGATCCTGTTCATATCCTGATCATACAGGTTCAGATTTTTGTACTGGGGATTAAGAACCGCTTTTCCCTCTATAACCCCTTCATCCAATTCAAACTTCACCTTAACCACGTTGCCTTTTTCCAAAGATTTTATCGTATTCTCCTTATATTCAGGCTTATCAAAGACCAGATTGGACTTTTCTACAATTTCAGCGGTATCAATACCATAGTTTTTATAAAAATTCTGGAAATTATAATTTCCTTTTTCTGTTTTAGGCTCTTTAAAGTCGAGCTTGACAAAAGCAGGCTCCAACTGGTCTGTTTTCGGATTGTGAAATTCTATTTTCACAGAACGTCCTTCCAGAAGATTAACAGCCTCTTTAGCAGTAAAGGTGCTTTCTTTACTCACATAAAAATTGTGGGAAAAGCTTTCATTTTTTTCATTTTTCAACGTTGCCTGGTAGGAATTAAAGAAAACACCTCCTTTTTCGCTTTTGTTGAATTTTAAAATAAAATCTACGGTATTTCCGGGCAATGCTTTGTCGGAGTATGTCTTGATTTCAAACTGCTGTTTGCTAGACTCAATACCTTTTTCCAGGTCTTTGTGAAGTTCTTCTGCTTCTCCAAAACCAAGGTATTTTAACTGGTCTTTTAGGTATTGAACCTGATCGAATTCTTTTGTTGTTTCCATAATGTTGGGATTTTGATTGTTATTAATTGATTTATGATGAATCAGGGCCAGAAGTCTTTTTATTTCACTATCAATAAAAGACATAGCAATGATATCATCGTTCACTTGTTCTATTTTATACTGGTCTTTCTTTAGCTTTAATAGATTTTCTAATTCGCCATCTGACAGATTCATTAATTCACTGCTGCTATACCCTTCGATGGTAGTTTCCACATGGGGATTATTTTTTTCCATTTGAAGGGACGATGTTATTTCATACATTTTCCTATCATTATTAGCATGAATTACTGACTGATCTGTATTAATGGCTTTAATTGTTGCTTTAGTTTCAGCAGAAAACCGATTAGAAAGGTCATACAGTAAGGCTTTGAATGCATCCGGTCTTCTTTCGACATTGGAATCATGGATCATATGAATATCAAAATTGTACCTGTCAAAAACTAAATATGCATTTTCTAAAAAAAGATTATATTTTTCTATCTTTAGCTTATAGGATTCCTTTGCTTTCTCATAAGAAGATTCTCCCCTATCATAAGACTCATCTCTGAAGTCGTAAAAATCAGGCTGTAGTGGTCGTTCTGTAAAAATGTATGTCAGAACTTCCTTTCTTAACTGTTCATCTGCATTTTGAAGAAATAATGCCAGCTCCAACGTCTTAATAGATTTCGGATGGGTAAAATCAAACATACTTTCCTGCTCATTTTCATAATATTGAGTAAGCATATCCTTGAGTTCATCAAGCTTCGATTCTCTGTTCTCTACACTACCTAAATTCTCTTGTATAACATTTCGAGTACCGGGATAAAAACTCAGATTATCTTTAACAAGTTCATTCCTGATATTTTTTATTTTTTCTTCACTGGGTACTGATTCTCTACTTTCAGGATAAGAAACATTCATGTCATTTTTAGAATTTTTATACCCAAGAATCTCTAAAAACTTGATTTCTCTCACCGTAAAGACTCTCTCACCATCCTGAAAAAAATGTTCAGGTGATGTATTTTCTTTTTCTTTTACAAAATCTTTATAAGCCCGGGTTAGAGGAGTAATATTCTTATCATACCAGCTTAGATCATTTGTTGTTCGCATAATGCCTGGATTTTGATTGTTCGTAATATGGTCTTGTAATTGTTGCCCTAAATTGATGGGTCGCAAATCAAATGGTTCTGCATCCAGTCCGTAATCAAACGTATAGCCAATAGCTTCGCATTCTTTCTGAAAAATCTCACAATCATTATAATCAAGCCCCCAGTATGCTGATTTTTGCTGCCATTTATCACAGACTGCTTTCAATTCTTCCGGAAGAAGCTCATAATCTTCAAATAAATCCATTTTAAAATTTTATTTTGAGATTTTATATATTCTGAAATAGTTTATCAGAGGCATCCATAGGACTATCTTCTAAACCTTCGCTTTTCTTCTTGCTCCTGCTCCTCTTCTTCTCTCATCTGGTTGACATCTTGATAAAGATCCGGGTCGTTTACATTCAACCTGATATCAGATTTCTCTTGTTTTTGAGAATCATTATGCTGCCTGGCAAGAACTCCATCAACTGTACTTATCTCTTTGGAGATAATATTCAGATCATTGGTAATTTCTTTAGCGATCTCGGGATATTGGTCAATTTTATCCTGAAGGAAATTTTTCAGTTTTTGCAATTCTATTTTATATCGCCCGGTTTCAGTTGCATCTCTTAGATCAGCAATAATAGCAGTCAACTCCGTGGTATGCCTGATGAAATCAAACTCGGCTACTTTGCCGGTGTCCTGATCGAAAATAAAAGCTTTCTTTTCTATCGCCGAAACCTCCGGTGGCAATTTATTTGAGAATTTCTTTATATCGGAGTATTCGATTCTCGTTTCACTGTTTTTAAGAATTTCCGAGATGCTTTTGTCTCTTTCCAGGAAGATAACCTTCAGCCTGGTATTATTATCCGTGAGCTGAAAGGTTGCCCTGTTCTTATCGTTGTCAGCGACAATGGTGTATCCCTGTAGGAATCTCTGAATATCTTCTGCGCTTAGTTTTTTGGAAAATGTATGGTCTTCACCAATAATTCCATATTTTTTCAGTTCGTCTGTGGGTAAATTGCTGTTTTTCATTGTTAATGTATTTAGTAGGGGTTGTATGTTGCTGTCTCAGTATTATGATAGGTTGCCATGAGATGAGTGGCTTTTATTAAATCATTTAAAAAATGAGTAGGGTTAATGCTTTGTCCGAATTCTTTCACCGAAAAATGCAGGTGAGGCCCTGTAGAATTCCCGGTATTCCCGCTTCTTCCCAAGATAAATCCGGCTTTCACGAACTCTCCGGTCCGATAATAAATCTCTGAAAGATGCAGGTAGCTTGTCTCAAATCGGCCATAGTGGAGGATCTTGATATAATTGCCTCCGGTCGCTGACCGCCCCACTGCCGTTACGACTCCGTCCATGACTGCATATACATTTTCATAATATGCTTTCAGGTCAATACCATTGTGCATTTTCCGGTTTCCGGAAATGGGATGAACCCGTGTCCCGTAAGAAGAAGTGATCGCCATCTTACCCGCCAAAGGCATTACAACTTTTGATAAAGATTCTTTAGGCTCCTCCACAAAGTCATATAAAGCCGGGGAACTTTGATTTTCTAAAAGATCCATTTGTTGTTCGGCTCTACGCTTGGTGGCCAATAGCAAAGAATCTTTAATTTTTTGAAAGCTCTCTTTTCCAGAATTATTGGTATGCTTGTACTTTTTTAACAGTATTTTTAAAGAATCCAATTCATTTTTTAAATCCGACCTTGTTGTCGTATTGAATATTTTTTTCCAGAAATTTTTCCCATTTTTGGGATCAATAGGTTTCTCTTCTTTTGTAAATTCAACATGGGATTGACTTTGGGGCTTTTGAGGCTGTGCAGGCATTATGGTATTGAATTGGGCAAACGTAAAACTGTTTACCAACAGAAGCATGAAGACCACCATCTTGTAAATTCGGTTGCTAATTATTTTACTCTTCATATGATTATGCTTTTACTGATTCTCTGACAATTAATTCAACTTCCTTATTGATTTTCCTGAAGTTGGTCATTAGGACTTCTTCTTTGCGGTTAACTCCTGCCCTATCCACAAAGGAGTAATAGGAAGGCATGGACGGAAGTTCTGCTTCCTCTTTTTTAATACTTTTCATATCCAGGTTTATTTTACCGTTCACAGCAGAGGTTTTGTATTCTTCGGTATCATTTTCTTCTCCCTGGGCGATCATCCCCACCATTTCTCCGGTTTTAAGTGCTGCAATTTTTCCGGCTGGAATCATATGGTCCATTTTCTCATTGATACTGGTGGTCGTACCTTGCTGGGAGATGGATTGGGAATACGACTTCTGCTTTATTTTTCCAAATAATTTTTCGAGCCAATCCAAGGTATTCTTATCCCTTGCAGAGCCGGACAGGATATTTCCGACAATGGCAGAAATGGTATCTGCAACTTCTTTCTTATAAAACTGGCGAAGCTGTGGAAGCTCCTGAAGCCCTAGCATTACAGCAACCCTGTTGCTTCTTGCCGTAGCAACGACATTATCAATTTTATGGATGTAAATCGTAGGAAATTCATCAGCAATAATACCTCCCGGAAGATTACCTTTGGAGTTGATCAGTCTTAAAGTCCTGTTAAGCACCGAAGAATACAAAGCAGAGTTGATGTCCTGAGTTCCCGGGTCTGACGCTAAAATAACAATGGAAGGATTGTTCCTGTCTGTTATTTTGAGTTCCACTTCATCTCCCGAAAACACCCAAAAGCTTTCTTTGGTAGCCAGTCTGGAAAGGAATATTTTCAATGTTCCTACCTGCCCTTCCAATTGGTCAAAAGCTTTGTTATCATAGGCGGATTTAAAAGGCGATAATAAAGAATACAATTCTTCGTGTCCAAAAAGGGTATCAAAAATTTCCTTGTAGCTTCGGTTCATAAAGGAAAGGATGTGAGGCAGATCCGAGTACTTTCCGTTTTCGTGGGTTGCAAAAAAATAAATGCAGGATGAAAGGAAATTGATCGCTGATTGGGTGAAGAACTGGTCAGCCCCACCTCCGGAACTGGTACTGCCTTTTTGTAAAGAAGACACCATAGCCTCAGCCATTTCCTGTGCTTCTGCTAATGTCTGCACATATTTTTTGGCGAACGGGTTCACCCTTTTGGATTTCTCAACTTCATTGAGGTTAATAACATAAAAATTGTAATTATAACCTGATTCCTTACTTTTTTTGAATAAATAGTGGTAATAAGCGATCTGCGCCAGGTCGGGAAACTTAAAATCGTAAATTATCAGACAAAATCCTTTAGCTATCATCTGCCTGATCGCGGGATTGATCACTCCAAAAGATTTACCGGAACCTGGCACACCAATCACCATCGTCCCCCGGAAAGGATTAATATTCATCCAGCCTTTATTGCTTTTCCCTTTATACCGGAATAAATAAGGAATATTAATCATCATGTCGGATTCTACTAATTCCTGGTTCTGGTCAAAAGATTCTTCCTCGACATTCCATCGGTCTTTTCCCATTTTCTGCTGCATCAGCTTAGAGATGCTGTCAGCTCCCATTTGAAGAACAACCGCTCCCAAAAACGATAAAAAAGCATACACCACCTGGTAAAGACTCATTCCGGGAAATATTTTAGGAAGTGAAGGATTTCCGGCTTCACGCTCCCAAACCAGAGAGGAAAACATCATCAGGAGTCCCAATACCATAGGAACTACTATTTCCATAGCGATATGAAGGTCTTTCTTTTTCTTAGCTTTTGTTCCTACAGCCACTAATCCTATCAATAGTAGTGTCGCCAGTTTAGCATTGACAGGAGGATAAATGAAGCTCATTCTGGAAAAATTCTTCAATAAGTTGGAAACCACCGGAATATTGGCATGCAGATAAAATAGTGAAGCACAATCCAACGCCACAACGGCATATACCGCCTTCTGAAGGAAGCCGTAAATCCTGATCTGATGTTGTTGTTCTTGCATTAGGAATAGTGTTCAAAAAAATTGTCCAGTGATGGCTCCTTCTCAGCCTGGTTATCATGCTGCTTCTGCCGTTGCAATTTTTCATGATGTTCCAGTATTTTAACAAGATCAGCCTTCAACACATTCAATTGGTCAATAACTTCATATCCTCTTTTTTTAACCCTATCGATCATACAGGAGTAACTTTCCTCTTCAGACATTTTCTCAAACTCATTTTTAAGGATTAATAATTGCTCATAATCCTTTGCATATTGGTTCCATTTTTTTCCAAAAATGATGAGACCAACACAGCAGTATACAGTTGCAATTAGCATTAGTCCATATACTATAATTGCGATAGTTATAAAATTGTCCATAGTATCAATTATTTAAAATGTATCGGCTTTAAGGATATCAGAGTAGTTGATCTTCATTTCGATGGTTCTTCCTGAGAGCTGTTCTTCGATCAGGCGGATCATCATCACCTTAGAATTCGGGAAAGTGAATTTTTTGAACACATAAATATTCCTGAAATTCTTCCTGAAATGCTTTTGAGGGTTCAGCTGAAACACTGGAGTTATTTCAACACTCTGATTGTTGGTCGCCTTATGGATCTTTTTATCTTCTACGGAGAATTTCAAAGCTTCTATATCATAACTTAAGTTGGAATTGTTTTTAAAGGTCATATCCAGGAATATATAGTCACTGATGACATAGACATTATTGAGCTGAACACTGAGCCCCAGGTTTTTCTCTTCCCGAATCGGATTTTTTTCTGATTTTTTCTGAATAATGTCCATCGCAAATTTTCTCAGCTCAAGATTGGAGAAAGCCATTTTATCAAATTCTATGGGCTGCATTTCCTCCGGCTGAATATGAATATTAGTAATGGTATTCAGGTTTTCAGAATTTCTGTAAACAGCTTTGTACTGTGCAATAAAAGACTGCCCCACCACCGTGATAATGCCGAGGTTCGGCTTCCATTTTTCTTGGGGTCCATATCCTGATTCTTGTGTCTTGGTTACCGAATCTCTTTCTACAATTTTAATCCGTGCAATCTGGCTTGAAGGTAAGTCTCCCGTGAGTTGCTTAGTGGACAGATCCACATACTGGATAGGTTCCGGAGAAATAATATGAAGGCTGATTCCTTCAGTAATTTCTAGTTCCGGTAAATCCGAAATGAGCTGTTCTTTGGTTGCTGTTTGCGCCGTAAAAAGCTGTGTTATGAAAATCAGTAATGTGTACAATATGGCTTTCATTTTTTTATTTTTTTTGTTGGTTTTGTGAATCTTTCAGTTGTTTTTCGTCAATCAGAAATACATAAGAGTTGTATTTCAATTTGGCTTTGTTGGTTTTAATCAGGTTAGCAATGGACTTGGAAGTGGATGTAAACAGTTTAGAGCCAATACTGGTAAAAAATCCCTGTCCGCCCATATCCATCTGTGTTCCCTGTACGGAATTGCTTCCCATTTCCCGGATCATATCCCGGAAAATACTCTCCGGAACATAGAGCCCTTTGCTTCCATCGACATCGTAAACCGATAAGTTGACCGGATAAATTTCTCCTTTAGTGAATACGGATACGATACTGAGATTAACCCTTTGCATCGCAAATCCTGAAATCTGCCCATAGAGTAAAGACCCTTTACTGAGCTTTTTGTTCCCCACATATATGTCTTCCAGTAACCTGAACCGAATCCGGCTTCCCAAATACCCTTTGTTGTTTTCATCAATGACCGCTTTGATAAAGCTGTTTTCCTTTTCTTTGTAGAAAGCATTGAACTCGCTATTGATACCGGATTTACTGACATTGAAGGTAGAATTCAGAAATTCTTCCATTTTTTCCTTACTCATTTTCAGCTTTTCCTCAGCTGCCAGTTTACTTTGGTATTCCGGGTCTCTTGCTTTTTCCAAAGAATCCATCACCAGCATCTGCTGTTTCAGGTATTTGACCGGATCAGGGTTTTGTTGAGGAGTGTGAGGAGTTGCTTTTGAAGGCTCTGAAGCATAGTCACTTTCCGGTTTGCCATAAGATTTATCGTTCAGCATCCGGATAATTTCTGAAGACCGTTTGTAATCCCGGTCGTCATTTTGTTGTTGTTTCGGATTATAGTAAGAAGATAAATTTCCTTTCGACTGATACCCGTTTTGTCTTCCGGACACCGCTTTGAGCGAATCTATTTTTCTTTTCTGCGCTAATGACAGCTGGTCTTCGTAGCTGAGCAGGCTGTCCTTTTCTTTGCCCAGCCCCTCGAGCATCGTTCTGTTATCTTCTTTTTTGAAAAATGCGTCATAGGCATCATTCTTACTCATAATCGAATCCTGCGACTCACCAAGGGAAATGGAGAGTTCTTTGGGCTTCTCTTTGGGCTGTTTTTCTTTGGCGAATTGGGTTCCTACATAGATAAAAAGCAGCAGAAACGGCAGTGCCAAAAGGGGCAGGATGTATTTCTTCTGTTTGAAATCGAGTTTTTTCATTGAGTTTTTAATTTTTGAAATTGGTTAAACAAATATTCAATCCTCAGGCTGTCCCCTTTCTGTAATTGTTTTCGGTCTCTTTTCACTTTTAAAATTTTAAGCTCTTCCACAATCTTTTTCATCTCTTTTTCGTTGTTTACAGTAGGGGTCTGTTCCTTCTGGCTTTTGGAATAAAGGACAGGTGGTTTAATGGTAAATACTGTCTCGCTGGGAAAGAAAATTCCCTGGATCAGAGAACCTATGAATGACACTGACAAAAAAATCATCGAATAGGCAAAAAACTTTTTAGGGTGATGGACAATCCATTGCAGGCATTTCTGTCCGACTTGTTTGAATGAAGTATTCATTGTTAGTACGAATTTTTGGTTTGGTTTGAAATTTCTTCATTATCAAGGATGCGCCAGTTTTTAAGGATCACTCCATGCGGGTTATTGGGACTTCGGATAATATCCTCAAAGAAACCTTCAGTGATAAGCTTTCTGGTAATTACGGATGATTTTCTTGTAATCATCTGTTTTCCGAAAAAGGCGAATTTCTTTTGTTCCATATCAAGCTTAACCGAATCGGTATGAATGCTTACCATCGAACTTGAAGCAATGATCTGGTTATAAAAGCCTTTTTCCCTAAGGTTGGTATATTCTTTCTTTCCGCTGTCATCGATGAGATACAATGATTTCTGGATATTATCCTTGATATAGGTATCGTCAGGCGCCAATGTGAAAAATAACCGATGAAAGAGTTCAATCTGGGCTTTGTATTCAACGGGCCTGTTGAGTAAAACATCCATCTGCTTGGCCAAAACCGGGACACCATTATCCAGGATATAAATGGATTTTCTGGAATCTTCAATCATTTTATAGGCGAAGAAAAATCCCGCAATGACAATAAAAACGGCAAAGGCAATGGCTGAAAGTGAAACTATCTTATTCACCTTGATTCTTTGTTCTATATTTTTGATAAGCATTTTTATTAAGATTTTGAATTAAAATGGCAGGAAATCCTATTTCCCGTTTTTCATTGCCTGCTGAACTCTCCCCGATGCAGAACCTGCCGCAGCAGACTTGGCAGCTGTTGCAGCCACAGAAGCACCTCCGGTTTTAACAGCCAGAACAGCAGTTTTAGCACTGCCCGCCATTTTGCCTATGGCACTTTTCATTTTGGTCATGGCTCCGGCTCCTCCTGCTGACACAATGGTATCTGCAATCGTAGGGGTCATCAAAACCCCGATTCCGGTGACGATATAAGCTACGCACGTAAAAAGTTGGTTATAAATCATTCCCGAATTACTGACATAGACCAGTAGGGCATCCAAATTGGTAACTGTTCCATTCGTTAAAAGGGTATCATATCTTTCTATTTCCATCATATAGCCGGAAGCGATCAGCTGCTGCCCAATGTTGATGATGGTATAAGCCACAAAGGTGTAGAGATTGATGTTAATAAATTTGGAAACCCAGTTGTACAGGGAACTTTCAAATCCCGGAACAAGAGCCATACCCACCGCAATCGGGCCTAATATAATAAGGATGTACGCCCAGATCTTCTGAATAAAGAAAATCAGGTAGACACAAATTCTCAAAATGGAAAGGCAGATAAACTCAATCACTTCAGCCACTAATTTTTGCATCTGGAACTGCATCCTGATCTGCCACTCCTTGATGGGCTGGATGAGTTTATCCAGTCCCTCGCTGATATCAAACCACGAATCATCGGCATCTTTTCCGGTATTCTCAATGACCTCCTGCTTGGCATCTTCATCTGCTTTGAGCTTGATGATGGCATCGAGCAATTGCTGTTGTTTTTTAAAGCGCTGCACCCGAAGATCATTTACCTCAGACTCTATATCACTGAAAATGCTGATTCCCGGCTCTGCGATAGCTTCAAAGGGAGCCTGTATCAGATTGACAAATCCCGTCCAGTAGATCAGCGTGAATCCGATCAGAATTGGTTTCAACATCGGGGTAATCTCCCACTCCCGGTCTCCGGCAGCCATCTGCCATCCCATGTATCCGAGGTACATCAAAGCCCCTAATCCGCCAATGGCTTTTCCCACCAATGCGGCATCACTGGCATTATCCTGAATACTGGTGTCCAGCTTGGTAAATACCTCCATGAACCATTTCTCAAAAGCTCCGTCGCCTTTCAGGAACTGAAGTAAATTGCTGTAATCACCATCGGTCTGGGCAAAGCCCATTACCGGCAATAAAAGAGCCAGAAGGCAACAGCATAAGGTTACTGCTTTATTCATTTTAATATCGGTGTTTGTATTGATTCATAATATTTTGAACGACCTGCCCGTCCGACGACGGACTCCAGGCTGTAGGCAAAGCATATGAAGAATGATTTTTCAGGATATTTTTATAATCCAGAAGAAGGGTCGTTTTGTTATTATGTTTCCTTAATTCCTGAGCAAATTTTCTCCAACGCAAAAGGGTTTCATGGTACATCAGAAAGCGCTTTCCCCTTGGCATATCCATAGACCGGGACATCGAATATTTTTCCTTGATCATATCCAGCTCCTGCTGAAGCCTTTTTAGGGTCCCTATACTATTAAGTGTTTCATAGGTCTCCTGGTCTTTGAGCCTCCATTCCATAAAATTCTGCGGGGTATCAGGAAATTCAGTAATGGGTTTGAGCATCCGTTTGTAATACAAAAGCCAAAACGGATCGGCATCTACGGTAGCAGAAGTCCAATGGGCGAAGTCCTGGACACTCCTTTTATAGATGGTATCGGAAGCAGCCTTTATTTTTTCGGCTTCTTCCTCTTCATATTTCACTTCTGCAAATCGCTGGTTCTGTACTCCTGTAGGTTTCAGGGGCCTAATGTCGTCTCCGTCTTTATAATCCCTATTGATTTTGGGTGCCCACATTCCCCATACCGTGGCATAGGCGAAATTGGTCTGAACGCCCAGAAAATATTTGGGGTAAGGTCGCCAGTCTCCCCAGCTTTCAAAAACCATCCGCTTGTGCTGCGCGACAATAGCAGGGTCATTGAGCCGTTTTACACTTAATTGTGCGGATACGGCGGTGACTACAAGCAATAAGTGCAGCCTGATTAATTTTATAAGTAAATTTTCCATTGTTTTAATTAAAAATGTATTTGTATTTCTGAATAATGTCACTGACAATGGCTCTGTCGATATTGATGTAATTCCTAAGTACAGGGACCTGATAGAGATAGGGGATCTTCTTGGCGTTCTGTAGCCGTAAAATGATATAGAGAATATTGCCGTTGATATTCCTGACCCTTGTCAGTACCTTTTCAATGAGCATTTCCCGATCCATAGCATCCATCAGAAAATCTTTGTTTTCATTCAGGATATCCTGCGTGACCTCCTGTTGGAGCTTTATTGCCTGCTGTCCTATGGCCGTATAATACTTTGAAACCAGTACGGCATATTCCGGATGTTGCATGGATAAATCCAGCATGGTTTGGGAGTTGCTTACGATTTTTCCTAAATACTGATAGAGGTAGATAAGCTTTTTACCTTGCGTAAGGGCCGAATTAACATTTTTAAGCTGCTGGTAGATATATTCCTGAATGGCAATCACCTGGGCCGTTTTATTTTTGATCTCGTTATACAGCTCATTTTGCTTTTCATAAGAGTCTAAAAAAGCCTGCTCACTCCCTAATCGAACGCCATGATTAACGGTAATCTGGGACAGCAGCTTGTCATTGATCACGATCTGCTGGCTTTTTATGCAAATCGTAGAAAGCAGTACAATTCCGAGGGTTAGTATTTTTTTGTTCATATCCTTATTTTTTTTATTATGGTATATGTGAAATGTATTGGCTATGCAGAATCTTCGATTTCATTTTTAAAATGATTTAATGTTCTTCATAATATTCTCCACCACTTGTTTATCCCTGTTGACGTAATACTGGAAAGCTCTTTTATTACGCAGTACTTTGGCTTTAATGTCCCGTATCTTGAGCAGCATATGGGTTGAATTCCTGCTCAGGGTTTTGACTTCACCCAGTGCATAGTCCAATAAAATCTTGCGTTCCGATTTTTCCATTTGATTGATCGCTCCGTAAGAGAGGATAATTCCGGTGATTAAGCGGAGTACCATTTGTAAATCATCTACATACTGTACTCCGGAAGGCAGGACCGCTGCAATGGAGTAAGGTGCGGTGCTGATTTCATCAATAATGGCAGCCTGGTTTTGAGTGATCTTACCAATCTCCCTGCTCATCGCCACTCCTGTTGGAACCGCCTGCAAGGCAAATGAAACAATCCTTAATCTGTCCTGTATTTTAACAACCTTATCCTTAAAGCTGTTCCATTCGTTTTTATTGACCGTTTCAATACCGGCATTCAGCGTCTGGTTTTGCCGCATTTCCTTTTGCCTGTCATGTTCTTTCATCGTAGCATTTATTTCCAGGTCCATCATCGGAAAGGAAACATTTTCTTTCTGCCAGGCGGGCGTAGAGCTGCCTCCGGAAGAAGTGATTATGATGTAAACCATCGGAATGAATACGCTTAAAAAAAATTTCTTTTTCATTATTTGATTTTAAAAATTCCGTTTGTACCGGTTCATAATGTCTTCAACAATGGCTTTGTCGGTATTGATGTAGCCCGCAAAGGGATTAATAGAGTTCCAGAATCCCAGTCTGTTGGCTTTTTCCAATCGCAGCTTAATAGCCAACAGCCACAGCTTTAGATTTTTTACGTTTCCCGAGATATTATGCAGTATCTTATAGCGGTCTCCTGCCGTAGCGAGGTTCAGCTCTCCTGAGGCCAGGATATCTGATAGATCCGTTACGATTTTCAGGCTTTGCTCATAGGTTTTTTGCGAGGCTTTAACCCCGAAAATGGCATATTGGGGATGAGCAGAAGCTAACTGAGCGACATCAGAAGAATACCCGTAGCATTTATTGAGTTCCGTATAAATTTCCTTTACCTGAATTCCGTTTTGCAGGGTTCCTGAAACTTCTTTCAAACCTTTGAGTATTTTATTCTGGATATCATTGGCGGCTACCATCTGGGTTCCTACCCAGGTCTGCGCATCTTTCAGCTTGGAAGTTTCATCGATGACTTCATTCTGCTTGGCTTTCAGGTTTTCCGAATACAGGATCATTGCTGCCGTTACGGTAGGGTCTATGTAGGTATTTTGGGCATATACTAAACTTCCAAATCCTAAAAAAAATAAACTAAACGTTTTCATATGCATGGGTTTGTCTGTTAATTAATTCCGAAAGGCTGATGTTATAATCTTCCAATTCCTGGGTAATGATTTTGAAAATATTTTTACCCTGGTTTGCCTTCCGGTTCTTAAATCCGTGGTAGAATGCAAGGACTTTTGAATCCAAAGGCTTCTGATAGAGGTTCACTAAGGAAACCATGCTTCCCATATCATCCCCGAAGCTTTTCACCTGTTCTACAAAAATTTCTAAGGCTTTATCGTAGTTTCCGTACTGCTCAACGTAGTATTCAATGGCCGACTTTTCAGGCTTTTCTGTGGTATAGGTCAGATATTGCTCAAGGGCCACTTCGTTGCCGTATACTTCTCCTTTAGAACCTCGTTTGAGATAAAACTCCTTAAAGCGGCTTCGCCCGAATTTATTGTTGAGATTGTTGATCGTGAAAATCTTGTTCTGTTCTACTTTATTCAGAGATAATAGAGACGCTATCCGATCAAAATTGTCTTTGAATTTGGTCTGATCCAGCAGAATAAACGTATCGGAATTGTTAATGATGCTGTCTTTTACGACGGCATTTCCGATGATATCATCCAGTTCCTGGGTAACTACCACCGCCTCGCCCCAGAATTTCCGTACCGTTTTGTACAGATACAATAGGTATCCACCCATCAGCTTACTCGCAATCGCCTTCCACGCCTCTTCCACAATTAGGGCTTTTCGACGATCTTTCCTCAGTCTCATCTTCTGGATGAACGTATCCATAATGATAAGTGTTACAATGGGGAAAAGTTTTGGATTATCTTTCACATTATCAATCTCGAAGACGATAAAAGGTTCGCTAAACAGCGTATTGTCTGCACTTTCATTGAGGGTGGTCCCGTATCTTCCGCCTTTGTAAAAATCCTTCAGTACGAACAGGAATGTTCTTAGGTTAAATTCCCTTTCCGTGATTTTATGCTTTTTATTACCCAGATAAATAGGGAGGAATTTGTCACAGTACTCATAGAACCCGTTGAAGGAAAGTTCTTTTATAACAAGCTTTTCTTCCAGCTCCTTAATTTTTTTGATGATGACTTTCCTGAACGACTCATTCCATTCTTCAGCATTTTTGGGCTGCTGCATGATTTCATTAGCCTGAATGAGAATCAGCTGAGTCTCATTATAGGCTTTGCGTTTTTCCTGATCACTCAGGGTTTCATAAGCCTCATAGATTGTATAGAATTTCTCGCTGTCATAATCAGGATTATTCAGATTTTTATCCGGATGGTATTCAATAGCGAGTTTTCTAAAGGCTTCTTTCACTTCATCAAAGCCGGCATCGAAAGCAATTCCCAGAATATCATAATAGGTATGTTGTCCTCTGAACTGTTCTTCGTATGCTGCATAGACGTCTTCTTCATGAATATTATATTTGCTTAAATAAAGAATGAGCTCTTCCGAGGTTTTATTTTCGTACCACTTCGTTCCAGAATTAAAATACCCGTGATAATACGACATCAGGACATTATCCAATATGGATTTTTGTGCTGAGGACATCGTCGCATCAGGACCTTGCCAGATCAAAAAGATCAGGTTGGTCAAAAACTCTATTTTTTCAATATTAAATTCTTTTTTATCCATCAGGAAAGGATTCATCGTAATGGGTTTTTCTTCCGTATACTGGATGTATCTTCCACCTTTATACTGGCAGGTTCCCGAGTAGGAATCTCCGGTATCCACGATAACCACGTCGTAATTGTAGGTGAGGTACTGTTCCACGATATTATTCATTAAAAAGCTCTTGCCTGAACCGCTGGGACCCAGCACAAACTTGTTACGGTTATTAATTCTTCCGGTTTTCATCGGTAAATCCGAGGGGTCAACTTTTAGGGGAACGCCCTGCCGGTCGGTAAATCTGAGGTAGAAACTACTTTCTTCATTCACGGGGTAGCTTTCTTTAAAAAAAAAACAAAGCGCCGCTTCGCTTGTGGTCATAAATAAATCATACTCCCTGAGTTCCGTGGCATTGCCCGGTAAAGCAGCCCGGAAAAGCTCCAGCTGGTTGTAGGCATTCCTGGAGACAATAATCCCCTTGGTAAACAGCTTATTTTCAATCAGGGACTGTGTCCCTTCCATTTCTTCCAGCGTATTTGTTGAAAATAGTAGGGAAAAATGGGCATTAACAATAAGCTGGCCTTCTATGGCAATATGATGGAGAAGGCTCTGGATTTCTTCGGCAATAATGGCATTGGAAGGCGAATTGTTCGCTGCTCCTTCGTGCTTTTTCTTCTTTTTATCCAGTTCCCTTTGCTGCTGTGCCTGATGGGGAATGGTAATGACCTGGTTGTAGATAATGGTTTCATAATCTTCCAGTTCATTAATAAAGGTAAAATTATCCACTGCCGTTTCTGCGGCAGCTCCGTTTCCTCCCAGTATGGAATAAGGTTCTATTTCAGAGGGCAGGTCAATGTTTTCCACATCGACATAGGAAATATTTTTAACGAATCGGTTTCCGATTTGCAGGTATTCATTGGTACTTCTGATATTGTCAAAAACCGGGGTACCCGAAAACTGCATGGATAATGCTCCGGAAATATAATACTCAAAATCTTTCTCAAATAAGAACTCCGGTTCACAGTCACTTTGCCTCAACAGCATAAACACCTTCTGGCATTTGTCCCGGAGTTCTTTATAACTTTTTTCTGTTATATTGCCACCGGTCGCTGACCGGCCTGTTTTTTTATTTTTATCATGAATAATATCCGTAAACAGCAAGACGGTTTCAATGGTCTTAAAAAGCCTGCCGTCAAAATGCTCGGAATATTTCTGTTGGAGGAACTCCTTGGAAGGTTCGGCTGAATATTTCTTTTTTGAGAAAATATCAAGCTTCTGAACAACTCTCCCTTCTCCGATGATAGATACGACCTGGTTCAACACCGTATGGAAGTTCAGATAATTGTCCGGATCTGCCGAATATTGTTCCACCATATTCCTGATTCTGATGCCAATGATGGGGTTTCCATACTGCCCGAAAAGAACATCAAAATCCCAATGGTGATCTTTTCCATAATCATACCCGATGAAAGGAATGTTAAATGCTTGTTTTTTTGTTGTTGCCATGCTGTAAAAATTTTTTATTGTCCAACCTTTTAGGAAATATGAAAATCTGACCGAAGTTTTTAGTCTTATCATAAAGGCCACGGGTATCCTGTCTTTTGAAAATGAGGTAAACACCGCCTCCGGTGGCTACAAGGCCCAGTAAGGAACCCAGTAATCCGAACCTGGATAAGATGAGTGCGGCTACGACTCCGGCTCCGATAACACCCACTGCATAGAAAATATATTTTCCCTTGAGTCCGAAGAATACAAGGGGTTTTTTGAGCCCCTTGTAGAGGTAGAATCCCATAGCTTACGCAAAGAATGAGGTTACGAATTCCGGAACGACAATCAGAAAGATCATGGCTCCTCCATAGCCCAGGATTTCTTTGTTAACATCCTGATCTCCATTAGTCCATTTGTTATACACTCGAAGACCTCCGATAAAGCCGACCAATCCGCCCACGGCTTTCAGAATCAGCTTGATGGGATCCCAGTAGTCCTTAATGTCATTGGCTGCATTAGAGATGGCTGTTGCTCCGCCCTGGGCAAATATGGGAGTGACAGCAAGGAGAATCATACAGGCAGTCAATATCTTTTTTACTGCCACATGGCGTTTTACATTGTTGTTCATAATGATTAATTATTGGTTTAGAATTAAATTTTGTGCTTAGAAATTGGCATAAGGGGTATGCTATCCGTATCAGTTGATAGGATGATATTTGGTCAATTTGAAGGGTTTCTTACTGCTTAGATGACGGAGTGGTAGACCTTTTGGCCATCGTAGTTAGCCACCATCTGCACGGTGGTCTCCGATAAATTCAGGAGTTCTTTCCAATGGGATTTTTTAGGCTTAGTCTTTTCCCATTTGGAATGCTCTTCTGCTTTGTTGGGCATATCCTGAAGATGACTTGTGTTATCGGATGGGCTCTTTTCTGCTGGTGCTGTTTTGGTATCGTTCACTGGTGCGGGCATATCGTCAATATCCTGCTCCGCTTCAAATCGCTTTCTCATCTCTTCCAGATCCGGCTGCTGGTCGGTAGAAGATGGTTTTTGGAATTCAAGATCCTTTTTTAAAAAGGATTTGGGGGTACTGAGGTTTTCAACATCTTCAATACCAATCCGGCTTGGAGGTTCAGCATCAGTTTGTGCAAAACCGCCTATTGAAAATTCTTCAGTCAGATCGACGTGAGTGATCTTTTCTTTTTTTAAAAAAAGGTCGTACAGGATATTTCCGGCATAATACAGGAAATAAGCTGCTAACAGGATGAGTGAATACTTTATCATATTTTTTATTTTGTTTTTTCTTTGGAATCAGCCTTACAGGGTGATTTGTAATGCTTCACTGATTTGTTCAATGATTTCATTGAATGGCTTTTTTATAGCGTATCGCTGCTCGTAGGTAAGCTTCCTCGTATTAATGCTTTGTAAACAATTCCTTTTGTATACAGGGCTTACAATCAGGGTTCCGTATTTTGAGATCTCGATATCCATCTCCCTTTGATTGAGATATTTATAGCCTTTGTCATATTTGGAACGGATGAAGATCCGCTCTGCTTCACTTTCGAGTAGGCCCAGCAGGTTTTTGAATACCAGGGTCGATTTTACCGATACATCGGAGTATTCGAAAGGGATGATGATAAAATCACTGTAAATGAGTAGGTCACTGTATTTTTGGTCCAGCGTGCCTGCCAAATCAAACAGGTATATATCTTCGCTTTCCTTAAGGCCTATAATTTTTTCCAGATCGGCAAAAGGCTGTTCTTCTTCATCGTCTCCAATGAGCTCCACTTCATAAAGCCTAGGCAGCTCTGAATTTTCGTCCTCTTTCCATTTGTTGAAAAAAGATTTCTGAAAGTCAAAATCATACGCCTTGATTTTCCTCTCGGAAACCTCACAAAGGTAATTGGCAAAGGCAATGGCAAGAGTGGTCTTTCCCGCTCCGCCCTTCTGGGTGGCAAAAGTGATAATCATAGTTTGATTGTTAGCTGTTGGTTAATGCTTATCGGTTTTAAAGGTGTTGGTTGATTTTTATGGGCGATCAACTGATAACCACTGCCTCTATTTTCTCTTTTTTCTTCTTTTCTTACGCTCCTCTTCTCCGGGGTCTTTTCCTGATCCTCCTGAGGATCTGCTGAATTGAAAAATCAAATCATTGATGCTTCTGTTCAGCTCTTTTGAAAGCTTTTCACTCTGGTTTACTGAAACCTGCTGTTGGTTGTCACCCGGATTCAGGAATCTTTGATAATCTTTTTCGCCGATCAGCTGCTCAAGTTCCCCTACGTAGTGTAATTTTGAGTGGATCACATAAAATTTACCGTCTTCGGGCTTTATAATGTGAACATCTTTTGCGTTATGTGTTCTGAGATATTGCTTTACCTCATTCCTCACTAAGCCAAATATTTCTTTATTCTTCCTTTTTTTAGTTTCAAAAAGCATAAAATCTTTTGGCACATGGTCAGGATTCTGGCGTTTCAAATGATCTTGTAAAACCTGCTTAGCAGCCTCATCTGCTATGTTATAATCTTTTAAGCTTTCAAAAAGCCTTTTGTCTATGGTATCGTAAGTGAACTCAAACAATTCATTCATTTTCATAATCTCACTTCCTTTATACACTGATCCTGTCTTATGGTCAATCAAGGTATATCCGAAAGGTTTGAGTTCTACAGCAGTTTTTACTTTGTCAGAAGTATGGAATACAACATCAATCCCGAAAACATCCCTCAATTTTTTCTGAAGCTCACTCTCAAATTCAATTTTCGGCTTCCAGTTCTCGTTGTGCTTTTCTTCAGGTAATACACCTTCCTGAGCCCTGTGGTCTTCGATCCTGAATACCTTGCAAGAGTGCAGTTCTTTGTATTTTAAGAGAATCGCCCTTAACTGCCATGCCCTGGAATCTTTTTTTTGACTGCTGAAGTTGAGCTCGGCGGCGTTAATGGTTTTTTCCCAGACTCCGTTTTTTAGTATATCTAAAGCACCCTCATCATTCCTATTGGGAGAAAGCCGGAATCCGTCTCTTTCTAAAAGCAGTTCAAGTTGTTTAATAGAATTGTATCGGTAACCCAGTAATTTTTCTATTTGCTCCTGTATACTTAGTCCATACAGCTTTTCCATGGTACGGCTTAATGCCTGCTGTGCCTTAAGCTTTTCATAACTGTCATTAATTTTCTTTCCGGTCTGTTTACTGACACGGGTTGAAACAATGTGTGTATGGTTATTTTCCGTATCATTATGGAACACCACAATAAAAGGCTGCTTTCCGTACCCCAGCTCATCCATAAAATTTTCTGCGATATTGGTAAGCTCTTCTTTGGTATGTTCCCGGAACTTCGTGGAAATCGCGGCGTGGAACTGCGGCTTTTTTACCCTTTCAATATTTGAGATGGATCTTAAATATTCCCGGACCTCCTGCTGACTGCTGTTTTCATTAACGATGGAAGGAAAATTTTTCATCAGCATCAGTTCTCCACTCCCCTTCTCTACCTTTTTATCATTATACTGTACTCCGGGAAAGCCGGAACCCGCAGGTTCCATAATTTTTACGATCAATTTTATGGTTATATTAGCCGCCTACTTACGGATTATACTTTAAGGTTTCTTCCACTTATTTTATATGCCTAAAATTTGCTTGATCTGTATTTTTTGTGCCGGGGTTGCTGTCTCGAGAATGGATATGAAGGCAGCCACATTGTCGTTAATTAATCCCAGTTTTCCGTCCGGTTTTGCAACGACTTTCAGGATATAAGAAGTATCTGATTGCGGTACCATATGATAGGTGGGATTAAGATTCAGTGTCCCATTGAATTTTAGCCATCGTTCGGCAAAGTCCCCGATGATCAAGCCATTGGTCCAGGAAGCGCTCAGGTCAACGGCGTTCTCTGTTCCGATAGCTTCGGACGGAACCAGGCTTGCATTGCTGTGTATGACCAGCCTGTTGTTTACTGTTTCTACACTATTTACCGTATTGCTGTGCCCGGCTCCTGTTCCGATAAATACATTGTTTTCTCCCCGGACATAGCCTCCGGCCTGCGCCCCGAGCATTACATTTTTGCTTTCCGTCGTAATAAACTGCCCCGAAGACTGACCTATAATGGTATTATAGCTTCCGGTATTCAAACTGTTCAGGGCCGACTGGCCTATTGCTATATTCTTATATCCGGAAGTCAGTTTTGCCAGGGTTGCATTTCCAAGTCCTACGTTCACATTTCCCGTAATAATTTTTCCGGCATTGGAAAGATCATATCCTGAAATATGGCCGACAAAGGTATTGTATGCTCCGGTTGTTACTCCATTCAAACTGTAGCTTCCAAAGGCGACATTCCCTGAAGCAGTGGAGAGCTTCTGCAGGGCTCCGTATCCGTAAGAAAGATTATACGTTCCCGTGTGCATCTGGTTCATATTTCCAAAATACATCGAATAGGTCTGCGGATTCATTCCTAAGGCAGCATCTGTTGTACCTTGCTTTGTGATGGAGCTTCCAGTAAACGAAATATATCTCGGGGCAAAGTTTCCTCTTTCAACTACATCATATAAGCTCCCATAAAGCGGCTCCCATGCCGAACCGTCGAAATAGTAATAGGTATTAGGACTTTTGATATGGGCAACCTGACCAGAAAGTACCGGTGCTGCTTCGGTCACATAGACCAATGCCCCTTTTTGCAAAGCTGTGTACGTATAGGAAGCCAACTCACTTCCTTTCACTCTTGGAGCAATAATGCCATCCAACGCTTTGCTTTTATCCGTATTGCCGATAACATCAAGGGTTGCTGCGGGGCTGGTGGTATTAACACCGACCTGACCCTGAATATTTCCAGCTGCAAGAAGGAAAAATAATCCTGCGAGACTGCATATTAATTTCTGCATATCATTAAATTTGCTGTTTGTTTTATTTTCCAATCATGGAATAGATCTTTTTAAAAATGCTATTCTGTTCTTTTTTTAACTCAATAATTTGACTTAACTGCCTGTTGAAATAGCCTACTTCCGAAGAGGTTATGGCTTTCATTGTATTGACATACCGGGCTACCTGATTGATGTTCGTTTCTATCTTTACAAAAATGTTGTCCTGCTCTTCAATGAAATTCAAAACTTTCCGCCTCTCATCATCCAAAATCCTGTTTTCTACCGAATGGATAATTAGACTCGTCAGGGAGATTTGCTTTTCTGAGCAGATTTTCTTCCAGTTGTCTTTTCTGGATTTTTGAATTCTTATAATAATCAAGTCTTCTTTTCCTCTTTCCATTTTCAATTTATCCTATGGTAAAATAACTTTAGTGAAGCTTTATCCGATTTAAACAGCTCTGCGCTTCTTGGCAAGTAAGGGTTAATATTTCCTCTCTGATAAATAACAGAAAAATAAATCTGTGTTTTCATTTTGCTTTCTGATTAAAATTTCTTCTGCAAAATTGGGGCATAAAAATCGTGAAAACAATAGTATTCATAGGGCGTGGGCTAAATAAGAACGTGCTGGGCTTATCTGGAATATGTGAGGATTAAAAAAGAATATACTGGGCTATTTTGGAATATTGCTCCTGATTTTCCCCAAAACAAAAAAACAAGTTCCGCTGTTTTTTCTCCTTTTTGCAAAAAAAGGCAAGATCGTCTTTGGAGATACAACTTGAAAAGTTTGTATATACAAAGACACATCTTGCTATGTAAAGTCGCCCACTTTTTTCAGAGTTCTGAAAAGCGTCCACAATAAACCATAAATCATTAGTAATCAAAACATTGATTTTATTTATATGGTTTTTGCTGTTGAAAGAAAAAATATGGCAAAAATCGAAGTGCGGAGAATACACTAACCTGTATCTATTTCACTCAGGGTAAGAAGCTAACCTGATACATTTTTATACAGTGTCTTGCAATAAGATGGGTAAAATTTACTCAGGTTAGAATAAAACATGGGTAATTTTTACGCAGGTTTAGCTTTAACCTGTAATCATTTGAGGTTCAGCATGTACCTAAGACTATTTTGCCCAAGTCCTGCAATTAGGTGGATAAAATTTACGCAGGTTAGGAAAAAACATGGGTAATTTTTACGCAGGTTCAGCTTTAATATGTACTCATTTAAGATCAGCATGTACCTGATGCTTTTTTATGCAGGTCTTGCAATAAGGTGGGTAAAATTTACGCAGGTTAAAAGAAAGCATGGGTAATTTTTACGCAGGTTCAGCTATAATCGTAATTATTTAAGATCAGAATGTACCTGATACTTTTTTATGCAGGTCTTGCAATAAGGTGGGTAAAATTTACTCAGGTTAGAAAAAACAATGGGTAATTTTTACGCAGGTTCACTTCATCAATAAGTATATTTTACCCTAAGTAAGTAATAATCCCTGCAAGAGAGATATTTTGGAAATTAGTTGTATTTTAGATTTAAATAAAAATAGTATGGCTGAGTTTACCAACAAATCATTTGAATACACAGATATCGTAGAGGGCATTGAATATAAGATCAAGGTAATGATTGTCTCTGCACCTGATGATATTCAGATCTCTAATGTGGATACCCAAGAGGCAAAGGGCTTTATCTTTAACATAGCTGTTAGCACTGAGCCACGCATTTCAAATGACTATTTTGATACAGCAAAACAGTACGTGTACGTATTTGGCAGGGAAGATGAGCATAAATTTGGCTATCTTGAAAACGGTAATCTGGTTGAGACTGCTGAAAATCGCTTTATACAACTACTGACGGTTCATACGCAGGAAATTCTTATGATTGCCGGGAATGAAGGACACTTCTATTTATAACTGTTTATGTTCTTCACATTTTTTGATGATATTTTAGAATATTGTTTTAAAAGACTTCGAAAGGCAAATGTTTTACTATCAGTTTTATGTATAAAAGAATTATATGGAGAATGAGTCTCAAAAAAGACAAAACCATAGAGATTATAGCAAATGAAGAAGCAAAAGAAGAATTTTGATTCATTGATCGAACCAATCAACAACTATTTGGAATCATATCACGCTGAACAAAGGATTGCGAATACAGAGGCGCATTATTCAAAAACATTGGATTGTGTTAATGCTCTTGCCCAAATTTTTGAAGAATGTTTATCTTATGGGAATTTTAAAGACGAATGGGATTATGATAAATTCTATGAGTTTCTTTATGGTCCCGAATTAATCATTACGTCAATCAATACAAATTGTGGTTATAAATTAGGGATTAACGATAAGGGATTATATCTATCAATGAATTTACATTATAGTGAAAACTTGCGTTACATGGATGACAAATACTGGAAGTTGTTATTAGCACTCTCTGATTTTAAGGATTTTGAATATGAAGAATATGAATTTATCAGAGATGAGAGAAGAAATGAATTTCCAGAACTTTTCAAAACAAACAAGAGTATGATTTATAGAATTATGCGTAAATATATATTTGATTTTACTGAAACACATTCAAGCTATCAACCAGGTAGTGTAGGAGAATTTAAAATTATTGCCCCTTTTAATGAAGACTTTAGTCAAAGTGTTAAAAAATTTTGTGAAACATTTAAGATCATGTATAAACTGAATTATGATTTATGGAAAATTACCGATCTGAAAAATAAGAAGACAGCGACTAAAGATAGATATTAAATAGTGATAGATTTAATCCAGCAATTATTGTAAAGCACATTAAACTTAATTTAGTCTTATTACATCTTCAAGGTGAAGCTATTTACTCTATATGGATTTGTAAATCGACAAATACACTACATAAACTGATTTTGGAATCAAAATATTAATGCAATGGCAGAAAACTATATACAATACGCAAGCGGATTTCAAAAAGACAATATTGATGAAGCAGATATAGTAAAAGCTATATCAGACATTCAGCTAATGGATGACGAGCATGGGGCATTTTGGGTCTCAGTTATAACAGATGATGAAAATGTAATTGAAGTAAGTAAAGACCTGTCACTTTCTGTAATTTTCGGAGGACAAGAAACTAAGTACCATGCTATAGATTGGAAAGAAGTTAAAGAACTTTATAAACTACTGTTGCTTGAAAAATTCGATGAAATAGCCTCGAGAATAAAATAGCGAATGCCTGGTACTAGGTTTACGTCGATGGGCTTGTGTAAAAACTTGAAACTTTGTAGTTCGAAACCAACCTAAATTCAAAACCTTTTGGAAAATCCCAAACCCAATAAAAATTAAATCTATGATTGTACTTCTATGTATTGATTATTTTAGAAAATCTGTAAATTGGAATTACCCATTTCTTCCAAGAATCGGAGAAAAATTATTTACGGCAGATTTCTTCCCCCATGAAGAACTTAAAGAACCGGAAGATTATTTGGTTGTCACTGATGTTATTTGGCATAGAGAAAATACGGAATCGAAAGAATTGTGTGTAAGTTTACTATTAGATTACCAAAAATAAAGATGAAAAAAAATAAGCTTTATATTTTCGTAATAATGGCAGTAATAATCTTACTTCTGATTTTTATTTTTGAGTATGAAAAAGGAGTAAAAATAGGAACCTGGGGAGTGAATAGATCGATTAACTGGGGATGGGACTTTGGATTTTGATAAAAATTAATCTCACAAAATGATGTGTAAAAATTAAAAAATATTACAGCAAAACAATCATTAAAAAAAACAATTTCTTATCGAGATCTGTTTTTAAAGGTTTTTGTGAGAAGTTTTTAATTTTTTATTGTTCTTCATTACCGTTTTGGTCAAGCTGCTCAATATTTTCTTTTACTAATTGTTCCAATTGGTAGGTGGCAACTCCTAATGGTTTATCCATACCCCGCATAGCATATTCTACTTTTACATTACTTTTTGATGCACAAAGTAATAATCCGATAGTAGGTTCATCGGTTGGGGTTTTAAGCTTGTCATCAATGGCACTGATGTAAAAATTAAGCTTTGAAATATATTCGGGTAAAAATTCTCCTGCTTTGAGCTCAATCACAACGTAAGCGTGTAGTACCGTATGATAAAAAAGCAAATCTATTTTGTAGTCCGTATCATCAACTTCAACCGGATATTGTCTGCCTACAAAAGCAAAACCTTTTCCCAATTCCAATAAAAAGTCAGTAATTTTATGGGTCAGAAGCTTTTCTATTTCAAGTTCTTTTACTTTTTCAGAAAGCATCAGAAAGTCAAAATGATAGGGATCTTTAAAAATACTTTTGGCTAAATCAGACTGATATTCCGGTAAAGTTTGTTCAAAATTATGGATTGCCTTCCCTATTCTTCCATATAAATTACTCTGAATCTGCAACAACATCACATTTCGGCTCCACTCATTTTTGACATTTCTATGATATAAAAAGCTCTTTCCGCTGTATCTTTTACCTTGGTTAACAAGCTGATATGATGATACCACGTAATTTGTGCAAGTGGCACTTGCACAAATTCACCCCCCGATTGTGCAAGCGGAACTTGCACTATTGGAAACTACGGATATGCTTCTGCAAAAGCCCGCATATATTTGAGATTCCTAACAGAGAATCCTTTACTTTCAGGGAAATTTTTAACCAAATCTAATGCCAGAAGATCAATAATTTTACTTCCCCAACTGTTTTGTTTTTGTTTTTCAATGATGGAATTTCCGATTTCCCAATAAAGGGTCAATAATTCTGCATTAACCTTGAAAGCTGCCTGGGTTTGAGTAAGTTTTATTTTATTTGCTATAAACGCTGTCCAATCTTGGTAATCTTTATGGTGGATAATTTCATCACTCATATAAAACACATTTTTGTAGTTACAAAGATAGCAAAAAGGCTCTGCCATAAATTATGACAGAGCAATAAATAGCTTAAAAAGTGCCCGATGAACAGAAAAAATTCACAAAAAACATTACTATGGTTTATATTTATTTTTCATAACACAGATAATTTTTCTCTATAATTTTCAAAGTTTATATGCCAATTCAAGATTAAAGTTTTAACTTTATTAACGACTTGATATTTACATTTGTATCTTGCAAAAAATGTTTTATATCTGTATTTATATCTTAAAATCACAAAACATTAAAATGAATTTTTTAACAGGAAAAGAATTAAACGAAAAAATATATGATACTATTTATAATTCCGAAAAATATCTCTTAATTCTATCCCCATTTATTCAGTTAGACCCATATTTTAAAAATGAGGTCTTCAAAACTCATTTAAATAATTCCAATGTTCATATCATCATAGGTTTTGGGAAAAATGAAAATAATGTAAACAAAAGTTTAAGACAAGAAGATTTTGATTATTTTACACAATTCCCCAATATTACTATTGTTTATATTCCTAAGCTGCATGCAAAGTATTATGGAAATGAAAACAAGTCTGTAGTTACCTCTATGAATTTAATTGATTATTCTTTTATAAATAATATTGAATTTGGTGTTTATTCCGAAAAAAAAACTAATATCTCTCAACCAGAATTCATTTTTTGAATCTGCTGTCAGCACATGTTTTAATATTGTTGAAGAGGAAGGCTACACCATTTTTGTTAAAAGACCCAAATATGAAAAGAAATCAATATTTGCCAAAAACTATGTAGGTTCAGAGGTAGAATTAAATTACATCGAGGAATTAATAAAATTCGGGCAGGTATCTAAAAGGAGATTGTCAGATTTTACAAATGAAAAGTATGTAAATATTGCTCTAAAAGACCAAAGGAGACCGAGAGAGGAATATCATGTTGAAAATGTCAATAAACAAAGTCAAATTATCAGCAATAAAGGGTATTGCATCAGATGCAGAACCACTATAAAAGTAGACTTGGAAAAACCTTTATGCTGGGACTGTTATAAGACTTGGTCAGTATATGAGGATCCTTTTTATAAGGAAAAATTCTGTATTTCGTGCGGGGCAGAAAATAACACAAGTTTTAATAGACCTGCCTGTCTTAAGTGCTTCAAAGAATTAAAGAAAAAATAAAACAAATATAAAATCCGCAACCTCTTTTAAAAACATAAGACAACAGCTTTTGAACTGTTTTTAAATGGGGTTGCTCCGATTTTCGCAAAAATGCGTTTCCGACTAACAGAGGAATTGTATTTTTGTCGCCTGATTGAATATATAAATTTTAGAAAGATTTTTTTTCAGAAGTATCAGATTTTATATTTTTTACAAACAAAAAACATTCTGTCCTTCAGAAAATTTAAAAAAAAGACTGCTATATAGAACTATTTTGAATAAAAAAAATCAAAGAGTATAAAATTCATTATCATTTTTTATATTTGAGCTGCTTACCAATATCTAAAAGAGAAATTTCAACAAAATAAAATGAGAAAAACACTAATTCTATCCGTAATATCAATCTATTCATTAGCATACAGCCAAGCCAATTGCGAAGCTCTCAAAAAGGATAATGAAACCTTACAATCGATGAATAAAACTTTGGCTTCAGAAAATGAATACCTTAAAAAAGTACTTGATATTAACAAGCCAATTCTTGAAACGGAAAAAGAAAATTCTTCATTCAAAATAACAAAAATTGTTGGAAATAAAGCCGAAAAAAGCATTGCCATTACCTTTCTTGTTGAAGCAAAAGATGAGAACAAAAAAATGACGATTGAGGATATTTTCACAGTAGATATTGAAGGAAATGAATATAAAATTGACTTTTTCAAATCCAGCAAGCCATATCCGGAGTTAGCATTGAATGTACCTGTTAAACTTACTTTCTCATTTAAAGACATACAAGGCGAACCTTTATTTATTAAAATTTTCAGGTTTAAAACCACTTCACAACCCGAAAGAAATTCTTTTGAAAAAACGAAATCGAATTTAGAATTTAGGGATTTAAAAGTCTTATGGAATTAATAATACTTTGAATAATAAAATTCAAGGTATTAAATAAAAAAGACCGCAACCTTTTTTAAAAACACAATGCAAAAGCTTCGGAATGTTTTTCAATGGGGTTGCCCCACTTTCAGCAAAAATGCGTTTCCGACCGCAGGGAGGAATTGCATTTTTGCCGCCCGAATTTTCTATGGCGGCAGAAATCATGCAATTTTTATGGGTTGGGAATGAAAGTTTTTAAGGTTAAGGAAAAATCCTCTATTCTCGGTTAATCCGTTTCTGAACAAGCTCCACAGCAAGGAGCTTCCCATTTGTGCCAATGTTGAGTTGATAAACAAATCCTGCTTTTCCAGTGCTTCTGCCAGTGAACAACTTGGTGTATCATCGGACTCTTCGGATTGTTTTAACAAATCCCCAAATTCATCAGTGACAAAAGGTAAATGATCTATCGTTTCATATTTCTCGGAATTGGGCTGTTTGATAGTTCCTACAGTAGCTAATATTGCCTGTGCAGTATTTTGATTATTCCCATAATCCAACCAATATAGGGGACGGTCAGCATAATAACGACCATTATTTAACCTTTTCAGTATATCAGCAATTTCAAATCTTGCACTCACACTGTCAACACAGGATATATAAATATTTGCAGAAATATTTTCGGAAAATTTTTCCGATTCATTCATTTTAAATTTTTGTGTTTCTGCTTTCCAGTTTGTCCCCATCCACCGATTAGCACGGTTGATTAACGCAACAGACTTATATAATCCTGTTTCTGATTCGGCAAAACGCTGTCTCCCTAAATTAGCTTCGGTAATAATATCATCATCCCAAAGTCGCACGGATAATCCTGCATGTCCTAATTGAATCAAACTGTAATTCATTTCCATTAATGCAGTTAATACTTTTGAACCTGTTCCTCCTGCACCGATTAGGTTGATGGTGACAGGGTTTGTAGAATTAATCAGGTAATTATCTGTAAAATGCACTTTTATTTTGTTGTTATTCATGGCAGTAAATTTTTAAGGGTTTTATTAGTTATTTTTAATATTTCTTTTGGAAAGCTTTTATCTGTATTTATCAGCTCTTTCCACATATTTACACAGTTGCTATTGGTAGGATTATGGTTTAAATGGCTGAACCTGCTGTTAAAAAAATAACTTTCCCAAGCTTGTATAAATTCTTCAACCGACGCCGAATTTTTAATATCTACACCAACTGTTCCCATACAGACACTTCCGTTTTCATACACATTAAAAAAAGGAGCATGAAATAAAACTGTTTTTTCTGTGGGTCTTTTGTCTGAAGTGAGAGCAAATACGGTAAGATGTTGCTTTGAAGCCATCCACAGCATAGGTGGAGTATGTGCTACACCATTAGGAATTTCAAGGGATTCGGTAAAGAATAGTTTTACTTTTTTGGCTTTGGTATACCATATCACTGAACCCTTTTCGGTAGGATTGATATATAAAACATGGGTGGGCAGAATACTTTCAGGTTTTAAAAATGCTTTGCTTTTTTCTTTTTCCGTATTAAGGGATTTTGCCAATATTTTAGCTTCCCTTTCACTCAGAGGGTGAGCATTAATGGGATTTCCGTTTTTATCCATATCGAAATGCTCCACATAGGTGTCCCCATTATCATCTTCGTTAGCCTGATAAATGATGAGTGCTGAAACGGGATGGTATAATGTTCCAAAATGATGGGTTATATCTTTCATGATGTTATATTTAAATGGTATTATAGTTTAAATGCTGTTCAGAATATCAATTAATCGTTCAATCAGGGGAAAAATGCAGTTTTCAAAATCAAGGTTATCATTGCTGACATTTGTTCCGTCAAATCTTTTTTGGGTGGACGGTTCTTCTATTTCCGTACATTCCTGAAATTCAGCATTAACAGAATCAAATAAAGTCTGAAATAATATTCCTTTATCATCTGCACAGAATGAAACATATTTTTCCATTGTGATGGTTCTTTCATGATAATTCTCGTCGTAGTCGTCATTATTTGTATTTCTTTCTTTCCTCTGAATATTTCTGTAAATAGTGGCATTGGGAAACATTTCGTAAAGAGCAAGGGTATCACAGGCTAAAAGGAGACAATCGGTTTCAAATGAATCTCTATTTTCAAAACGGTTGATCCTCTCTTTAAATAAGGTTAAATTCTGTGGATTGTATATTTTTTGTTCCATATAGTCACCAATCCACTCGCTTTGCCTTATTTCACGTAAATATTCAGGGGTATCTTCGGTTTCATCATTAATGAGCCAGTCCGAAATCATTTCGTACATCCAGCACAGGTAGCTGTCCTGCTGTCTGTAATAAGGGACATCTGCAATGTGATAAAGGTATGAGCAGACGGATTGCAAAAGCTGTGTAGCCTGTTTATAATTTGGATTTTTAGATAATCGGTACAGTGGAACGATTGGAATGTAATATAATGTTGCTCCTGTATTATATCCTTCTTCACTTAACAAGTACGTTTTCTTGTTATCCTGTACCAAGCGGATTTTCTCCCAATTCTTAACTTTAATTTTTAACTGCTTTTTGAGATCCTCTAAAGCAAAAGCAATATTGTAAGGAAAACCTAAGTGTTTTGAATGTGCAGGTGTGATTCCGTAATGTTCAGCCAATTGGGAAAGGGACTGATAAAAATCCCTTTCCATTTGGTCTGTTTCCTCCCAAGCCTGTACGGATGGTGTGTCTTTTAGTTTGGGCAGGAACGAACAGTTTAAAAAAGCATGGGTAGCATGGCTATCGGTACTGCTTTCATTTTGTCTTTCCGTATTTCGCCTGCATCCTTTGGTCTTTGCATCCAATGGGCGAACTCTCCCAACTGTTTGTGCAGTTGCTTTTGTTTTTGCTGTTCGGGAAGCTCTATTCTTCCTGATATGATTTTTCGTTGCATTCATCATAATTTAGTGATTGATATTGGGTAAATAGTGGTTGGGTTTTCAACTGATTTGCAGAAAACCCAACCACATAATTTTATCAGCCTTTCGTTCCCATTACACTTTCAAAACGGTATTCTACCGTGTCATTCCTGATTTGTGGTGCAGAAACTTTTGCAGTGGTTAAAATCGGATAGGTATTGGCGTAAAAATTCATCACGGCTTCTACACTCCATTTCGGTTCTGGGTCTGTCAATCGGATTTCCTGTCCGTTATCTATCAGGATAAAAACTCTTTCTAATTGGGTTGCAAGTAACATAACTGTTGATTTTCTGATTTGACGTATTTTATTTTACTATTTTTCTGCGCTTCATCTGCAGTCCGATGATTGCTGACAGTGGGCAATTTTCTATTGCCATTATCTGTTGTATGGCTCCCTGTTTTCCGCTCATAGAATTTATTTGAAGTCTTATTCTACCTTTATCATGTTGTAAGGTTGCTATGTAGGTTTCTATAATCATGGCTGTGGATTAAAGGTTATGGTAGGCGTTTTTTCCTCACTGAAAAGGTTATGTGTAAAGTGCCTTTCATATTCATCCTGCTTTTTGCGGATATTTTCTGCATAGTCGGGATATTCAGAAGCCTTTGGAAGTGCTGACCATGCCCCTTTGTAGTTGCCTTCTTTTTCGAGTTCTTCTGCTTTTTGAAAAGCATCTTTGCATTTTTTTTCTTTGGCTTCCTTTTCTTTTTTCTCCTTATCGGATTTTTCTTTTTCCATTGCGGATTGCTTTTTGGCTTCTTCTAATTGCTTCATAAAGGTTTCCATATCGACCATCAGTCCCGAAGCGGTTTGTAATGGGGCTTTAATGTGTTCAAAAAATCCGGCATCAAGCTCGTCTGCCGTTCCTTTAAGGTTAAGAGGAGGAATGATATTTTTTGCTTTATCTCCACATCCATCATTTTGTACTAATATGGAAGCCACTATTTGACTTTCGTTGGCTTTGGTAATGGCTAGAATCAGCTTACTGTTAATATCCATTTTGGCTATCAGATTGAAAAAATTGGTTTGCATAATTTGTTGGGTTATGGATTAATTACAAAATGAGTATTGAAGTCTATTAGTTCCCATAATGAAAACTCCACTGTCCTAAATTCTTCTTCCGTATGCTTTCCATAGGCTTTATAAATGGCATTTCCATCCTTAGATATCTGCATCTGGTAATGACACAGACTATTTTTAGGTTGTTTCATTTCTTTTAAATCCTCTTTCTCTAATTCAATGAAAACTCTGTTTCTCTCAGAGAGCCATTCTTCAACCACAGGATAATATACTTTCGAAAATCTAAAGAACTCCACATGGGTGTCGAAATAGTTTAGAGACTTTATATCTTCATCGGTTTCAATGATTTTTATAACTTCAAGGCGTTTCTTTAGGGTTTGTTTCCACTCCCCTGTAATATTGATAATAGCAAAGTCGCAAGCATCCCATTCACTGTTGGTTTTTGCTTTTACAAGTAAATATTCCGTTGATATATCAGATCGTTTCATTTTTTTGTTTTTTTATGTTATGAATTATTCTTTACAGAGGTAAAAACCCCATTTATGTAGTAGCCGATAAGTGTTTCCCAAAGACGTATCAGGCTGTTTGTATCTACATAATACTTTTCTGATCGGTTACAGTAAATTATATATACAGGCACATCTGCGTACTCTTTATTATAGCTATACGCTTTTGCCAGTTTTTTGGCTTCGGTTCTTGATTTTGTTTTCATTTTCAGGGATTTTCATAAATATATGTTCCACTTGTTTTGAGAGGGTTTGCGCCTTGTGTCAATCGGATTTCCTTGTTAAATTTTAGTGACAAGCTTCTTGCATAGTGTATCGCAGTTGCCCTGTCACACTGGATTTTGAGGTATATTGCTACCTGCTCCCATTCTGTTCGGTCATTTCGAGACTTCATCTGAAAATTATATTGTGATTCCATAAGTTTTTAAGATAATCTTGGGGTAATTATTAAAATGGTAAATCATCATCTATGTCCCCTGCAAAAGGGTTACTTGATTCTTGCATTGCGTTTTGTTTTGGTTCGCTTTCAGAATTTTTACCGCTACCATGAAGCTTAATATCTGAAGTATGGAAGTTCAGTCCTGAATGGATTTCCCCATCCTTCCCTATCCATGCATTTGAGCTTATTCTGCCTGATAATTCTACTAAAGTTCCTTTGGTAAGGATTTTGGCAACATTCGGGCTTATCCAGTACGAACAATTGTAATAGGTTGTCAGCTCTTTGCGTTCTCCCTGCTTGGTCTTGTAGCTGTCATTGATGGCTACTGAAAAGTTCACGACCTGTCTGTCGTTTTTTAATGTGTTGATCTCTGCGTTTTTGGTAATTCTACCGACAATTGTGTTCATAATATTTTGTTTTAATTGTTAAAAATTGTTTTTGCTAATTGTAAAATTTCGAGTGATTTGATTCGGTATCGAGGACACTCGGCTTCTTTCTTTTTCCTCTTCAAGGCTTGAAAAGCACTATTTTGTTGTTGTTTTTGTTGTTTTTTCTGCTGATGTTAAAGAGCACTTTGTTGAATTTGATTCGTATAACTGAGGTTCCGGCTTTTTCCTTGCCAATGACCATAGTACAGGTTCAAGCACTTAAAACCGAAATGGAAAGCATTGAAATAGAGGCTCCGAAATCTTTTTGTCCGAAGGATTTAGGAGTGTCTGGAAAAATTGTTGGAGCGAAATGGAAAGAATTTTTGTAGAAACCCAAAAAGATTTTTTTAAGTGAATGAACCTGAACTACATTTGCAATCGTAAAAGCTAGACCGCTTGTTAGCAGAAGGTTCAACAAAGTTTTGACATTAGCGAAAGACCATTGAAAATCAATTCGATGAGGTCTTTATCTAGTGTTTTAAGGAATAATTATGTTTTTTTTTTAATTCATTTTATTAAAAGAGCAAGAAAAACGACTTTAAAAGAGTTTTTGCATATAAAATCTATTATTTTATATTTGCAGCTTTAAAACATAAAACGATCTTTAATGAAAGAACTATTAGAAAAAATTAACACAGAATTCGAAGCTTTTAAAACTGATTCAAATCTTCAGTTTGAAAAAGGGAACAAAGCAGCCGGAACAAGAGCTAGAAAAGCAGCTTTGGAATTAAGCAAGATTCTAAAGGATTTTAGAAAAATTTCCGTTGAAGAAGCAAAAAAATAGTCTAAAGCTCCCAATTTTGGGAGCTTTATTTCTATAGTATCATTACAATTTAGTTCTTATAACTTCCTTTGGCAAAACCATTCATTAAGATCCTTAAAATCTCGATAAATTAGAGAACAATCCTCTACATGTTTATAATTCATTAATATTTTGTTTTTAGTGATATTTCCATTAGAATCATTATCAAGAAAAAGGTAAATTTTATCGTATTCACTAAGTGTTTTTATTGCTTTGAAAAGCATTACCGTAGAATTGAGAATCAAATAATCAGAATTTTTAGTTTTTTCTATATTTTTGAAAGTTAAATAATCTAAAAAACCCTCAAATACCGTAATTTCTTTATTGTTTTGTTCTCCATGGATCAAAGTCATATCCTTTTTTCCCAGACAGATTTTAGAATACGAATTGCGGATTTCAAAACCACCTGAATTATTTTCAAAAGCAATTCCGAAATAATTTTTCCCGTTTAATTCGTAATGCAGTTCTCTAACCATATCTATCTGCTGATAAACTTTCCTTAATTTCAGGTATTGAATTAACACAGGATGCCCAATTCTTTTTACTTCCAATATCCTGTAATGAGGCCCTGTTGTAATCTCTTCCTTTTGTTGTTGATCCTGTATTGAAAAATCAAATTTTCTAAGGTATTTCAAAGCTTCCGAAACAGAACATTTGTTCACCTGCTGAACAATAGAAATGATATCATAACTCTTTCCTGTTCCAAAATCAAATGCTTTATTTTTAATAAAATCGACAGAAAGACTGGGAATCTTTTCGTCCCTGTCCAGCGCAAAATAAAAGGCTGTTTTCCCGTTTTCTTTCACAGGAAAAAGATTGAAGGATTCTAAAACCGTCCGGATTCCGACTTTTTGCTTGATTTTTTCGCAATTCATTTTTTTTCTTTTTAAAGCAATTTTTTACCCTGGATTTTCCTTTTAATAAAAAAAAGACTTTTATTATCTTTTAAATAAACTTTTAATAGTTCGTGGTATCTGCCTGTCGCAAAGCGTTTGCAATGATTTTCAAATGAGCGCAATTCCGAATTTAGAATGAGTGCAATTCCGAAATACAGATGAGTGCAATTCCGAAAAGATGCCCTTTACCGCATGAGTGCAATTCCGAATTAAACTTTGTTCTCACCACTTATTTTTACTGTATCTACCATTTTCATCGGCTTTGCCATCCCTCAATGAGTGCAATTCCGAAATCAGCATCATAAAAATCTAAATTTTAACATTTTCTTAACTTCAGCGAGTGCAATTCCGAATTCCGAATGAGTACAAATCCGAAATACGAATGAGCGCAATTCCGAAATCAGAGAATCACAGGATAACCATTGGGCAGTATTTCCCCCATTTTTGTTTCCCTGTAGAATTGTATAATAAGCGCCTGCATTTTGTTTAAAAAAGCCGTTCCCTGATAATTCGTGGATTTTATTCCTTCCAGCCTGTTCATCCTTATAAATTCGCCAAAAGCCTTTTCTATAAGTTGACGAGTTTGCGGAATAGTTTTGTATTGGTAGGAAAACTGGAGTATTTCGCGTTGTCCCAGACCATACCTTTTCTGAAAATAATAGAGTCTCTTTGCAATTCTTGATTTCTCCGCTGTGTGCTCCGACATATTGGTACCGCTTACCATTTTATTGTAAAAAGGATGAATGAAAATAGAATCGCCTTTGTAATGATAATTGAATGAAAGGGTATTGTACTTGTTGAAATTTATTTTTGCAGTTTTGAGGAACTTGAAACAAAAATCATTCGCGGTTTTATAGTTCAGCCCAAACTTTTTGTTCAGTGACGAAAGTTTTATCATGGTTCCATCTTCAGGAAGTTTTGAAAGCCAGATGGCAAAAATAATGTGCTTGTTGTTTCTGATATTATACACCAGATTGTAAAGGATGTAGTTATATTCAGGTATAATCATCAGCTTTTTCAGCCAGTAGCTGCTGATAAGAAAGGAAGTATATCCCCTTTGGTCATAACTTGGTGTGGAAATAAGCCCACCGAATGTTCTAATCTCTTTTCCTTTTGAGTTTACGGATTTATACCAGCCCATTTTGAACCGGGCAAGAAACTCATAGGCTTCTACAACCTGTTTGGTTGAGCCACTCGGAGAGATTTTGCTGTTCCGGATTTTAATAGAGGCAAAAATATTATTTTCAGTTTCAAATTCTTCATCAAATAAAGAGAGCTGCTTTGGACGGTCTTCAGGGCGGAACTGCTCACTACTGATAATCGAGATAATATTAAAAATAACACGAAGCGCATTGATGGGAATATCAGCCGCCTCCTGATCTTCAAAAATAAAATCGTCCACAAAATGATTGCCCAAGCGTATTCTTTCGGGAATTCTCTCATCTTTATCTTCAAATATCCTCCTGACAAGCCTTACATCTTTTTCCGGAATAGCCATACTTTATATTTTAAGTGCTTTTAACTTTGTTATTCTAACAGAACTCTATTCTTTGCAAGACCTACAGCAATTTAATTTTCTCACTTTTTAATGTTTTTGAACCATCGATAAGATTATAATACAGGTAATCTCCTGTTTCATCAGCTCTGAAAACTCTTTTCTCCACTTTCCCGAAATTGGGTATTCTAACTTTTTGAATTCCTTGATACTCGGCGATAATGCCATTGAGGCTTACTTTTTGTCCTGGCTTTATATCTGATAGTTTCATTTTTTATCGTTTTAAAATTTTAAATAGATAAACATCAATACTTATGTTCATTAAAGGATCATTTTGGAGGTTTAATAACAGGGATTGAATCTAAAGACAATTGTCCGTTATCATTCCTGTTTTTTATATAGGGCAAAAGATTTTTCAGTGAGGATTTCCAGTTGGTTATCGGTTTTCCTAAATTATTGCACCAGTTACTATTTGCCCATAAAGCGTACCTCTCCTTAATAGCGGAATGCATAGATTCTTCATAGCCGCTCAGCGTTTTAGCATAGTCTATAAATTCTTCCAAAGAAGGGATGTTGGCTATTATTTTAAAAGGATGCCTATTATCAAAGGATGCCTTCTCTTTCTGTTCTGTAGTTTCGGGAGTATTGATGACGGGTAAACCATCCAATGGCAAATTTTCATTTTTTTCTATTACCGGAATCCGAAGGTTATTTTTTCTTTTTGCCTTTTGGTCTTTTTCATCCTTTTGGATTGATAAAGAATAATCTGGCACTATTCTGTAAGAACAGGAGTACCCATTTTTACTTTCGTACCGGACCAGCCCTGAGTTGAGCAGCGCTTCTTTTGCAGATTTTACCGTTTTTCTTGTTAGTCCTAGTGTATTACCAATCGCTACGTCGGAAACAGTAACATCATATCTGTTATTATCGTTCGCTAATTTCAGCAAATACAGGTATATTGCAACAGCAGTGGTACCCAGTTGCGCTTTTGGGCCAGATTCCCAAAACTTTTGTATAAGTTCCTGATAATACATCGCTACTTCCGGGCAAAAAGCTCTAATACTTTTTGCTTATCAATGATGATAATTTTGCCCTTTTGTATAATGGCTTCATCCAACATTCCGGAGGATTTGATTTCCGAAGCTTTTGAAACAGAACAGCCCAGAACTTTGGCTAATCCTTTCAGTCCGTATTCATGCCTGTTTTCCGAACCAAAGTTTTTGATAATTTCCAAAAATTCCTCAACCGTCAGTTTCCAAAGGGGTGTTTGCGGATCTATCTTTTTCATTTTCTTTCTCTTATTAATTTTAGCTACCTTTTTTTTCCTTAGAAATCCAATTCCTTGCAGCAGCCTGCCAGCAGTTCATTAATTTCCCGTCACTTAATTTCCAACCCTGAGAATCATAAAAGGAATAAAACCCATATGCCTGAGCAGAAGGTAGATCACGTTCATTAAAATATAATTCTACTTCATGAAATTCAGGTGCAGAAAAGTTGTTTTCTTTTGGTAGTAATAATTCTTGCTCCGGGAATACTTTATGTACAGAAATTCCAGATTCCTCAAAGTCAACAATATCAACCAGGCTTCCAATATAAGGGTCGTAACTGGGGGAATACATAATGAATCCTGCCAGATGTAGTTCTTTAATACACTTATGATAGGTTCCAAGGGATTTTACCTTACCCAATCTCATGACCTCACCACGATAAATACGAAAGGGGCTTTGAAACCGGTTCATGCTCCAGCACTGAAAAAGCGCAACATAAATACTGATATGGGATGGATGTAACCGGTTATCTTTAATCACATGCGCAAAAAAATTGATGATATCTTTGGTCTGATTCATGATTTCCTGTTTTCTGTGATTATTTAGAATCTGTAAGCAACTTCTCAATGTCTTTGTAATTATAATACAAGATCCCCCCTATCTTCGTATAAGAAAGGGTTCCGTTGATTCTAAGATTCTGTAAGGTCCCGGAAGAAATATTCAGAAGTTTTTTGACCTCCGAAGTACGAAGCCATAATTTTTGTTCTGTCGTTCTTACCTGAAGCAGGGCTTTAATATCATCCAGCAGCTCAATCTTAAATTGCTGGAGGTCTTCTTTTGTGATAATGGATACTGTCATGATTTCAAAAATTATTTTATTTGACAAATTTTGGGAATCATGCGGGATTTCTTTCGGTAGGTCTTCGGTACTACCGAAAGATTTTTATATACCCCTTATCAATAAAGAAATTGTGGGAAAAGTACTAATAATATGATTTATTGTGTACAAACAGGGAAAAATGGCTATTGATCACCATCTTGGAATGATTGATTCAAATGATCACTAAGCAGCTGAAGGAATTTAGTAGGGTTGGTTTTTCTGCTTTTTATCTCATGAAGTGTCTTATAAAAGTTTCCCAGGTTAATATTGAGTGACTTTTCAGTAAATTTAATAATCTCACTAAACTCAATATTGCCACCATTAAATGAACGGGTATTGTGGAGCGCATATAGAAGTTCCACCAAAGCAGATTTTGACGCAGACCATTGCAGCGGGGATTTATCGGTTATCTTTTCGTATACATACACATTAATTTCTGCAATGGATTTCAAAAGATATTTTTCCAATCGGTCATTAGCCATAATTTGGGAAATAAGGTGGTCATGTGAGGTGGCAAATTTTTCATCATAATCATAAAGACCGGCTTCTATTTTCGTTTTCAGATCAAACTGATTCCGGACGAAATATTTTTGATCAAGATAGGTGGCTCTACGTCTATAGTACTCATAAAAATCGATGTGGTTTTCATAAAAATTTTTCAACACTTCCAATTCGCATTCAAAATATTCTTTCAGGCTTAATTCTCCTGCATTTGGTTTGGCCGCCTCAATTGATAAAAGCTTTGAAAAATAAATAAACTGCGAGATGAAAACGGGCTTGATGTCCTTGAAGAAATAAACTTCGTCGGCAACCGTTGAAAACTGATATAAGCTTACCTCCTGTTTAATGATTCTTATTACAGAATCAATTTCCATCAATGATCTCTCATATAAATCAATAGGATTATTTTTTTGATCAAAACTAATCTGTTCAAGCTTTTTCCCTAAACTAGTCTCTAATCGCTTACACTTTTTAAAAAACGAATTGGCATGCATATTTTAAATAATAAGTATGAATTTTAAAGAATTATAACAAATGTTTAATGATAAATTACACAGCATGAAACCCAATAAAATTATGAATCACCAAACTCATCATTGATTTTTTGAATATATTCTGAAGGCGTTAAAGCTGTTAATTCAATAAAAAATGTAGAAAATTTGGGTCTTGTGGAAAATCCGCATTCATCGGCTATCGTATCAATGGAATACTTCCTCCATTGCACATTGGTTCTTAGCATTTCTTTAGCATAGTCGATCCGTAACCTATTGATGTACGTATTAAAATTAGCTCCTTTATATTCATTTATAACCGCCGATAAATAAGCAGTATTCGTTTTCAGCCTTTTCGCGAGCTGATTTTGAGTAAGCCTTTTTTCTAAATAAAATTTGTTTCGCTCCATAATTTCGAGCTTTTCCAATATTTCGTTTGTCAGATTCTCAGGCAACTTGGAATGTTTTATTGAAACTGTGTCTTCATGGACTTCTTTTTCTAAAATCGGGTCGTTAACAATTTGGTACTTTTTAGCACCTTTTCTTACCTTATAATACCTTGCGGATATTACGAGCAAAGCACCGAAAGAAATTCCTGCAATAACATATCCATAAAAAGCTGAAGATTCCAGTCTTTTTTTGGATGTAAGCAAGTCATTGGTATCATATTCTTTAATGATTTTTCCTGAAAGGTATTTAAAATCATTATGCATCATCCGGTCAAACCGCAGTAATTGTTTGGTATAATACAATTCTTTCTTGTTATCATTTTTATCTTTGTAATGTGTGATAAGCAGCTCAAACGCTTCCCTTACTGAAGGATGTGCAAAATTTCGTCCCAGAAATATACTATCTACTTTTTCTAAATAATTAATACCTTCATTTTCATTGTGATTTCTTAATAGAATTTTACCTTTTAAAAAATAGATCAGCGATGCATTGGTAAAATCACTTTTCTTTTCAATGCCTGCCAAAGCAATATTAAAATTCGACAATGCCTCTCGGTCATTTTCTCTTAGGTAGTCTAGAATCCCACTCAGCTTATAAAAATAGCTTCTTTCTATATAAAAATTTTTATCCTCGGCCGAAGCCTCCAATCCTTCATTAATAAGATCGGAAACCTCATTTATTTTTGATTGATAAAACAGACAGATACCCATCTGATGAAGGCTGTTCAAATATCCCTTCTTCATATTGTATCGAAGATTGGGAAAATCTGTGGGAACGCTTGTATCTCTATAATAAGATCGGCACTTTGAAAAAAGTGTAAAGGCTTCTTCATAATATCCTAGATAACTTTTGACAACTCCTATATGGTACATATTCTTATGATACAAATAGGGATCTTTACTTTTGTCTAAATATTGCCAAGCCTGCAGATACTGATCAAGAGCCTTCTGATATTTTCTGTAGGTAAAGTAGTAAACACTTCCTTTTGTTAGATAGGAATTTCCGATAAGATCGGGGTCATTTGTTTGGGAAGCAGCCCATACAGCACTATCTGCATATTCTATTTTTTTATTTCTCGAAAAGCTCACGGCGTCCCGATATGCCTGGGTCAGTTCCTTATAATTTTTAAATGCTTTCGCCTCTTTAATATAGATATTGACAAACTCAAGAGCACGTTCATCGTTTTCTTCAAAATTATCATAACGTACCCTGTAATCAGAATATCTCTGACCATTAACCAAAAAGCAAAATAAAACACAAAAACAGAATATTATTTTCAAAATAAAAATAATTTAACAGAATAATGTTAATTATATTATAAATATGATTCAAAATTAAGCAAAATGAATCAAGCAAAAAATTATTTCTACACTTTAGGAATCATGCATTACGAATACAATAAAACTATCTGACTTACAATCAATTAACTCATTAATAAACGAGGATCCGATTTATAAATCGGATCCTGAAAATTTATAAATCGAATCCATCACCCTTTTTTTTCGAAAAATTCATGCTCTAAATTCGCTTTCAGAATTCTAAAAAACTACCGGCCGGGATTGTTAATTATTTAATCCCAAAATCATGAAAACCAAAATATTAATACTGCATATTGTTGCAGGAATTTTACTTTCATTTGTTATTTTATCCTGTCGTGAAGAAAGCCTTCCGCAGATTCCTTATCCGGAGATGCCTGTTCTTACGACTGAAAGAATGGTCTTAAAAGCAGACAGTACTCAACTTGAAAATGAATTGGAAACCAGTGAAAAAGATCCGCCAAAGGACCGGGACAACTGGAAAACCAGTAAGTAACCAAATTTTGAACCAACATGGAGACTCAGGTGCAACTCATCATTGAATCGGGAATGGCCTGTCCCGTTAGTGGAATATGGAAAACCATAGGACCTCTTACTACTACCATCCCGGTAAATGAAAAATCTGCTATGCCTACCTATTGTGGCGTAAAAGTACTCTGGATATTATTATACCATTGTTAAAATCTTATTATGAAAAAGAAACTAACACAATTTCCGATATGGATTGCTTATTTTTTTATCCTGTTGTTTTGCTACGCAGCCATCAGCAAAATATTTGATTTTGAAAATTTTCAGGTGCAGATTGCCCAGTCTCCATTGTTAAGTGCTTATGCTATAATAATTACCTATGGAATACTTTTCCTTGAACTATTGGTCTGTTTCTTTTTGATATTTGATAAAACGAGATTTATTGGATTGTACAGTTCCTACATACTGATGGTTCTCTTTAGTATCTATATTTATCTTATCCTCAATTATAGTGAGTTTATTCCCTGTTCCTGCGGTGGGATTCTTGAAAAAATGGATTGGCAAACACATCTCATTTTTAACATAATATGCGTTGTGGTTGTCATAGTTGCTCTTAGTATAGACACCTATGTAAACCACAAAAAACAGGGGAAGCTCTTCTTCAGCCTTCTGATCACAGCAGGGCTCTGTATTACCGGAATGCTCATCATGTATCAAAAGTCAGAATATATTCTTAAGAAAGATAATGGTTTTCAAAGAAGATTTTTACAGCATCCTATCCTTAAAAATGGGACTTATGATTTAAAACTGAACTCCTATTATTTTGCCGGCTTTTCAGGCGACACCCTATATCTTGGGAATTACACAGCGCCGTTCTCACTCACAAAGATTACCAATTTTACGGGAATGGAACGAAGAAATCTGCAACTCGGCCGCACAGACATTAATTTCAGGTCTCCCCTGCTTGAAGTTACAGACAGTCTTATCACATTGTATGACGGAACAATCCCGATCATTTTTGAAGGAACAACCGGGAGCAATAAGCTCACTGAACAAAATATTGGAAAAACTTATTTCAGGAAAATCGAACGAATTGATTATAATCACTTTCTCATAGGTGCTTTCCACCGCAAAAAGCAGATTCAGAGTCTGGGGATTATCAGTAAAGGGAGCAAGGATTCTGTAAGGTTTAATCCACAGCTTTTGGAAAAGCATAAAGAAGGTTTTTTTGAGCCCGATGGACAATTAAATTATGATCCTTTTACAGGTAAGGTTGTTTATGTTTACCATTATAAAAACATGTTTGTAGTTACTGATCGAAATATTAAATCAAAACATGTATTCAGGACTATTGATACCGTCAGCATTCCACGGCTAGGCCTTTCCCACTTAGCCGATGGCAGCAGAAAACTTAACAATCCTTTGGTGGTTAACAAAAGGTCAATTGCCTATAAAGGGGTTTTGTTTGTGGAGTCGGACCGCAAAGGAAAGCTGGAAAAAGACAGGGGTAATAAAGCAATTATACTTGATCTTTATTCTATTCAAGAGCAGAAATACCTTGGCAGTATCAGTATTCCCAACAGAAATAAGGAGCAACGTGTACAATTTACTATACAGGGAAACCAATTGTATGTAATGATAGAAAATGAACTGATCAGATATCGTTTTGCGCAAAACATCACTCAACATTTCATTTCAGGGGAAGCCGAAAACCTGTACAAAGAGTAGGCACCAATAATAAATTTATAACAATGAAAAAAATGAGAAAAATCGCATTGCCATTGGCTATCCTGTTAATCGGAGCAGGCAGTGCGTATGCTACCAATGTAGCATCAGAGACTAAAAAAGCTGATATTCCTGGATGGAAAATTGATCTCGAAAATCCGGAACAGCCTTGTGTCATGACAAGTCAGCTTTGTACGACAGATAATACTGGTATTGTCTGTACAGTAAGTGACGCTTCTGGTGTCCATGACCTGTATGAATCCAGTTGCGAAACTGAATTATTCAGAATTCCTTAACTGTTAGTTATTACCAACTACTAAAAGAAGGGTGCGCTTTATTGAGCACCCTTTGTGTATTTCTGTATCCAGGGGATATTTTTTTTATTCTTCAAATGATAATTAAACCAATCCAGAATTTTAAGGGTCAGGTCTTTCTGAGCTTCAGCCTTGCTTAAACTGTGGCCTTCTTTATCATAAAACAAGGCAATAACAGGCTTGCGGTATTTCCTTAAGGCAATAAACATCGACTTAGTTCCTTCAGGGCTAACATTTCCGTCATCAGTCCCCGTCCACAACAGCATGGGTGCACTGACATTCTGAACAGACATGATCGGATTATTTTTGATGTATTTTTCCGGATTTTCCGCCACCGTGGCTTTGAACCAGTACTGACGGCCTTCATATCTGTAATAGTCGGGAGCATTAAAATGATAATTATACGCATAGTAGGTTCTTACCACATCCGAAACTGCTGATCCAGAGACATAGGCTGCAAAACGGTTCGAATGTCCGGCAATAAAGTTAGTTTCATAACCGCCAAAAGACTGCCCCATGAGCCCGATCTTTGTCATATCCACATTCCTGATTTTCTGTAATTCGTCTAAGGCATTATTAATGCTTTCCAGTGCTGAAATTCCTGCTCCTTTGTCGGATTGTGAGATATCAGCAAGCATTACGGCAAAGCCTTCCTCCATCAATAATGGAATGTTCAGTCCGGTCGGATTCGAGAAGGAAGGCCGCAGAAATCTTTTGGTCATATAATCTTGCTTCTCATATACATGGAGCACTACTGGGTATTTTTTTGAGCGGTCATAACCAAGCGGCATATACAAAGTACCGCTTATGGTTTCTCCATCCGAGCCTTTGTAAGAAATTTTAATCAGCTCTGCCTGTTCAAATTTTTGATTATTCTGATCTGAAACATACATAACCTTTGCGTCTTCTTTTCCTTTCTTTACCACGAGTCTAGGGCGCTTATTGTAGTTTTCTTCAATCCAGTAATAATTTTCACCCTGATTCATCTTTTTAAATTCCGTGATCTCATCAAGAGTCGGCTTTTGGATGATATGCAGCTTCCTGTTTTTTAAACTGGCATAGCTGGTATGGCTATTCTTCGGATTCGTGATTTTTACCAGCAAGCTCTTTTTGATATCTGCTGTCCTGAAGTCTCTACCGTATCCTAATTCCGTACTGGTTCTTGTAAAATCCACCATCTCGATTTCTGAATCATCATTGGCGGTAAACATTTCTTTCATTCTCTGAGTGGCCAGATTATATTCCAAGATCCTGTTTCCTCCTACCCACAGAACTTCTTTCTCAGAAGTAAAATAAGGAATCATAGCAGCAGAAACCTTTACATCTTCCATCACCAGGGTTAGCGTATTGTACAGCTGCCAGTTGTTTTCCCTCTGGATTAACAAATACTTACCGGATGGTGAGATGACCATCTGTTTCCGTAGATCCGTAATCAGGGTATAGGTACCGGTTACCGCATTCCACAAATACAGCCTGTCAAAGCTATTCCCTCCTGCTTTATCCATTTTGTCGACTTGCTGTTTGTCGGTTTCATACATCAGGTAGCGTGAATTGCCGATAGCAGTCTCCCCGAAATATCCGGGGCGGGTCATCAGGACTTGCTTACCGCTTACCGGCTCCCAGTCCACCCGGATAAATTCTGTGATCGCCTTTGCATGCTTTTTAAGGTCGAAGTCCGTTCCGTACCAGATATCAACCATTCCTTTTGAAGGCGGGATTTTCTTTCCTAATTTAAGGACAATACTATTATCAGAACGCGAAGGATTTAAGGTCATCTGATCATAGTCGGCGTACCCACTTCCGTCAAATATATATTGTTTTTTATCCTGAGAAATATTGCATAATTTGGTTTTTCCTTTCTTTCCGGTCTGAATTAGGAAGCCTTTCTGTTTCATGCCGGAAGGCAGAACATTGCTCAGTTCATCACGGGTCGAAAAGATCCCTTCAAAGATCCCTTTATTCAAAATCAAAGCTTCATTCAGATCACCTGTTTTCTTTTTAGCGATGGTCTCTTCACCTTCGGAATAGATATGCTGAATACCGGAAATGGTTTGCCTAAGGTTCGTATCATCATCATAAACTTCCAGCCTGTTTCCTTCTTTTTCGGTATACAGTACCATAAGAGTATTCTGCTGTTTATTGTAGATGCATTTTTTGACATGATAAAAAAAAAGGGATTTTCCTGTTTCGGGATTAAGGTATTCTAGGGTATCTTTTGCCTGTATCACAAGGTGATTCCCCACAAACATGATAAAATCAATATCTTTTCTTTTTTGTCTATTGTCTTTATCCACTGTGCTTTGCAGCATCATTTTCTTTGTCCCGTCAGAAGTGAAAATATACCATGCCAGCCATTTGCCGTTATCAGAAGCTTCGGGAAATTTCATTTCTTCGGTATCCTTAACCAGCTTTTCCAGATGCTCATACCGCTGGGCTGAAAGGTTTTGTGGCATAATAATGAGAAGAAATATCCATACTACTACATAGAAACTTCGCCTTAGGAAAGATTTGAAAGTGATATAATCAATATGTGACGCTTTAATATCCATCATTTTGTGGTGTTAAGTGACTATTCAAAAGCATTTCTTTCTGCGGGAGTGGCAGATATTGATTGGCCAGTTTCCAGTTAGGCTTTACCGTTTGTAAAAGGTCCAATTGTCCCCATCTTTTAAGGTCAATAAACCGGCTTCCGTGTTCTGCAAAAAATTCTTTTCTTCTTTCATTTTTTATTTCTTCCATCGCTTGGGCCTGTGAAATAGAGGTATTGAGAGGTGTTAGCCCCGCCCTTTGTCTTGTCTGATTGATAAAAGGAACTGCCTGGGCTGTTTTGTTCTGCATGGTTAAAGCTTCCGCCAGCATCAGGTACACATCTTCCAGTCTGTAAATGATAGAATACTCTGTCGTATTAGTAGCGGTAGTCACCTTATATTTGGTCTGTTTGTAATTGATCTGGGAACCAAATATCACTGGTGTGAAATAGTTTTGTCTTCTGAGGTCAGCCGAAGAAAAGGAAGCGATTAGATCCGGATTCAAAATAAATGAGGTAGGTGCGCCCACAAAATTATAAAGTACAGCTTCGCTTGTCGGGTCAGTATTGTTCTTAGGTTTCAGCTGCCAGATAATATGCTTTCCTGCTTTCTGAAATACTTTGGAAAGGTCATTTTGAAAAACATAGTCAGTATTCTGGATGACCGTTTGGCATAAGGCTTCTGTTTCCTGCCATTTTCCCAGCATCATTTTCAATTTAGCCTGTAAAACCAAGCCTGCTGCTTTGTTGACATAAATCCTTTCTGCATTCCGGTATGCTGAAGGCAGAAAGTTCACCGCTTCCAAAATATCGGCATCCAGCCTTGGCAGAAATTCAGTCTTAGGCATTCTGCTTAAGGTCGAATTATATACATAATCTGTCGTAGTAGTATATGGAATCTCCCCGTACATTTGGTACAGGTAATAATAGATAAGGCATCGGATGAGCATTGCTTCGCCCTTTATTCTGCTTTTTGCTGCTAAAGAAAGGCTTTGGGATTTTTCTACCCCTTCTATGATACTGTTGGCCATATACACCTGCTGATAAGCCGTCGTCCATACCTGGCTCACGGTAGCATTGGTCGCCAGCGGCTGGTTATGGTAGATATCCAGGATTCCGTTTCCGGCACTGGTAAAAACGCATGTAATATCATCGGTATAATTTCCCAGTAAAGCACCGGAGCCATCTGTGGTGCCGCTGATCACGGAACCGGTCCATAGTCCGGAGTACAATCCTGCGAGTGCCGCATCTGCGGTTTTCTCATCTTCAAATACCTGCTCTGTGGCCAGTTGGTTGTTCGGAAAATCTGTTTCTATAAATTTCTCACACGATACTGCGCTTAAAGCAGCATAAAGCATCAAAAGAAGTGCTATTATAGAGTTTATAATATTTTTCATTGTTAGTTGCTAAAAGTTATTACATATAAAATCATCAATCATCTCAATCGTTAATGATTTCAAATCATTAATGTTAATTGTTAAAAAGTCACCTGGAATCCTAATGAATAGGTCTTTAGCGGCGGAAGGTAGCCTACGAGGTAAAACTCGGGGTCCATTCCAAAATAATTGGTGATGGTCATAAGGTTTTGTCCTTGCACATAGATCATAGCTTCTTTGATGCCCATCTTTTGCATGGGAATGCGGTAGTTCAGCTGTACATTCTTAAGCCTGATATAGGAAGCATCACTTATTGCCGCTGTTGAGTTCTGAAAGAACCCGTGCAGGGAAAGCTTCTGGGGGTTGTATCCTGCTGAATATTCCATATAGCTGCCTCCTGGGTTAGATGGTGACCATGCATCCAGTACTTCTACGGGCTGATTGCTGAGTGCTCCGGGCAGAAGCATCTGGCGGTTGTAATTCCAGTTTCTCTGTTTTACAAACTGCCACAGGAAAGAAGCTGACCAGTTTCCCCACCTGAAATTATTCGACCATCCTCCGAAAAACCGGACACCCAGCTTTTCCACTGCCTTATTATCATCGGGGGAGGTAATCTTTCCGTCACCATTAAAATCCTTAAACTTATAGAGTCCGGTGGCAGGGTCTATGCCTTCATACTGGTACACCCTGGCAATGGTGGTAGGATATCCGATCACATACTGATTGGAATAGGTAGAGCCTTCGAGGTTTGGAAATTCTACAAGCGTATTATTGGGAATGCTTAGGTTAAAAGAGGTGTCATATCTGAACTTTCCTTTTCTCAAAACCTGAACCGAGGTATCTAATTCCCAACCTGTATTCCTGATCTTTGCCGGAAGATTAGACTGTACTGAAGGAAAGCCCGTGGTGGCTGGAAGCGGAATTCCCACCAGCTGATTGGAAGAAGTATTTTCATAATAAGCTCCTGAGAAATTAAAGCGTCCGTTCCAGAGTCCTAATTCCAGTGCCAATTCTTTTTTCAGGGTCTTTTCCCAGCTGAAATCAGGGTTATACAAACGGGCCGGATTTAAACCGGTCTGCCCGTTATAAATACCCGATGAAATGATATAGGTATTGAGATACTGGTAATCTCCTATTTTATCGTTCCCCGTGGTTCCGATGCTTCCCCGAAGCTTACCCAGACTCAGCCATTTTACATCTTTCAGAAATGGCTCTTCTGAGAAAAGCCACGCCGCGCCTACGGCTCCGAAGTTTCCGAAACGGTTATTAGCTCCAAAACGGCTGGAACCGTCACGCCTTCCGGTAAGATTCACAATATATCTTTTTTTCAGCTGGTAGTTAAAGCGGGCAAAAACGGCTGTATAGTTATACTGGCTGCGAACCTGGTCGGAGATGGTTTTTACGCTGGCGGCTCCAATATTATCAATCAAAGCATTGCTCTCAAAGCCTTTTCCCTGGATAGCTCCCTGTTCCGATTGTGTTTTTTGCAGGGTTGCTCCCAATAAAAATTCAAACTGGTGATTTCCGGTTTTGTAGGCTCCCACCAGCTGGGGTTCGAGGATATAGGAAAAGTTCACCTGGTTATTCCGGGAAGAAGTGGAATTCATGCTGGTCTGTCCGAAAGAAGGATTATTGATCGTATGAGGCTTTATCGATCGTTCTTCGAAATTCTGATAGCTAATTCCGGCGTTCATTTTTAGAGAAAGAAAAGGAAACAGCTTATAAGACACATTCAGCCCGTTATTAAAAAAGGCGGTCTTATTGGAATACTCACTCAAAAGCGAAGCCACCGGATTGTTAAAGGTTCCGTTCTCCCAGTTGATGCTCCCATCTGAGGTATAGAGTGCCGGAGCATTGGGACTCAGCATAATGCTCTTTAGCGTAAGATCATCATTCTGCACATTGTTTTGCTGAAAAGAGAAGGTGTTCACCAGGTTAAATTCCAGTTTTCTGTCTGGAGTAAGATAGCTGAAATTGGCATTAATATTATTGGTTTTATATTTAAAATCAGCTGGCAAAACAGTAGTCTGCTCATTATGGCCGTAACTGATTTGGTAAGAAAAGTTTTCAGAGCCGCCACTCATGGACAACTGAACGCTGTAGGCATCTGCCATGCTTCCGATCAGTTCTTTCTGCCAGTCGGTGTGTCGGGATTGATCCCAGGTTCCATTGATGTCATACATGGTAGCAGGATAGGCTACATTATCATTCTGGAATGCCTGACGACGCATACTGATGTACTGCTCCGTGTTCATCATTTCCATAGGCCTAGTAATCCTGCTTAAGGAATACGAGGTATTAAGCTTGAGCTCAGATCGTCCTTTCTTTCCTCTTTTAGTGGTTACAATGATCACCCCGTTGGCTCCTCTTGATCCGTAAATGGCTGTTGCATCAGCATCTTTTAAAATCTCAAAGCTCTCAATATCATTCGGATTGATGGCATTCAGGGGATTGATAGAGGACCACGGAAGGATTTTAGTGGAATACAGCGAAGGGGTCTCGGAAGCCTGAGGAACTCCGTCGATAATATATAAGGGTTCATTCCCTTCACGGCGGATACTGTTCTTTCCCCTGATCTGGATATCGAATCCGCCTCCCGGGGTTCCGGTATTCTGGGTAATGCTTACTCCTGACATTCTTCCCTGAGCAGCGGATAGCACATTGGTGACAGGCTGGTTTTCGATATCCTTAGCTGAAACTTTGGCTATGCTTCCGGTGCGTTCTTTATCTTTGACCTTATAATATCCTGCATTTAGCACTACTTCTTCAATGCTGCTTACTTTTTCCGAAAGAGGTTTATTTAAAGGGGATAAGGTATCGGTCTTTTCCCTGAGTACGGAAGCTTCAGGGGTATTCTTTCGGGAAATAGTATCAGAATTGCTCTGTATCTGTGCATGAAAAGAGACGCCTGCTACCGTCAGCATAACGACACATGAAACGTGCCCTATGCTGGTATAGGATTTTTTCATAAATTTGAAAAGTTTAATTCGTTAAACGACAGCTCTTTCTCTACGGTCTGCAAACTTTAAAGGAAAGGGCTTTTTTATTTCTTATTGTTCTGTAACAAAAAGATAACTAAGTATCATTATAATAGGTGCTGCTTATTTTCATTTGATGGTCTTTTATGGTTTCATTGTGTTTTTAAATATTGTCTAGGAGAAGGTTTTGGGAGATTACAAAACCTCCAACCTAAACACATCATAAAGAATTAATATGAATGAAATTAACCTCGAGTGTGAACTGTAAAGCTCCAATGGATGCGCTGCCATTGTATCCTATCTAATCTTTATAGTAAAAGCAGCTTAGAGAAATGTAGAGAAGGCGGACATCATTGAAAAAACAGCGTGGAACTCTACCTACCGTATCAGAGGTACTGGCATACCCTTTACCACGAATAAGAGAGCCCACGCTTAGAACGTGAGCAATCTGCTTATTGTCTTGTGGTAAAATGAAAAGTGCCAGTTTTCTGATACAAGATTCTAAGCGAATAGCTTCTAATATTTTTTGAAGTTTCGCAAAATTACAATTAAGTAACTTCTTTCACAAAGATAAGAAAAAATATTTTGGTATACAAAACTATACCAAAATATTTTTCATTATGTGCTTAATTGCATTTATGATTAAAGAAAGTGAAAAAATTATAATTATAAAAACTGCAATTACTTTGCGTAAAATGCTAAGTAACAATAAGAGTTCCTCAGCGAAATCGAATGGTAGTGTGGACATAGTCAATAGTTATGATAAAATAGCTGCAAACTCTAATTCAGAACTGACCAAAGCTACAGTAAATGGTGCTTTTAGCGGAAAGAAAAGGTCAACGATGGCAACTATTGTTCTTATTATTGAGTCAATGGGTTATAAAATGATTGATTTTGCTGAAATTTATGATAAGCTTTCGGAAAGAGATGTTAGTAAATTCAGAGAAGAAATGCTTAAAAAAAGTTAGTAAATTCCATAATTACATTTCAACCATTTTGCTATTTGTTAATAGACTGCAAGCATTTTATGGGAATAATGATAAAAGAATTAGAGAGCAAATTGCTCTCTAATTCTTCTAAAATATAAAATTGTACAATCTATTAAAATTGACCAGTGTTCAGTTGATTTTGGATGAATATAAATCGCCTTTTTCAATACCCTTTCTTAAAGGTCAGCTAAATCTTGCTGATAATACTGCATGTATCGCCATCGTAAAAAATCCACTCTTGGCCGTTATCATCGGTAAAATGAATTTCTTTATTATCAGGATAATAAAGCCCTACGAATCTTTCTCCTATTCGTATTGTAGAGCCTTGTTCTAATTCATGTTCAATTTTTAGAACTTCAAAAATAACATGATACTCAGTCATTATACATTTAATAATTTCTCATCGAACCATACATCTTCATAGCCTTTATTATCTATCAGAAATCGATTTCCTGCTGGAAGTCCTAAATATGAAATAACAAAAGAAGCATTTTCCAATAAATGATATGCGTGTGAAGGCTGAAAAAAATCAAATGCTTCTGAGTATTCTCCTGACCAAATATACCAACCATTTAATGTTTCTGTTCGAGGATGTCTTAATCCATTTATTTGAATATTGGGATTAAAATTTCTGCCCAATGCAATTAGCGTATCTAATTCAACCAAATCTGATATTTGAGAATATTTCATGCAAATTTTTAGTTGTTTTTCTAAATAGTCTTTATTCATCATTCAAAAAGATTTAATACTTTCCAATCTCCGTTTTTAGATCGCCATACCCATAATTTATTGAATGTAAAATTTCCGTTTTGATAGATAACTTTTTCTTCAATTAATCGCTGATTCTGTTTTTCTTCTACAAGAGCAAAACACCTTTCTATATTTTCGAAATTTGGAAATTCGTTTGATTGAAAAGTTTCGACTAAAGATGATTTTAATACTTCTGATATTTTACTTTTTGTCTCTTCGGTAATAATTGCGCCTCTTTCCTCCAGTAAATTTTCAGCTTCCATTTCAAAATCTTTACAAGAAATGACACCTTTTAAATCGTTATCTGAGTAATAATTTTCAATTTTAATTATAGCACCTTCGGGTGTAGTCAAATCCGGCTTGAAAAAATCATTACCAGCATCAATTTTTACTCCAAAATCAATATCAAAGTTTAGTTTTGCTTCATCATCAAGAGTATCTCTATAATGCCGTATAGTATAGCCACCGATTAACCTTCCATTCTCAATAATCATCCAATCAATAACATCATTTATCAGGATTTTTTGAGAATTACCGTTTTCTGCTAAGTTGCCTAAATAATAATTTTCTTCAATTTTTACATTTTCTAACCATACATAGACATTTTCAGAGTTTTTAAACTTTACAGACTTATATCCTGAAAACTCATTATTTATCAAATGGTTAAAATACCAAAGTGTATTTTTAGCTTTATATAAATGGTATGTATACTCTTTTGTTTCTTTTATTTTTCCACTATTTTTCATTCCAAAATGTCTTTTATCCACTGTGCGGATTTTAAAAATCGTTTTGCTGTATCGTCACACCATTGCACTCCATAATCAAATGCATAGATTTTACAGTTTTCATTTTTTAAAACGGTATGTACAATTTGTAAAAGCATTTTGTTATCAATAATTGCAGATAGTTCTTGAAATTTATTATTCCAACTGGAATTAGGATTAGCACCTCTGGCAGTATCTAAAAAATTAATTAACTGAATTTTTATCTTAAAGTCATTCCAATTATCTTTTAAAAAATCCAAATTCAAAATATCATTAATAATCTTATAGCAACCTTGTTTATTTTCTACTTGAAAGTTCTTCAGATAGGAAATTAATTCGGAATCTGTTTCTGATACTGATTTTAAAATCTTTTTAAAACAGATAATATCATGATGATAGGTTTTCTGATATATAATGTGTAATATATTTTTCAAAGTTTCAAACTTAACTTTGGTAGTAGCCTGTTTGAAAATACCACGAACATTTTCTATTTTTAGTATATCTTCTAAAAAGTTGCTATTGGGAGAAACAAAATAATTATCCCGGAGATAAATGGTAACATTGAAAAAATCTTCTGGTGAATAAACTAATTTCTTATCATTAACAAGTTTGGGTATCAAATTCTCTCTAAGTAAAAATCCCAACCTTGCAACATAAAGTGATCTTAAAAAAGCACCGTTGAATTCATTATTGTAATTCAATAATTTTGGAAGAATATATTTATAACTTTTCCTTTCGATTTCTGATGAAATAAGCTCGTTAAATTTGGCTTCTAATTCTTTTTCAGTTATTAATTGCTCTTCATGGTTGCTCGTTGCTTCTTCATGCTTCAATAGTAATAAGTCAAACCAAAATTGTATATTAATAAAATCAGTTTCTGAAATATTTAGCTCTTTGGCTAAAATTTTTGATTTTGCCAGTTCATCATTTTTAAAAGTCAAATATGGATTATTGGTCATAGTTTTTTTGCATTTTTTGGGACTTTACCTTCTAAAAATTCTTTTCTCTGTATTTCATCGCCTAAATCCATTGTAAAATTCGTCCATCCTCCAAAAAAGTTTTTAAGTGCCATATTCCATTCTCCTGTGACATAGTCTGAGAATTGCCAAAGAATATGATAACCATTCTCATTTGAAAATCCTTCATTATCTGCCTGAAAAATCCCGCCAACTTTACTCCAAATAACAGATTTGATAGTTTCAACAATAGAAAAATTTTCTTCTTTCATTGATGCATTAAGAAGCTGAAAAGCATAAATAACTTTTACTTTGTCTAAATATTTGTAGAGCCATTTAGAGGCAGAAACTGGCTTATATTCTAAAATCTCGTCTCTAAATTCTTCAATCTCTTCTTTGCCAACCCCTTCATTAGTTGTATTACGCTCAATTTGCATTAGATAATCGTCATTCAAATTCGACACATCAATAACAGTCCAATTATCAGGAGTCTCATTTTTATAAATACTAAATTTAGCGGATAAGCCATGATCATTCAATAGACTAATAATTTCATCAAGATGAATTTTATGGTCTGATGTACCTAATATTCTTATGTAATATGGCATACTTTATACTCAAGTAATATTTTTAATTCCAAAAGTGTTCAAATAATTGAGGACAAAGTTTTTTCATACTTTCAGGGTTTTCTTCTTTCCAATCAAATTCAAACTGAGGATAATTTCCTTCGGTTGTTTTAAAATTTTCATAGTCAATAAAATCATATAAGCTTTTCCCTGTCTTTTTATTAAATGCTTCTAATGCAACATACCAAAAACTTTCAAAGTCAAACATTTCATCCTCACCATTTTCTTTTTGACTTATAAGGGTGTTTGGATTTTCTTTCGCTTTATAATAGACATCTTTTCCTCTTGAAATAACCCAATTTCTAAAATATTCAAATCCATCATCCGAACATCCACCATTCATAATATATCCTGCACACCACATTTTTGAATTATAAGTGTCATACAGCAATTTGTCTGTTCTTAAACGAAAGCCAATAATTTCTTTAAGCGTTAATTTCTGAATTTCCTTTATTAAAAAAGCCTCTTGATTTTTTTGATTATTGGTATTTTTTAATGAATTATCAATTATATTCCAAAAAATATTTTCATCTAACATTTCAGCAGTTTTTTCAATATTGCTAAAATTTGGTTGACTGGATATTTTTTTGTCTAATTGTGATTTTCCAAAAAGTTTTCCGAATAGTCCCATAGAATTATTATTTTCAGTATTTGAACAACTTAAAAGTATTATTGAAATTGTAGCTAATAATAGTTTTTTTGCATTTTTTAATTAAATTTTCTCATTGGCGGTGGAGGTAATCGTTTTTGTGGCAGATAATTATCTATTTCATTTTGCTTTAGAATATCATTTTTTATTGCTTCAAAATCAATTTTAAACCCTGATGTTATTGCTATTTCGTCTTGTTTGTATATTTTTTCAGTCAGCAAATCCATAATTTCACTAAATTCAGGACTCATAAAAGGCTGAATAAAACACAGTCTTTCATCCTTATTTTTAACTTTGAAATTAATGTAATTTCTGCTTCCTGCATAGTAACTGTTATTTTCTAACTGCTTTTTGTCTACGAAATTTTGCAATTTGCTGGAAGATAATTTATTTACTTTTTCAATCTCTTCTTTAGTGAGTTGGTATTTATAAAAAACGGTATCATGATATCTCTTCAAACATACTTTTAGTATTCCGTTTTTATCTAACGTTGAATATGAAGATATTGAGACAGTACTGTTTTCAATATCATAAACAACAAGTTTAAAATTAGATAATTTGTTCTTTTGAGGATTTATTGCAACACTTAATATAAATAAAATGCTCAGGATTAAAGCACCAATAAATAATAATTTCTTCATTTTAATAAATTTATTCTGTGTTTGAATGATTTTAGAGTTTTAGTTTCCACTTCTCCACTCATGTAATACCATTTGAGCAGTAAAGGATTTATATAATTATTTTAAGATGATTTTGCTGCACCAGATTTCATTCCTTTTGTGTTAAATGATTTTAGAAACGTTTTCCATAGAGCCATTCATTAAGAATACCACCTGAACTTTTTAATCCTATTACATCCATTATTCTTTCAAAAAATCCACAGATATATTCTCTGTCTTCAGTATCTAAATTAAAAGAATCAAATTTTGAAATATTTTTTCTCATTAAATCCTGATATTGGTTATTGTTATATCCATTTTTAGCTCCTTTTTTAAATTCGTCAATGACTTCATCTAATTTTTTGGATAGAGCTTCTCTTTGTTGCTCATTTGCAAGACCCGGATATAACCCCTCTTGTTTAAACTTTGGTGCTTTTCTTAACTGTTCAAGTTTTTCAATTATCATTCCTGAGTTTTCATTTTTATTGCAGGAATAAATTATTGAGGAAAGAAGCAGAATTAAAATAACTTTTAAAGGAAAGTTTTTTCTAAGTATCATTGCCAAATTGTTTTATATAAATTCATTTTTTTTAAAGAAAATTTCGATATCGGATTTGAATTTTTCAGCATCAAAATCCTTGATTTTCTTTGAGAACTTGTCTAAGTGATTAAACGAATCTAATATCTTTAATATTAAAATCTTTTTACTATTTTCATCAGATGCCTCTACAAATTCATCATATAGATCATAGTCGAATTTAATATCATAACTAAAAGTTTTTATAATTTCCATAGGAAGCCCTGTAATGCGGTTTTTAGAAGCCTTATAAGCTGTATATTTAGGCTTTCTTTCTTTATACCATTCTTCATATCCGGGCTTTGTTTTAACTCCAACAAAACCGATAAGAAATGTTTCGATATCGGAGCCATAATTTTTGTCCTTTAGATAATTTTCTAAATCATTTGATACTTGTTGAATAATATCGCTTTTCTTTCCTGATCTTGTGTCTACTTCTTGTGTTATTGCAAATTTCATAATATTTTATCTGAAAATTTTATTACCCGGAGGTAGTGTACCATTTTGAAAGAAATAATTATAAATTTTAGTTTTTTCCATCATTTTAATTTGTCTTTGAGTTCCACTAAACTCATTTCGTTGTATAAGTCGTGCTTGATTTAATTCTCCTTGGGTATATCTACCTGTTGATGTAGTTTCCCCATATTTCCAGACATCTCCTTTATTCAAAAACGTAGAGCCTGTTGGAGTGGAAAAGCCAGAAGAATAAATAGGATATTGTCCAGATGCAGATGCACGTAATGAGTATTGCCATCCAGTAGGGCCATCCGGCTTTTCTTCTATTTTAGACATTTCATAATCCATTTTCTGGATTAATGCCCCTGTTGCGTAGATAGATAATATCCCTGCCGCAACAACATCCGCAGGAACATCTTCAGGACCACCTCCTACTGTAATTGCTCCTGCTGCCGCTGTAAGCCCTTGCTTCATTGTTTTTCCGGAATTATCTACTGCATAATCAGCATAGTCCACACCTCCTAAAAGCTGTGTTCCATTCTTCAAAACAAAGCCGTGATCTCCTAACTGATAATGGTTTCCGTCTGAAGCTGTATATGAACTTCCAGCCCCTCCCGGAGCAATATGCTGAGCACCTTTTCCATAAGCCTTTTCTGCTTCTGCTTGATTGGTAACACGACTGTCATAAAAAATTGCATTAGCCGTTCTTACCCAGTCTTTAGCTTCTCTCCCATCCGGATCAACAAACCGCGTGGGATTGTTAAAGGCAAAGTTGTAAGGTGTCCAGTTTGAAAACTCCTCACTCAAAGGATCTGGCGAAAACCAACGTCCTGCGGTATCGAGATAAGGCTGAGCATCCGGATCACTCAAATCTATTTCCCTGAACTCAACAATATCTCTTGTTTTTCTGTTGAAGCGTACAGAGCCAATATTGATGATACTGTCAATATCGTGAACCTCTAAATATTTTCCTTTGCTTAACGTAGCTATTTTAGGATAGAAACCATACTTTCTAAAAGGGTTAGCCAGTTCAATATTTTTTCTTCTTCTTTCGGCTTCCTGTGGAGAAAGTGAATCTCTGGACTTCAGAACTTCGCTCATATAAGGGCGTGATCTTTCTTCTCTTGTCAGCTTTACAGGATTAATATAAGGCTTTTCTGGCTTTTGAGTAGTCTTGCTTTTTACCTGAGCATGGGAAAATCCTATCAGCAGGAAAAAGATAAAGTAAAATAATTTTTTCATGATTGTGATTATTTGCTAAAGTTATTTAATAATTTTTTATTCTCATATTTATTTCTCTCTGTTTTTAGAGATACAAGCCATTCCAGATACATTTCTTCAGGCATCTGCCTGTAACCGATATCGTAGATATGACCATTTTCCTTTTTCATGAGTTCCATGAGTTCTTTTGCTTTCGGGTCTTTCAGGGCTATTTTAATGTTTTCCGGTACATCTTTGCTCAGGTTCAGTTTAAACATAATACTTTCAAACTGTTTTTTGTGGGTTTCAGCCCTTAAAATAAGAGCCTTTGCAAAATTGGGATAGACTTCTACTGACCTGTTTAAAAGTTTTAAAACAAATTCACCATCGTTCCCGGGATAACTTCTGTTATATGCCTGAGCGAGATCAAAAAGACATAAGGCAAGGCTTTCCTTGTTATTAAGAGCTTTCATAAACACCCCATTTTTAATGGCATCCAAATGAATATACCCAGAGGCCATTAGCCAACCGTCTTCCGGAAAAATACCACTCGTAAGCTCAGTATTAAACCAACCGACAGATTTAATATTATGTTTTATATAGACATGATTAGGAGCTAATGCAAGGTTGGCATCTGCACCTAATTCCTCCGCTAATATTTTGTACAGATAAGGCATAGAATTACAATTGCCTTTTTTGGTGGCCAGTAATTTAGATACAAACAGGTTAGGAAGGTCATTATGCCCAAAAACATCGGTAAAATCATATTCAAAGGGCTTATACTGAATAACAGAATCTTTTACAGCAACTGGAATAGTCCTGCACATGATAGAATAGACCGCAGAATATTTGCTTACCTTTTCCTTATCTGCTTCTTTATATTCCAGATCTCTATCTTTTAAAATACTCTGTGCAAAGTTCTTTAAAAATCTGATCTCCTTATTGAGTGCCGTAGTATCGAGTTTACCCTGATAATAGGCTTCTTCCACACTGAAAACAGCATCTTTAAAGCTGTATTTTTGCCTGCTTTCGAGCATATTGTCAATGGTCTGGTAGGCATCATTATAAAACTGGTTGTTTTGAGCTTTGGCTGTTCCGGAACAGAGCAACCAAATAAATATTGTGAATGGTAATAAATTTTTCATAGATATTAATTCATTATGTTTTAAGATAAAATAGTCTTCGTCTTTCTTCCTCTTCTTTCTTTTTCTTCTCTTCAATCCGTCTTTTTTCTTCCTGTGCTTTTTTCAGTTCCTCTTGTTTTTTTCTCTGCTTTTCAGCATTCATCTGCTTTATTCTTTCCGCAATTTCCTCGCTCTGTTGCCTATTGGCTTCCCTACCCATATTGCCGAGCCATTCCGAATAGGCAGAGCTTGACATGAATTTGAATCCTAAATTATCAATCCTGTCAAACTGTGCTTTAGTTTCCTGAAGTAATTCAACTGCTTTAGGAAAATAGCGGATGTTTTGCAGTTCTTCCGGATTTTCTGCGTTTTTAATTCCTAAATTATCGGTAACGTGCTTAAATCTTGCCTGTTGGTACATAGATTTGAGCAAATTGGCGTACATATTATTTGGGGAGTATTCCAAAGATTTATCCAATGTTTTACCTACAAATTCATCCATTCCATATTTATGAATGTAGCCGTTCGCCAGATCAGCATAAAATTGTGACATGAGTTCTTTTTTACTCAGACTGTTCATGTATAAGTTATTCTGCAAGGCTTCCGAGCCGATATATCCGGACTCCAAAATCATGGAATTAGTTGTGAAAATTCCGTTCGTCAGCTCGATGTTCTGCCACTGATCCTCACTATCTAAAAATTTAATATAGGTGTGGTTCGGAGCAGTAGCGAGAGAAGCCTGTGCGCCCATTTGCTCAGCGATCATCAGATACAACAAGGGCATTGAATGACATTGCCCCTTTCCTGTTTTCATGAGCTTTGTAGTAAACATTTTAGTCCAGTCTTTCGCCCCGAAATAATCGTCAAAATCATATTTGTAATTTTTTGAAAAGTGCTTAAACAGGGCAATGTTTTTCATGGTGTTGTCTTCAGTATCGAGCTTGTCAGTTCTCATTTTCTGAAGTACCTGTTTTGCTGTTTGTTGTATTCCGGCTTTAAACTGCTTAAAATTTTGTTTACCACCATAAAAAGCATTCTCTACGATAAAATTAGCTTCAGTTGTTGAATAGTTTTCAGAATCAAGAGCTGAAAGTTTATCAAAGGCATCATAATAGGCATTTGTTCCTGCCTTTCCTGAAAGGGAAGGCAGATTATATCCGGAATCTTCCAACGCCTTTACCCTGCTGTAAAATACAGCTCTTTCGGCTTCTGCCTGTTCCTGTTCAAACCGCCTGATATCTTCCTGCGCCCTTTTTACATCCTGTTGATATGCTTGGGGAGTTCTTATATTATTATTGTAGTTCTGGGGAACTACGGGAGTTGTACTGTTCCTTTTGGGATTTATAAAGCTCTGGTCAGAATAATTCTGAAATGTAGAGGGATTGGGATTTTCCATAGTTGGTAACTTAGGAATCTGAGCGAATCCTAAGGAGCTTAAACAGAGGAAAAAGGATTTTAAATAAAAATTTTTCATTGTATATTGTGATAACTGCAAAAATAAGTCTTTTTAAAATCACCCAATAGTGATCACTCAATATTCTACTTTACAAAACTAAATCAGATTAACGTCAAAACTTGACGTAAAATCTTTTATTTTCATTATTTGTAATTCTAAGAAAATTAGAAGAAATACATATAGGTATTTACACTCTTTTTCTTCCCGTATTTTTACGGATATTTTTCTTAACAATAAAAAGAGCGTGAATTGACATCACCCTCCGTTCAGGCTACTGGAATAGCCTACTAAAGAAATGAGCAAAACACGCCCCGAGAGGGCGCATCTTACAGTCATAATTCTTTAGTGATAATATTTCCAGTATTTGAACGAAGAAAATGAACTGCTTAACGCAATATTTTTATATGTATTTTCAGGCTACTCTTATAATTTTCTAATTTTAGATTTAAAACAAATATATTAAGAAAAGGTGGATCAAAAAAAATAAATGTAATTTCTAATAATATCTCTTTAAAATTGTTTAACTTAGAAGATGTGTAATAACATAGAAAAAATAGTATTTGATGCACTGTTTTAAGTAGACTTTATATATAAATGAATCGGAACTAATTCCAAAGAGACATTTAACAATTCTCATTGGGAAAACTAGGCAAACCACAGATAACAATAAAACCCTTTTGTAATTTTCGATTTTTTCACGATACTTACCATATTAGTGCTTGAAGATATTTCAAATCTTCCATAAAACTTTAATATATATGCATTAAAATACGAATGAAGTTACTATCTTTGATTTGTAAAATGAATCAAAAACCTACATTTTCAAAGTGAGTAATTCGGTGAGTAGCCTGAGACTCAGCTTTAAAAGATGTTGATAAATAAAGAGGTTTAAAGAGACGGTTCGAATCCCTCCAACTCCACCGTAATGAAAGGTTATGACACCTTTTAACAACTAAAACCCCTTTATATCAATGATATAGAGGGGTTTTTAATGATCCTTTTTGTTACATAATATCTCATTAGATATTATGTTGGTGGTAACACTGGTGGTAACAAGAATAAATCTTATATTATGTCATAAATATTTTCCTCATTATTATCCATTTTATGTATTATATGTATATTTGATAAAACAAATAACCTTTAAATTAGTTATGCCGATTCCTGATTTTGATCACAATCACGTCATACCACCACACTTAGGAGATCCGTCAAATAGAAGTGATGTTTCTCCTTTTGAGTGTACAACATTTGAATTATGTCAAAAATTTAGTACATCAAAAGAAAGAATTGAGATTTTACAAAAATTTTTGGATTTTCGAAAAAGGACTGTTAATAGTGGTATAAAAGTGGGTTTCCAATGGTTAGATGGAAGTTTTTTAGAGAATATTGAAGAATCTGAGGGTAGGAATCCGAATGACTTAGATGTTGTCACCTTTTATGGTGGACTAACAATGAATGATCAATTTATGGCAAAGACGTTTTTTCCAGAATTCTTCAGCCCTAAAATGGCAAGAGAGAAATTCTTAGTAGATCATTATGCCATTGACTTTAATTTTGATCCCGACGTTACTATAGACCAAACAAGATATTGGTTACAGCTATTCACTCACAAGAGGAATGGAATTTGGAAGGGAATGTTGAAAATTCCTTTAAACACCCTGAAGGATGATGAAAATGCATTAAACTACCTAAAGTCACTCTGATGAGTTTACACAATAGAATTCAATATTTAAATACGCAACTAATAGATTTAAATCGACTGTTAGAAAAAGTTGGTGATCATCCATTAATGGCAGAAGGACTTAAAGAAAGAATTGAGATGATAGAGGATGAACTTAAATCGATTCCATTAGAATCATTTGAACCATCTCTTCAACTTCTCTTTAGTGGTGATGCTGTTTTAGGTTCAAAAGGTATAAAATCAACTTTTTTAAGTAAGATAATGCCTCCACTCGAAGCTTTAGTAAAAACCCAATTAGCATTTAACAAATATGGAAAAGTTGGAAGGCGTGGGAGAGCAAGAAAAAGTTCTAATGCCGAATTATTCCTAACTGCCCTACCAAAAGGATCTTTCGGGATTGAACTATCACGATTAGATTTTGATGAGGAAGACTTGTATGATATAGTTGACACTTCTGATGCAATGAAAGATGTTATTACCCTGATTGCAAATACTACCGAGAGTGACCAATTATTTGAGAGTACAATCGAAACAACTCCAAAAAGAAACCTAAATAATCTTAAAAGGTTTTTACAGGAGGTTTCAAATGAAAGATCTATCTTAAAGATGGATAGTGGTAATGTACATATTGAATTATCAAAGGAAAAAATAGATAAGGCAGCTAGTAGAGTATCATTTGCACTTAAAGAGGACAATGAAATTTTTATTACCGGTACTTTTCGTGGAGTGCTATTAGATTCTAATAGATTCGATATTCTTGATGATGAGGGGCAACAAATTTCAGGATCAATAAGTCATGATCTTGATGAAGAACAATTGATCGAATATGATAAGAAATTTTTGAACAAATATTGTAGAATTCATTTACGAGTTTATAAGACAAAATTTAAAACATTGAATGAACGTACAGATTATGAATTGTTAGAAATTGTGGAGATTTAAAAACACAAGAAACTTGTATCGTTAAACCTTAATGTCTTTTGTTATATTTGGGATAATTAAGATGAGCCTCACGGTATTTACATAGTGTTCTTCTTGAAATTGGATATCCACTAGCATTTAAAATCTCGCATAGCAAGGTATCGGTATATCGATATTTTGGATCTTAATTAATTATTAAATCAAGCATTATACTCGAAATTTCGAATGCTGAATTACCGTCTACACCACCGGAATGAAACAGTGATTTTAAATTTTTCAAATATTAAAGAGCTTTACTTTTATTGCCCGCCACCTTCTTACTCCTGCTCTTTCGGTATTCCCAAGGCGAAACCGCATTCTTATCCATCCACAAACCAAGCTTTTTTGCTTTGGCGGTATCCTGTAACTTTTGCAGATCAATATTCTTAGAGGCTTTAAAATACCACCATCCGAAACCTGCCTTTATGATTTCTTCGGAAAGATATTTGTTATGATCATAAAAAATTTTGGCAACAGTTCTTTTGTATCGGTCTTTTGCCGTTCTGTAAAATGTAACTTTTTTGCCAAATACAGCATCACTGGTAAATTGTTTGGAATTTTTACCAAAAGCCTGACCTTTTTCAGGGCAATCGACTTCCGCAAGCCTTAAAGTTTCCTCGGTATTGTCGGATAATAACACAACTAACGTATCGCCGTCTTTTATCCTAATTACTTTACCTTCCGTCTGTGAAAAAATAAATATTGAGAATAAAAGAAACTGGATAAAAAGGATTTTTCTCATGAAAACAAAGAATATATAAAATAAAAAGAAGCTGCAAAAGTATAAATAATAAAGCTCTGATATAAAAAATACCATTTAAAATGCTTAATCAGACGGATTCTGTATTCAGGATAAAAAATGATGAATGATAAAGTTAAATAAGACAATGAAACGTTAAAATATAAACCCCTGAAAACTAAAACACTAAACCCACAATTTACAAAATACTCTCATGCAAACCACAAAAAAGACTAAAAAAATGTTTTATCGTAAAGAATTTTATATATTTGCACCATCTAACAATTAAAAAAAAATTTACTATGTCAGACATTGCATCAAGAGTAAAAGCTATCATCGCTGATAAGCTTGACGTTGAAGAAACAGAAGTAACTCCAGAAGCTAGCTTCACTAACGATTTAGGAGCTGATTCTTTGGATACAGTTGAACTTATCATGGAATTTGAAAAAGAATTCAATATTCAAATCCCTGATGATCAAGCAGAAAAAATTACTACTGTAGGACACGCTATCGCTTATATCGAAGAAGTAGTAAATAAATAATATTCTTCAACAAATAAGAAAATTAAACAAAGTTTATGGAATTAAAAAGAGTAGTTGTAACCGGTTTTGGAGCAATAACACCAATTGGAAATAATGCAAAAGAATACTGGGAAAATCTTGTGAAAGGTGAGAGCGGTGCTGCTCCTATTACTCTTTTTGATGCCACAAACTTTAAAACTAAGTTCGCTTGCGAAGTTAAAAATTTCAATCCATTAGACCATTTCGACAAGAAAGAGGCTAAAAAAATGGATAGAAATACACAACTTGGGCTTGTTGCTGCAAGAGAAGCAGTAACCCACTCAAGAATTATTGAAGATAACGTAGACAAAAACAGAGTCGGAGTAATCTGGGGTTCAGGAATCGGAGGTTTAGAGACTTTTGAGACTGAAGTTTTAGGATGGGCAAATACGGAAATTCCGAGATTCAACCCATTCTTTATTCCTAAAATGATTGCAGACATCACTCCGGGACATATTTCTATAGAATATGGTTTCCATGGTCCGAATTACACTACTGTTTCTGCATGTGCGTCTTCAGCAAACGCTTTAATTGATTCCAAAATGCTGATCCAGCTTGGAAAAGCAGACGTTATTGTGTGTGGAGGCTCAGAAGCAGCCGTTACAGCAAGTGGTGTCGGTGGTTTCAATGCAATGATGGCACTTTCTACAAGAAATGATGATCCTAAAACCGCTTCAAGACCTTTCGACAAAGACAGAGATGGATTTGTTCTTGGGGAAGGAGCAGGATGTATTATCCTTGAAGAATATGAGCACGCCGTAAAACGTGGTGCTACAATTTACGCAGAATTAAAAGGTGGAGGTCTGAGTGCAGATGCACATCACATGACAGCACCTCATCCTGAAGGTTTAGGCGCTTATCTAGTAATGAAGAACTGTTTGGAAGATGCAGGATTAACTGCTGATGAAGTAGATCACATCAATATGCATGGTACATCTACTCCATTAGGAGACATTGCAGAATCTAATGCCATTTCAAAATTATTGGGAGAACACGCTTTCGATATTCAGATTAATTCTACAAAATCAATGACCGGCCACCTTTTGGGTGCTGCAGGAGTTATTGAAGCTATTGCTGCGTTGGGAACTATTATTCATGGTATTGTTCCTCCTACCATCAACCATTTTACTGATGATGAAAATATCGATAGCAGACTGAATTTCACATTCAACGAAGCTGCTAAGAAAGATGTAAAAGTAGCCATGAGTAATACTTTTGGGTTTGGTGGGCACAATGCCTGCGTTCTATTTAAGAAAATCTAAATCTACTGAATGGAGTTACAGAAATACTTTTCTAAATTCCTTCTCAAAAAAAGAAAAAGACAACTAACGGAGAGAGATTATTTTCTCATTACTGAACTCAGCAAAATGCTTGGAACTGAGGTACAAAATGTTGCCCTCTACCGCGAAGCTTTTTCTTTAAAAAATTCTTCTAAAAACAAAGACAGCAATTACGAAAGGCTGGAATTTTTAGGAGATTCTGTTTTGGGTACAATTATTTCTTGTCATTTGTTTCATACCTATCCTCAAGCCAATGAAGGATATCTGACGCAGATGAAATCTAAGATTGTTAATAGGAAAAATCTTAATAAATTAGGAGAAGACTTAAAACTTACCAATCTTCTGCAGAAACAAAATTCTGTTGTTGCTTTAGGTGAAAACATCTCCGGAAATTTATTTGAAGCTTTAATTGGTGCTGTTTATCTAGACTTCCAGTATGAAACCTGTAAAAAGATCATTCTGGAAAGATTACTTACGCCTACAGAAATTAACAAACTAGAAAATAAAATTGTAAGCTACAAAGGTCTTCTGCTGGAATGGAGCCAGAAGAAGAAACTGAATATAAAGTACGAAACTTGCGAAGAAATTCAGGTAAATAAATCGATTGTTTTCCGATGTCATGTTTGGCTGGGAGAAGAAAAAATCGCGAATGCCACAGAAACTTCCAAGAAGAAAGCCGAAGAAAAGGCAGCCCAAAGAGCATTTTATATTTTAAACAAAAAAGAAAATATACTTGGAAATCCAAAGACTTTATGATATAGATGATATTGAATTTGAAGATATTACCATCGGATTGGTAAGATTAGCAAAGAATATACCCGATCATGAGTTTTTCTATAAAGTAAATCAAAACAACGATCTTACATTCAAAAGAATTGAAGATGTTATTCTTCATGGATCTTATTATGATTACTTTTTTCCAAGATTTGAGGCTTACCACAAATTTACAAAGACTTGTTTTACCTTCATTTCGAACAGATCTGCAGAAAGTAAACAAAAAAAATTACAGACTGAACTCTTCTCGGAAGAAGAAAACATTAAATTTTTATTAAATAATCAGGTAGAAGTGCAATATATTTTGCACAGTTCGGAACAGTTTCCTGATTTTTCCGTAATTTTGCTCCCTGAAAATCTTGTGTTTCCGATTCAAGATTATACATTAGGTTCTGAGGAAGAACTTTATCAAATTATCCAGTATTATGAATAAGTATTTAAAGAAGACAAAAATTATTGCAACGCTTGGTCCGGCTTCATCGTCGAAGGAAGTAATGTTAGGGTTAATGAAAGCAGGTGTTGATATTTTCAGAATCAATTTTTCACACGCTGATTACGACTTAGTTCGTTCAAATATCGAAATCATCAGAGAACTTAATAAAGAATATGGTTTCTCGGTTGGTATTTTAGGAGATTTACAGGGTCCGAAACTAAGAGTAGGCGTTGTAAAAGAAGGTTCTTACCTTAATCCGGGAGATATCCTTACTTTCACTAATGAAAAAATTGAGGGAGATTCTACAAAAGTGTACATGACGTACCAACAGTTTCCGCAGGATGTGAAGGTTGGAGAAAGAATCCTTATTGATGATGGTAAACTCGTTTTGGAAGTTACCGAAACCAATGAATTAGATACTGTAAAAGCAAAAACCATTCAGGGAGGACCATTGAGTTCTAAAAAAGGAGTAAACCTTCCGAATACGAATGTTTCTCTTCCTGCATTAACAGAAAAAGATATTCAGGATGCCAATTTCATGCTGGATCAGGAAGTAGACTGGATCGCACTTTCATTCGTTCGTCATGCACAGGACATTATTGATCTTAAAGAATTAATTTCAAAACATCCGAACGGAAAATTCAAAACGCCTATTATTGCGAAAATTGAAAAGCCGGAAGGGGTAAAAAATATAGAAGAAATTTTACTGGAATGCGACGGTTTAATGGTTGCACGTGGAGATTTAGGAGTGGAAGTTCCGATGGAAGAAGTTCCTGCCATCCAGAAAACGCTGGTGGAAAAAGCAAGATTCTATTCCAAGCCGGTAATTATCGCTACCCAGATGATGGAAACGATGATTAACAGTTTAACGCCAACAAGAGCGGAAGTAAATGACGTTGCAAACTCTGTATTGGACGGAGCAGATGCCGTAATGCTTTCAGGAGAAACTTCTGTAGGAAGATATCCGGTTCAGGTTGTGGAAAATATGGCGAAAATTGTAAAGAACATTGAAACTACGCATTTTTACCAACACAAAAATGAGCCTATCGAAAAGGATTTCAACTGTATTGATGATCGATTTATCACCAACAGAGTTTGTCTTGCTGCTGTAAGAATCGCAAAAACAACCAATGTCTCTGCAATTGTTACACTGACAAGTTCAGGCTATACAGCGTTCCAATTGGCAGCTCACAGACCGAATTCTCATATTATTGTTTACAGTGGAAACAAGAGAGTAATTACCATGCTGAATCTTCTTTGGGGAGTTCACGCTTATTATTATGATATGAAGAAATCTACTGATGAAACGATTATCCAGGTAAATATGTTAACGCATAACTATGGCTACATCGAGTCGGGAGACTTTGTCATCAACATCAATGCAACTCCATCTTACGAAGGCGGAAAAACAAATACCTTAAGATTAACGACAGTTTAATTAATACAAAACTGTTAATTATAAAACAAAAAACTCACGAAACTTATTCGTGAGTTTTTTTATTTTTCAGAGCCAAAAGCGGAAAGAATAAATATTGAAAGCTCATTAAGCAGCACTTCCATCTCCCCTCTTCAAACTTCCCTTCTACTCATAATTTCCTACCACAGTTCTTGCCGTTACAAATTCACGTAAAGCCAATAAAGAAAGCTCTGTTCCGTAACCTGAAGCTTTTGATCCACCGAATGGAAAACGAGGATCTGAACTCGTCATTCTGTTGATATTAACGGTTCCCGATTCAAGATTTTCTATGAAGAATAGTTGTCGTGACTGATCTTTTGTCCATACGGAATTTGAAAGTCCAAAAGGAATATCATTCGCCATTTTTAAAGCTTCTTCGTCATTTTTAGCAATCATCACCATTCCCAAAGGTCCGAAAAGCTCTTCCTGCAAAATAGGATTTCCTTCCTGCACACGAATTAAACCGGGTCTGAATTCATTTTCAGAAATTCTTTCCAGAGGAAGAATGATTTCAGCTCCGTGTTCCAGTGCTTTCTGAAACTGTTTTTCCAGTTCATCTGCCAGATCCGGTCTTGCCATTCCGGCAATTTTGGTTTCTTTATCCATCGGATCTCCAACCTCATATTTTTTATATTCTTCAATAAATATAGGAAGAAAAGCATCTTCAATTTTTTCATCAATGATGAATCTTTTTGCCGCGGTACAGGTTTGTCCGCAATTCTGAAGTCTTGATTTTACCCCTGCTTTTGCCGCTTCATCCAGATCTGCGTCGTCCAATACAATAAATGCATCACTTCCGCCAAGTTCAAGCAATGATTTTTTGATATTTAGTCCTGCAATAGAAGCTACTTCTCCTCCTGCTTTTCCGCTTCCTGTAAGACTGACTCCTTTTACCGCATCATGTTCGAGAATTCCTTTTACTTCTTTATGGCTTACCTCAAGATTCTGGAAAATTCCTTCCGGAAATCCTGCTTCCAAAAGTACTTCTTCTATAGCGTTTCCGCTTCCAAAACAAATTGAAGCATGTTTTAAAACAACGGTATTTCCGGCTAAAATCGCAGGAACGGCAAATCTCAAGACCTGCCAGAAAGGGAAATTCCAAGGCATTACTCCTAAAATTACCCCTTTTGGAACATAATGAACTTCAGAATAAGAAAATTCGGAATCGATTTTCTCTGGTTTTAAAATATTTTCAGCATCTGCATAATAGTTCATCATTAAAGCACATTTTTCAACCTCAGCAATAGATTCTGAAATAGGTTTGTTCATTTCCTGAGTAATGATTGTTCCAAATTTTTCAGAATTGTTCTTTAAGATTTCCGCTGCTTTAGCAATGAGTTTCTGTCTGTCTTCGAATGGTACTTTTCTCCATTCTGAAAATGCCTTATCTGCTTTGATAAGTTTATTTTCAATTAATTGTTCCATACTATAATTTCTGTTTTTAAATTCAGTCTGTGCCGAATTTAATTAATGCTTTTCTTCAAGCATCTTGGAAGCAACAAATCCTGTTCCTTCGGGTTATATAAAATAATGATTTTTTCTATCGGAATATTGTTAAATTTTATGTTAAATCATAAACCATTCATTTATAAGTGTTGCGGCAAGTCTCGCCGTTCTTTCCTGAATATCAAACTGCGGATTTAACTCTGCCACATCAAGTGCCAAAAGTTTTTCACTTTTCAGAATATGTCTGTAAAAATGCATGAATGTGGCATCAGCAAAAATTCCGTTATAAGCGGAAGCGGAAACTCCGGGAGCAATGGAAGCGTTGAAAACATCCATACAAATCGTAAGATACAGATAATCTACACTGTCGAGCAGATCATTAATTCTTTGGTAAACGGAAGGTAAATTTTCAAAGAAAAGTTCATCGGCAAGAATATATTTCATTCCGTACTGATGAGCGGTATCAAATAATTTCAAAGTATTTGAATTTCTCTGAATTCCGATATGCAGCGAATGCATTTCGCCTTCCTGAGCAATTTGCCAGAATCCGGTTCCGGAACTCGCTCCTACTCCATTTTCAGGCTGTCTGTTATCAAAATGAGCATCAATATTAATCATTCCTATTTTCTGTTCAGGAAAAGCTGTTTTTAAGCCTAAATAATGTGCATAAGTCACTTCATGACCTCCGCCTAAAACTACAGATCTCCCTCCTTTCAGTAACACTTTGGAAACATTTTTGGCAAGACTGTTTTGCGTATTCTCTAAATTCCCGTCTTCACAGGTAATATTTCCAAAATCCAGCAAAGAAAAATCAGGACGGATTACAGGAAAATTCGACATATTTTTACGGATAATATCCGGAGCATGTTTTGCGCCCTGCCTTCCCTTATTCCGTCTAACGCCTTCATCTACAGCAAATCCATGTAAAACGAAATCTTTAGGTGAAATAAGATCGTAGTTATTTTCTTCTTTTACCCTCTGAAATATTCTGTGGAAAAGAAGTTCTTCTCCGTCTAATCTTCCCTGCCAAATATTATTCATACTAATTTATGTTTTGTGATTTTGTTATTCTTTATACCTATAAATACTTATGAGGAATTTAATGATAAAATATATTATTAAAATAAATACGATGAACCAAATTATTAAAATAGCTGCATTTAAAATATTATTGGAATTGCTTTCTATTTTCTCTGTAAAAATTGCAAAAACGCCAACAAAAGACAGAAAAACAAATAATATCATTGATACTAAAATCAATAGGAAATGAATGATGATCTTTTTCATCTAACCTTAATTTTTAGCTTTATAATTTAATTATTTAATCCTGCCAACTAAATTTATGAATACACTTTTTAATATTTGGAAAACACTAAACACACATCTTGTTAAGAAATAAAAAGATATCAATATTAATAAAAGAAAACTTATAAAAACAAAACCTGAATATATAAGATTCAAAAACTGTCCTCCGGTTTTTATATTTCCAATATTAACCCAAAGAGATTGCAAGATAGAAAGTACATTTAATGATATTATAAGAAGTACGAAATAAATTACAAGATTTTTAATTCCTTTCAGCATGGCAAAGTTTTTTATAATAATTTACCATCAATATAAACCTTGTCCGCTTTCAAGCTTCCCTGATTATAAAGGACATTCTGGAAATTATTGGTTTTGAAAGTCACAAAATCTGCTTTTTGTCCTTCGGTTAATCTTCCTCTATCTTCCAGACCAAGCGCAAAAGCCGATCGGAAAGTCATTCCTGCTAAAACTTCTGCTGTCGTCAACTTTTCAAATGTTGCCAGAATGGAAGCCTGAGTAATTAAATTTCCCATCGGCGCAGAACCTGGATTCCAGTCACTTGCGATCGCTACAATCGCTCCTGCGTCCAGTAATTTTCTAGCCGGCGTAAATTTTTCTCCCAATCCTAAACTTGCACCCGGTAAAGCAGTTGCCACTGTATCGGACTTGGCTAAAAATTCAATATCGTCATCAATAGTAGCTTCCAGATGATCGGCAGATTTTGCCCCCACTTCAACTGCAATTCTTGAACTTCCCGGAGTAAACTGATCTCCATGTACGGTAATTTCAAAACCCAATTCTTTAGCTTTTAGCAAAAAGTTTTTGCTTTCTTCGGGCTGAAATGCCGATTTTTCAATAAAAATATCAACCCGCTTCGCCAAATCCTCTTCTCTTACTTTCGGTAAAATTTCCGTTACAATATAGTGCAAGTACTCTTCATTGCTTCCTTCAAAATCTCTTGGCTTCAGATGTGCGGAAAGACAGGTTGGAACCAGACTTGCTTTCGTCTGTTCCTGCGCTTTTTTAATGATGCGAAGCATTTTCAGTTCGTTTTCAGCGTCTAAACCATAACCGCTTTTTACTTCAATGGTTGTAATTCCAAGAGAAATTAAAAAATCAATTCTTTCCAGCAAAGTTTTTAACAATTCTTCCTCCGATGCATTTCTTGTATGCTGCACCGAGCTCCAGATTCCTCCCCCGCTTTCGGCAATTTCGAGGTACGTTTTTCCTGCGTTACGCATGGCAAAATCATTCGCTCGGTTTCCGCCAAAGCAAATATGCGTGTGGGAATCTACGAAAGCCGGAAGAACAATCTGCTCTCCTTCTACCGTTTCAATTTCTATATTGTGGTTTTCGGATTTTAGAATCTCAAAGTTTCCGACTTTCTCAATTTTATTATCAATTAAAATTCCTCCATCGGGAATGATTTCAAGCTGTTCGTCTGAAAGTTTTCCTCTTAAAGGAAGGTTTGCAAGTGTTACCACCTGCTTGAAAGGACCAATTAGTTTCATTATTATAAGATTAAGATTGAGGCTTAGATTAAGGATGAATTCTGTTTAAATGATTTGTTATCTTATTTAAATCATGTACAACTTCATTAATTAAATTTTTTATTTCTAAGCACTCATTTTCTGAAAAATATTTTACTCGGCTTCCGTATATCAAATGGCTTTTTGTCTCAAATGCAGATCCTCTGGAAATATCATAAAACCTGCTTTTACCTTTCGCTGTTCTTCTCCCAAAACCTTCAGCAATATTTGCTGAAATACTTTCCGCTGATCTTCTTAATTGTGAAGTCAATGCATAATCTTCTTTTTTGGGTAAACTTTCAGACATATTAAAACATTTTTCAGCAATATCCATTGCCTTTTGCCAAACGGGCATCTCAGTAAAATCTTTTATCATTTGTTATTACTATTTTGCCTCTCAAAAATACTTAAAATATATCAATATTGTAAAGCACAAATACACTTCCCCATAACCTTTAATTAAATCTCAGAATTCCACTAAAATTAATCTCAGCCTCAATCTTAATTTTTACCTCAATTTTCCTATCTTTACGGTAAATGAAATTGAATTAATGCCCGATTTTTTACATCCAGATAAAGACAATTATTCCCGCGAAGAACTTGCGCAGGAAGAACAGATTCGTCCCCAGAGTTTTAAAGATTTTGCCGGACAGAGAAAAACATTGGAAAATCTTGAAGTTTTCGTGACGGCTGCAAAAAGGCGTGGCGGAGCGCTGGATCATGTTCTTTTACACGGTCCTCCCGGTTTGGGAAAGACCACTTTGGCCAATATCATCGCGAATGAACTTGGGGTAAACTGCAAGATAACTTCGGGACCTGTTTTGGATAAACCCGGAAGTTTAGCCGGTTTATTAACCAATCTGGAAGAAAATGATGTGCTTTTCATTGATGAAATCCACCGTCTTTCTCCTGTTGTGGAAGAATATCTGTATTCTGCAATGGAAGATTATAAAATTGATATCATGCTGGAAACCGGTCCGAATGCGAGAAGTGTACAGATCGGGCTGAATCCTTTTACTTTGGTGGGAGCTACAACCCGAAGCGGAATGCTTACAAAACCGATGTTGGCAAGATTCGGAATCCAAAGCAGACTGGAATATTATACCATTGAACTTTTGTCGATGATTATTATCCGAAGCGCAAGAGTTCTGGGCGTAAAAATTTATGAAGATGCGGCCATTGAAATTGCGAGAAGAAGCCGAGGAACACCGAGAATTGCCAATGCTCTTTTGAGAAGAGTAAGGGATTTTGCAGAAATAAAAGGCAATGGCGAAATTGAAATTAATATTACAAAATATGCTTTAAATTCATTAAACGTTGATGAATTTGGTCTGGATGAGATGGATAACAAAATCATGCGTGTCATGATTGAAAATTTTAAAGGAAAACCTGTGGGAATTTCGGCTTTGGCAACATCTATTGCAGAAAACCCTGAAACTCTGGAAGAAGTTTATGAACCTTTTCTAATTCAGGAAGGATTTATCATCAGAACTCCGAGAGGAAGAGAGGTTACCGAAAAAGCATACAAACATCTGAATATTGCGGTACCGAGAAATCCGGGTGAATTGTTTTAAGTTTAACTTGATTTCGAAGTAAAATTTAGATTTTCATTCAAATAAAAAATAAACAACATTATAAAAAAACTCAATATTATATGAAGCTATATCCAATACAATGCGGAAAATTTAAGCTCGACGGCGGAGCGATGTTCGGAGTCGTCCCAAAGAGTTTGTGGGAAAAAACCAATCCTGCAGACGAAAGAAACCTGATTGAACTGGGAACACGTTCTCTTCTTGTGGAAGACGGAAAAAAATTAATCTTAATTGACTGTGGTCTTGGAAATAAGCAGGACGACAAATTTTTCGGTCATTATTCGCTTTGGGGAGATGATAATTTAGACAAAAACTTAAAGAAATATGGTTTTGTAAGAGAGGACATTACCGATGTTTTTCTTACTCACCTCCACTTCGATCACTGCGGTGGCGCAATTGAATGGAATGATGATAAAACAGGTTACAAACCTGCCTTCAAAAATGCACAGTTCTGGACGAATGAAAATCACTGGAAATGGGCAACGGAACCTAATGCAAGAGAAAAAGCGAGTTTTCTGAAGGAGAACATTATTCCGATTCAGGAAAGCGGACAATTAAATTTTTTATCCCTTCCTGCAACCGGAAATTATGGTTTTGCACCAGATTTGAAAATGGATGTGATTTTTGTGGATGGTCATACGGAAAAACAAATGCTTCCTGTGATTCAATATCAGGAAAAAACAATTGTTTTCGCGGCAGATTTAATTCCGACTGCGGGACATATTCCTCAGGTTTATGTAATGGGTTACGATACGCGTCCTCTTTTAACTTTAGAAGAAAAGGGTAAATTTCTTAAGCAGTGTGTGGATAATGAATATTTACTATTCTTTGAGCATGACGCACATAACGAACTGGCAAGTCTGAAAATGACTGAAAAAGGGGTAAGATTAGACGAGACGTTTAGTTTTAATGATGTTTTTGGATATTAATTTTTGATTATGGAGGAATTACATTCAGAAACTCAGAAAGCAGAACCTGATCCCTTATCTGCACCCAAAATTATTGGTTTAACAGGCGGAATTGGTTCCGGAAAAACTACGGTTGCCAAATTCATTGAAGAGTTCGGATTTCCGGTTTATTATTCGGATGACAGGGCGAAAGATATCGTAAACGACAATGATGATTTAAAGCTGAAAATCAAGGAACTTTTAGGAGATGAAGCTTATGACGAAAAAGGATTTTATAATCGGAAATTTGTTGCTGAAAAGGTTTTTAACGATAAAGATCTTCTTCAGAGCTTAAATGAAATTATTCATCCTGCTGTAAGAACAGATTTTGAAGAGTGGGTGAAAAAGCAGACAAAGTATCTGGTTTTTAAAGAAACAGCTTTATTGTTTGAATTAAAATTAAACCAGCAATGTTATAAGTCTTTACTTGTTACCGCTGAAGATAATATCAGAATAAAAAGAGTAATGGACCGGGACGGAAAAACCTACCGCGAAGTTCAGGCAGTGATGGAAAAACAGATGCCGGAAAAAGACAAAATAAAACTTGCAGACTGCATTATTTATAACAATACCAATCTTGAAGATATCAAGGAACAAACCGAAAAGATCGTCTTCGATATCGAATAAAATTAAGCTCGTTGGATTATTTCTAACGAGTTTTTTCATGCTTCTGTTCTTCAGGTAAAAAAACAGGCTCTCATTTCTGAGAGCCTGCTTAAGTTGATTAATGATTAAATGTATTATTCTTTAATAAATTTCTTCTGAACAGAAATGGTATCTCCATCCAAGATGTCTATTACATAAAGTCCATTTATCAGGTTATGAACGTCAATCTTGTTGTTTAAGATAATACCGCTTGACAATAATTGTCCTGCTGAATTATAGATCTTATAATTCGCTTTTTTGCTGATATTTTTCACATACAATACTGAGCTCACCGGATTCGGATAAATCATAACATCTGTCTGATTGATCGAATTAGCAACCGGAAGTTTAGAAATTCTTACCGTGTAATCTTCTACTTCACCATCTGGGAAGCTATTACAGTTTACTGGAATGATATCTTTGCCCATTGCCACTCTCATCACTACATATTTGTAGTCTACCAGACTGATGAATGCATCTGCAGGTACTGTAAATGTAGTGCTCGCGGTAGGATTGCTGTTTGGTCCGTCAGCAAGGATTCTTTCGTTGATATCGAAATATCCGTTTCTGTTGAAATCGATCCAGACTGCAACTCCTGCTTTATTGTTTCCTGCTAGTTTTTTATCGATCACGATCTTGTTATCCGTAGATCCCTGAATCAGCTCGATAAATTTAGCCGGAACACCTGTATAATCTGAATAATTAGATCCTACAGAAATATTCGTCATCTGAGGTTTACCGTTTGGCGTTACTGTAACTTTAGAAATATATTCTGAAGTTATAGCCCCTGTAGATGCCATCTGACAGTACACAATAGTTGGTGTAGTGAAGTAATAAGGCAGTGTATACGTTCCCGGAGTTCCGCTACAAACGTTTGCTACCTGCATTTCATACTGTGTCAATTCAGATAAACCTGTAAGGGTAATCGTATTGGTATTAGACGGAACCATTGTCCAGCTCGGAATTCCTACCTTTCTGTATCTCAAGATATAAGTAGCACCTGGGAAAGGATCCCATGTTACCTGAGCTGTTGTCGGTGTAATCGCTGTAATAGTAAGTCCCGGCGGAGGCAACTGACAAGTTCTTTCCGTAGTGAATACTTTAGGATTAGACCAAGGATTAACAGTTGTTTCTCCGTTACAGATATTTGCCACCTGTACTTCATAAGTTGTATAAGGGCTTAAACCTGTAAGAGTATACGTATTTAATGGTGCTGCAGTAACGTTGATTGTAGCCCATGTTGCTGTACCTACAATTCTATATCTGATTACATAAGTAGCACTTGGTACAACTGGAGCCCATGTTACTACTGCTGAATTTGTGGTAACCGTTCCGATTGTTACATTCGGAGGGGTTGGATCACATCTTGTTGTGAATGTCTGAGTAGGTGTAAATGTTCCAGGAGTTGTTCCACAGCTTCCAGCGATCTGTACTTCATACGTTGTAGCCGGTGTTAAACCTGTTAAAGCCAATGGAGGATTACCTGTTAATGTTGATACAACCACCTGAGTCCAAGTAGTAGTTCCCGCTACTCTGTATCTTACGATAAATGTAAGACCACCTGTAGGTACCGTCCATGTAACATTCGCAGAAGTATGCGTAATAGTATTGAAGGCTAAGTTAGTTGGTGTTGTAGTAGAGCAAGGTCTTAATTTCACCGCATAATCTTCTACTTCTCCATTTACTGCATTCTGACACATAACAGGAGCACTTGTACGTTTAAGAACAACTCTCATTGTCGTTGTTAAAGGTCCGTTATATGCTGTTGCAGGAACGTTAAACAATGCTGTAACAGGAGTTGTTGTACTTGCTGCAGAAGCCATTATTTGCTCTGAAGTTTCAAATACGCCATTTCTGTTAAAGTCTATCCAAGCCGAAACTGCATCATTTTGTGCTCCGCCTTTAGCTACTGAAATCTGGTTTCCTGTAGAACCTATTTCTAAGTTCACCAATGTTGCCGGAGTGGTATAGCTGATATAATTTGTCTGTACAGAAGTATTACTCATTGGAGGAATACCCGGATTCACAGAAGTTATTGTAACGTTTGAAATAAAGTCAGTCGTTCCAGTACCCGTCATATTACAATAAGTAATTGGCGTAGTCGTAAACAGCACAGACGTAGACCAAGGTCCCTGAACTCCACCGCAGATTGTTGCTACCTGAACTTCATAAGCAGTCTGCTCAGTAAGTCCGGTAATGTTGTAAGTATTTCCTGTAATTACAGCAGATGTATTCCAAGTTCCAACCGGGTTAGTAGTTCTCCATCTTACCAAATAAGTTGCCCCGGTAGAAGAGATCCAGGATACTGTAGCTGTAGTTGCTGCAATATTGGACATTGTAATACCAGTAGGAGCAGCCGTGGTACATGGCTGGATGTCTACAAATTTAACCTGATAGTCTTCAACTTCACCGTTGCTTGTAAGTGGAGAACAAGCATCTGTAGGTGTTAAGAAATATACAATAACACGCATTTTCACTTTATTCGTACCAGAATAAGCTCCGGCAGGAACAGGGAAAGTAGCAGTAACCGGAGTTGTGGAAGAATATCCTAAGTTCATTATTCTTTCTCCACCGGCAACTGTTGTTGGGTTGTTATTAAAAATTCCATCACCGTTAAAATCTATCCAGGCATAAGTAGAATATGTACTTGATAAGATTGTTCTTCCTACAGAAAGTACGTTACCTGTAGAATTACGAGCTAATGTAATAATCTTTGTTGCATCATTAGAATAATCTGTATAGGTACTAGGTCCGGAGTTGTTAGACATCATCGGTGTATTCGTACCTGTAACCGTAATATTATTGATGTATCCGTCAGTTACAGTTGCAGTACCTGAATTACAATATGAAATTGCAGGCGTTGTAAAGTTGGTTGAAGCAGACCAAGCTCCTGTAACACCACCACAAATAGTTGCAACCTGTACTTCATAAGTAGTAGCTGCATTTAAGTTTATAATAGTGTAAGGGTTAGTTGCCGGAGCAATTACAGTCCATGCTCCAGTACCTGTTCTGTATCTTAATGTATAAGTTGCACCTGTTGCATTGATCCAAGAAACCAAAGCTGTAGAAGCTGTAACGTTTGAAACAATAACAGGAGTTGGAGGAGCTGTAGTACAAGCAGCAAGATCTATAATCTTAACCGCATAATCTTCAATTTCTCCGTTTGCAACTGTTGCACAAGGATCTGTAATTGTAGAAGTAGAGAAAATAACTCTCATTCTAAGTGTTAACGGACCATTATAAGCAGTTGCAGGAACTGTAAATGTAGCCGTAATAGGAGTTGTTGTACTCGCTGTAGTACTGATTACTCTTTCTCCTGTTTCAAAAATACCGTTTCTGTTAAAGTCAATCCACGCACCAACAGCTAAAGAAGATGTTGTGGTTGTTAGCCAAGATTTAGAAACAGAGATTGTGTTGTTCGTAGAGTTACGAACCAATGTTACCAATTTGGCTGGATCCGGAGAATAGTTTGTATATGAATTGGCTCCTGAATTATTACTCATTACGTAAGAATTCGTTGGAGCAACTGTCACATTAGAAATATAACCGTTCGTATTATTTGTAGAAGTAATATTACAATAGGTTACCGCCGGCGTTGTAAACTGATAAGGAGCAGTAAACGTACCTGTAGTTCCTGAACAAACATACGCCACCTGAACTTCATATTGAGTTTGTTCAAGAAGGTTGTTTATAGTGTAAGCATTTGTTGTTAAAGGAACTGTAATCCAGGTTGGAGAACCTACCTGTCTGTATTGTAATATGTATGTTGCTCCTATTGCAGGATCCCACATTACATAAGCTGAAGTTGCTGTAATATTTGTAACAGAAAGATTTAATGGAGCATTACTTGTACAAGGAATAGGCTGAATTAATTTAACTGCGTAGTCCTCAACTTCTCCATCACCAAAACTTTGACACATTACAGGAGATGTGATATATCTCATAGCTACTCTCATCCTTGTCGTTGCTGGTCCATTATAAGCTGTTGCAGGAACGTTGAAAGTTGCTGAAACTGGAGTTGTAGTGCTTGAAGGTGAATTCATTACCTGCTCAGTCGCTTCAAAAACTCCATTTCTGTTAAAGTCTATCCATACACCTACTGCTTCGCTCCATACTGTACCTGGAAAGAATTTTGTAACAGAAACAGTATTTCCTGTAGAACCGATTACTAAGTTTACCAAAGCACTTGGAGTAGCAGAATAATCAGTATAAGTAGATCCCGCAGAGTTATTACTCATTACAGCAGCACCTACAGGTGTTACCGTTACATTAGAGATATACTCTGAAGCAAAGTTACTGGATGTCATTGTACAGTAAGTAAGACCTAAAGTCGTAAAGTTGGTAGAAGCAGAGAATGGTCCCTGTACTCCATTACAAACTGTAGAAACCTGAACTTCATATTGAATGCCATCAGTAAGACCTGTAAGGTTTATTGAGTTTGTTGCTGCATTCACTGTGATCCAAGTTGTACTTCCTACCGGACGGTAACGAACTACATAAGTGGAGTTCGTAGTAGCTGCCCAGGTAACTGTAGCTGTAGTCTGGGTAATCGCAGAAACAACAATACCTGTAGGAGCTGCTCCTGTACAAGTAAGTAAAGAAGTTACTGTTGCACTTCCGATGGCATAGAATACATTTCCTATTGAACTCACTCTGATCTTAACTGTTCCTCCAACAGTAAGACCTGTTAAGTTAAGAGATTCACTACCATCGTTTGGGGTTGAAGCTACCGCTACTGTCCATGTTACTCCGTTATCTGTGGTGTAATCAATTTTTACATTCGCAACATTGTATGGAGCAGCGGTGGTATTAACTACGTCCCAAGTTACGTTTGTTGCACCATTATTATAGGCATTGGTTGTCGTTACTTTAAACGGACCGTCATTTCCAACTATAATCTGCTGATTGGCAAACTCGGTTTGCTGTTGAGTAGGAACCGGATTATTATCTCTTACTGTTACTCTGAAATTCGTTGTTCTTGCAATAGTGGAAACAGATTCCCATCCATTGTTAGAGTTGTTTAAAACTCCAGCCAATACAGAAGATAATTTAGGGAAATATCTTGTTGGGCTTGTCGTTGGATTAAATGATCTGAACGTAGCACCACTTGCAGTAGTTCCTAAGTTATTCTTATTAATTGTTACACTGGCGTTATCTACTTGTTCCCAACAATATGTCATCGGATCATTTTCAGCATCTGTAGCAGAAGCTGTTAAAACAAACGCCGTTCCTTTAGGAATATTATAAGTAGGCAGTGGTGCAATTACAGGAGGGTTGTTTGTAATTGGAGTTTCAACATCACACGTTCTGCTGATTAATCTGTTCTGTACCTGAGTAATGCTTACTGCATGGAAGTAAGGATCTGAGTGAGCCTGAACATCAGTATTTGCTCCTGTGATTCCTGCATATCCCATAATTGTTGACCCGGATCCCGGCTCAACGTTTACTCCGGCTGTTTCCAAACCATGGGAGAATGTATGATTTGCACCCAATTGATGACCTATCTCGTGGGCTACATAATCTATATCAAAATTATCTCCCTGAGGAATACCATCCGCAGGAGAAGTATATCCTGATCCTTTCTGCTGAGAAGTGGGACCTGTAGGATCTACACAAATACATCCTATACATCCTGCATTACCTCCACCACCGGAAGCACCAAATAGGTGACCGATATCGTAGTTGGCATTCCCAACGTTAGCAGTAAGTGTTTGCTGAAGTTCCAAATTCCAGTTATTCATCTGGGCTGCAGGCGAATAAGGATCTGTTGCAGCATTGGTATAAATTACGTTTGGAAAATTCTGTAAATTAAGGTGTAATGCAAAATCTTTTTCAAATACCCCATTTACTCTGGTTAGTGTTGCATTGATTGCTGTTAAAGCATTAGCAACGGTACCGCCGAAGTACTGCGTATATTCACCTGTTACAGACATTGCCAGTCTCATCGTTCTGTACTTTTTGTCGGATGACTTGGCAAAGTTTGTTGTCTGATTGGCAAATGATTTTCCCTCTGCATAAAGATTGGCTATCTCTTGTTTGGATAGTCTGTCTTCGTTCATAGAGCAAAGAAAACCTTCATTGCTTTTATCAGTTTTTGGATGCACACCATAAACTGTTTTGTTTTTATCAGCAGGTTCTATGAATTCATATTTACCATCCTTAATGATCATCGACTGAAAATCATCGGGTGCTAAACTGAATCTCAGATATTTGCCGGGATCATCTACCCCGACTCCTACATAAGATCCTAACTGATACTGATCTGCCAGTTCTTTTACGACCACAGGGAAGCTGTAAACGGCAAATTTTTCAATTTTCCCATCTAAAGTTGGCAAAGAAATCGTGACGGGTTTTGCATTTTTTCCCGTTTCCTGAGCTTTCGCCAATTGAGACTTTAGCAGAGAAATGTCCAAAGAGTAATAGTTCTTAATATCAGAACTAGCTCTGGCTTTTTCCCCTCGAAATGTCGTGGGACTCCATTGTGCACTGGTAATCGCAAACAAAAAGAGGAAAAAGAAAGAAGTAAAATTTTTCTTCATAACTTTCTCAATATATTAATTATACAAATCTAAACAAATTTAATTATTAAATTAAAAATATTTCTATTTTTTTTATACAGACTTTTCAACAATTCAATTCAAAGCATTGGGAATAAGTAAACAAATAAATAATATATGAGAAATTAAAAAACTGAAGTTATCTTATCTTTACCATATTTATACTATACATAATACACCTGAAACCCTACAATTTATTAAAAATCAATTACAAAAAAATCCCCAGGTAAACCTGAGGATTATATTTATTGAAAGTTACTTTAATTATTTTTTGATGAATTTAGAATTGAAAGATTCTTTTCCTTTTTCTTCAATAGTAATCACGTATCCCCCTTTAATTAATTCAGAAACATTAATCTGTCCGTTATTGATATTTCCTTGTTTTACCAATTGTCCAGTTGCTCCATAAATTTTATAAGTCGCTTTATCTGAAACTTTGGTAATATTTAAAATATCTGATACCGGGTTTGGATAGATCTGAATATCATTTTTAGGGTTTGCTACATCACTGGTTGCTAACTGAACCTCAGAAACAACAACATTATAATCTTCATATTCCCCATACGTATTAATAGTTCCACAAGAATAATTGTGAACATATCCAGAAGTACCATAATACAATAATCCGATTCTCATTCTTAATCCTAAACCAGATACTGCAGAAGCAGGAACTGTGAATGATGAAGTTACAGGATTAGCTGTTACCGTATTTGCACTTTGCATAATTCTTTCAGAATCTTCGAATGTACCATTTCTGTTGAAATCAATCCATGCAGTAATCATTTCCGGAACCGCAGAACTTGTCCAACCTTTTGTTACAGATAAAGTGTAAGTATTGCCTTTAATAAGATTTACCTGAAGAGCTGGATTTGACACATAACTTGTATACGTACTTGGTCCTGAAGTATTGGTCATCGTTCCTAAAGAAACCCCTGCAATATGATCATCTGTAGCATTGTTAGTAGCTACCGCACAATAAGTCCCCATTGTAATGGTAGTAAAATTCACAGAAGCAGAGTATGGACTCGGTGTCCCAGAACAAACAGCAGCAATCTGAACTTCATAAGCAGTTCCGTCTGGCAAGTTTGATAAAGTAACACTTAAAGCACTTGTATTAATTATAGTCCAGGTTGTTTCTGAAACCTTCTTATATCTTACAATATAAGTAGCCCCTGAAATAGGAGCCCAGCTTATATCCGCCGAACTTACCGTAACATTATTTGCAGTAATAGAAGTCGGAGCATTACCGTTACAAGGCGCAAAAGCAGTTACAGAAACCGATTTTACAGCATAGAATACATTTCCAATAGCAGATACTCTTACTTTTATTGTCTGCCCATTAAGAGAAGATGGTAAATTTACGTTTTCAGAACCATCATTTGGAGTTGAAGCTAAAAGTACAGTCCAAGACGCTCCATTGTTTGTTGTATAATCAATTTTAACATTTGCTACATTGTAAGGAGCCGCATTTGTATTTACAACATCCCAAGTAATTGGTGAAGGAGCGGCACTGTTTGCAAACTGAGAATTTATTTTAAATGGTCCGTTATTTCCAACAATTATCTGTTGTGTTTTCGTACTTGTTTGCTGTTGATCTGCAAATGGGCTATTGTCTCTTACGGTAACCGCAAAATTTGTTGTTCTTGCAACTTGAGAAACAGCCTCCCAAGTATTATTGCTATTATCCAAGTATCCGTTAAGTACCGATTCTAATTTAGGGAAGTAACGAGTTGGATTAGATGTTGGGCTTACGGATCTAAATGTAGCTCCCGTAGTAGTTGTTCCTAAATTTGTTTTATTAATCACTACATTGGTATTATCAACTTCTTCCCAAGTATACGTCATTGGATTATTTTCAGGATCTGTTGCGGAAGCTGTTAATACAAACGCAGTACCTTTAGGAATGTTATAAGTTGGTAAATCATCAATCACTGGTGGAAAATTATTAGTAGAAGTTTCTACATCACAGGTTTTTGTAATTAAGTTAGCCTGAACCTGATCGATACTTCCTTTAAAGAAATAAGGATCTGAGTGCGGCTGAACATCTGTGGTTGTACCTGTAATACCTGCGTATCCCATAATCGTAGACCCTGAACCCGGTTCCATTTGCACAGGACTTCCCTGCATTGTATGAGCAAAAGTATGATTGGCTCCCAATTGATGGCCAATCTCGTGAGCTACATAATCAATATCGAAATTATCACCAGAAGGAGGGTTTGCTGCAGATGGCAAAGTACTTCCTGTAGCAGGAGAAGTAATACCTGATCCTTTACCATATCCTACAACAGAGTCATACCCTGTACCAACAGGACTCATACAAACACATCCGATACACCCTGCGTTACCTCCACCTCCGGAAGCACCAAATAAATGTCCGATATCGTAATTAGCCTGTCCTACATTATTTGCTAAAACATCTCTAAGAGAAGTATTCCATGTAGCAGGTGGAGATGAGGCACTTGTAACAGCATCATAAGGATCGGTAGCCGGATCTGGATAAATTAATGCAGGATAACTTAATAGATTTAAATGAACAGCAAAGTCTTTTTCAAATACTGCATTTACTCTTGTTATGGTAGCATTTATCTGAGCTAATGCTCCTGCAACACCTCCGAAAAACTGAGTATATTCTCCAGTAGTAGACATTACTAATCTTAATGTTCTGTACTTTTTATCAGAATTTTTAGAGAAATCTGTTGGCTGATTAGCAAATGAATGTCCCGCTTTTAGCATTTGATTTATTTGCTGTTGCGCAGCCGGGCCTTCTTCTGTAGAACATACAAAACCATTTTCATTCTTTTTAGATTTCGGATGAATAGCATAAATGGTCTTATCCGCTTTTGTAGGCTCAATAAATTCATATTGTCCGTTATTGATGACCATAGATTGGAAATCACCAGGAGCTACTGAAAATCTAAGGTATTTAGCCGGATCGTCTATTCCAACTCCAGCATAGGAGCCAAGCTGATACTGTTCAGCAAGATCTTTTGCCATAACAGGAAAACTGTATACAGCAAATTTTTCGATTTTTCCGCTTAACGTAGGCAAAGAAATAATTACAGGTTTTGCACTAGGACCCATTTCCTGAGCTCCTCTAAGTTGGGTTCTGATCTGATCGATATCCAGCTTATAATAATTCCGTTCAAGAGATAATTCCATTTTAGAACTACTCTTTGGCGTAGTGGGAGACCACTGAGCCATAGCCGAACCGCCTATTAAACCGAGTAATAAAGCAGTAAAAAGTTTCTTCATAGTTTTTTAAATTAAATTTACCCGCCAAATATAGCTATTTTCAGATCATAAATATTGTATTGACACGCTTTTTAACCTAAAAAATATTTTTTGGTATTGTAACTTCATAAAAAATAAATAATCTCCAGAAATATCTGGAGATTATTTTATCATTAATAATTAGATTAATTTCTTATTATTTTTTAATGAATTTTGACGTAAATAATTCTTTACCTCTTTCTTCAACGGAAATTACATACCCACCTTTAATTAATTCAGAAACAAAAATTTGTCCATTCTTAATATTTCCTTGTTTTATTAATTGTCCGGTAGCTCCATAAATTTTGTAACTAGCTTTATCTGAAACTTTAGTTATGTTTAAAACATCTGAAGCTGGATTTGGATATATCTGAATATTACTTTCCGGATTACTAATATCGCTTGTTGATAAAATAGTTGATGTAATGAATACGTTATAGTCTTCAACTTCCCCATAAGTATAAGATGTACATGCTTCTGGTGATGTACTATAACGTAATGCAACTCTCATTTTAAGCATCTTATTTTGAACTGCTGTAGATGGTACTGTAAACGTAGCACTTACTGTTGGAGTTGAATTTGCTGCTGCATTCATTACCATTTCACTTGTATCAAATGTTCCATCTCTATTGAAATCAATCCATACTCTTACTGCCTCAGAATATATATCAATCGGCCAAGTCTTGGTTACGGAAACTGTATTATTATTAGATCCGCTTATCAGATTAATAGTTTTTGTAGGGTCAGTTCCGTAATCTGTATAGGTACTTGCTCCTGAAGTGTTATTAAGATTTGCCAATGTAACATTAGAAATGTATTCTTCTGATGGATCAGCTGATGATAATGCACAATATGAAACTGATGATTGAGTAACGAATTGATTATTCGCAGAGAATGTACCTAAAGTTCCTGAGCAAACTGCTGCAACTTGTACATCATATTTAACTCCTTCTTCCAGACTATTTAAAGTAACAGTATTGGTAGAAGAAGTTGTTTGTTGCCATGCTGTTTCAGTAACTTTTTTATATCTTATCTGGTAAGTAGCATTTAAAATTGAGTTCCAACTTATCACAGCAGAAGAAGTTGTAACATTAGAAATTGCAATACCAGTAGGAGCACTTCCATTACAAGTTGCAGCACTTGTTACCAACATTTGCTTAACTGCATAGAAAACATTTCCTATTGATGAAATTCTTAATTTAATATTCTGTCCATTTAATGCAGCCGGAAAAGTATAAGTTTCTGATCCATCATTAGGCGTAGAAGCAGAAAGAACAGTCCAAGTTGTTCCGTTATTTGTTGTATAATCAATTTTTACGTTTGCAGAATTATACGGAGCAGCAGCAGTATTTGCTACATCCCATGATACAATTGATGGAGCATTGTGATAAACCTGAGTAGTGTTGATTTTAAATGGTCCGTCATTACTTACCGTAACCGTTAAAATATCACTTTGTGTTTGCTGAGATGTTGTGGTTGGGTTATTATCTCTTACTGTTAATACAAAATTGGTAGGTCTTGCAACATTCGAAACTGTTTCCCAGTCTGCAGGAACTGTAAGGTTTCCGGCTAATACTGAAGATAATTTTGGAAAATATCTTGTATTTCCTGTAGCTGTTGGAGACAAAGATCTAAACAATGCTCCTGTTGTGTTATTTCCTGTTACACTTGTTACCGGAATATCTGTATCATCAAATTGTTCCCAAGTATAAGTCATTGGATCATTTTCAGGATCTGTAGCTGTTCCCGTAAGAACAAATGCAGTTCCTTTCGGAATTGTATAATCTGAAAGGGCTCCTATTACCGGAGGATTATTTGTAACAGAAGTTTCAATATCACAGGTTGTGGTAGTAAGATTATCTTCAACCTGCAAAATACTTGCAACATGGAAGTAAGGATCTGAGTGCGCCTGTACATCTGTAGCCCCAGTAATACCAGCGTATCCCATAATAGTAGAACCTGATCCTGGTTCCATATTAACACCTGTTCCTTCTACATCCATAGAAAATGTGTGGTTAGCTCCTAATTGATGCCCCATCTCGTGAGCTACGTAATCTATATCAAAATTGTCTCCCTGAGGAATTCCATCTGCAGGAGAGGTGAATCCAGATCCTTTACCTTCTGGTTCAGCAGTAGTAGGATCTGTACATACACAACCAATACATCCTGCATTTCCCCCACCTCCGGAAGCACCGAATAAATGACCAATGTCATAGTTCGCATTTCCTACATTTGCTGTTAAGGTATTTTGTAATTCAAGATTCCAAGCACCTCCTGAACCGGCTGCTGCTGCAGAATATGGATCTGTGGAAGCATTCGTATATATAACTCCCGGGAAATTTTGTAGAATTAGGTGCAATGCAAAATCTTTTTCAAAAACACCATTTACTCTGGTCATTGTAGCATTAATTGCAGTAAGAGCTCCTGCTACCGTTCCACCAAAAAACTGCGTATACTCACCTGTTACAGACATTGCTAATCTCATGGTTCTGTATTTCTGATCAGAAGATTTAGCAAAGTTAGTAGGGTTTTTATCAAATGTTTTTCCTCTTGAATATAAAGCGTCTATTTGTTTTTTCGATAATACACTTTCATTCATACTACAAACAAAACCTCCTTGAGCCTTATTAGTTTTAGGATGTACTCCGTAAATTGTTTTATCAGCATTTTGAGGTTCAATAAATTCGTAAACTCCATCTTTAATAACCATTGACTGGAAATCATTTGGAGCAACTGAAAATCTCAAATATTTAGAAGGATCATCAATTCCTACTCCAACATATGACCCTAATTGATACTGATCTGCTAATTCTTTTACTACAACAGGAAAGCTATACACTGAAAATCTTTCGATCTTACCATCCATCGTTGGCAATGAAATTTCTACGGGTTTAGCATTTTTTCCTGATTCTTGTGCATCTTTAAGTTGGCTTCTTATTTTTACAAGATCTAACTTATAGTAACTTCTAACATTAGAAGATTTTTCCGATCTACCAGGAAATGTAGCTGGAGTCCATTGTGCAATAGCTGTACCTCCAATTAAACTACATAAAAAAGTAGTAATGAGTTTTTTCATATAAAGAATATTTTTAATATTTCAAAAATACTCATACATTACCTAAAAATCAAAGAAAAAATATTAAAAAATTAAACTTTAATTAAAAAAACAACATAAAAACAACATTTATATATTAATTTTAACAATTAACATATATTAGATTAAAATTTTCATTTAAAATATAACACTTTAAAAATTCAAAAGAATTACTTTGCTTAATGTGCTGATTTAAAATTTATACGCCAGATTCCACGCGAAGCCCATTCCGAATTTAGAAGAGCTTCTTCCGAATCCCGGAACGATCATGGGCTGGATTTCGTCCTGTTTTGTGGTATACACCAGATATCGCGGCTGAAGATTGACATCAATATAGAAATTGGATTCAAAAAGCTGCACTCTTCCTCCCAATGTTCCTTCCAGCCAATAGGATGACTGTGTAGAAGAAGGAAAGGATATTGCAGAGCTGCTTCCGCCGTAACCACGAACGGGAACCGCCATATATTCCTGTTTATAAAAGGAACCCGCTATTTTTCCACCCGCATAAAATCCATTGAATTCATTTTCAAGATCTTTTGCCAACATATAGAATGCCCCGATTTTTACGAAAGGGCCATTTGCTTTTCCGTCATAACCGTTTTTTTGGTAAATATTAGATTCAAAACCGGCTTCTGCTATGGCATGAAGATTATCTTTCAGCTTTGAAGATACAAATCCCTGATACAGCTTTCTGTCTGAAAAGAAAGAAACTCCCGTATTCAGAACATCAAAACCAATCATAAAATTCGGTTCATATTTCCATTTTTCCTTTGCAGTTTCCTTATCTTTCTTCTCCTGAGCAAAACCCAGAAGACTGATTATACTAAAAAAGAAGGAAAAGATTAGTCTTGTCTTCATTCTCTATAAAATTTTGTCCGGCCTGGATTTCTTTTACCGGAGTGGTTGTCGTTGGATCTAATACTGAATTTAAATTTTCGTAGGTAAGCTTTATTCCGCAACCCGGAGAAACATATGCAGATTTCGTAGTGTAGTTTACTCTTACTTTAGATTCCGCACCTTTATTAGTAATTCTGAAATAAATATCTGTATATGCAGAATTGTCTACTCTTAAAGGAATAACTCTTGATGTAATTTCAGCCTGTCCTCCCAACTGTACTTTTCCGGAGCCATAATCTACTGCTACATACAGAGAATCCAGTGTTTTTTCCTTATCGGTTGCCTGTGTTTTAAAAGAAACTTTCATTCGTGGAGTTCCTTCCCCGCTTTCACAGATATCGTTATCGCCGCCACATGAAAAAAGCAGACTGATAAAAGAAATGGCGATTAAAAATTTAAAATATTTCATCTGAACATTTTGTTTTACTTTACCGGACAAATCCGGCATTTCATCTTAAGATTTGATTCCTTCAAAAGTAATTAAATTATTTCTTAATCAGCAAAGCAATATTTTCTACGTGATGTGTCTGCGGGAACATATCCACCGGTAAAATCTTTACCACATCATACTGTTCTTTCATTAAGGCTAAATCTCTTGCCTGTGTAGCAGAGTTGCAGCTTACGTAAACTACTTTTTCAGGAGAAAGTTTTAAAATCTGCTCAACCACTTTCTGGTGCATTCCGTCTCTTGGAGGATCTGTGATCAGGACATCTGCTTTCGGATGATTTGCAAGGAAATCGTCATTAAAAATATCTTTCATATCTCCGCAATAGAACGTTGTATTCGTAAGACCGTTCAGTTCTGCGTGTTCAATGGCTGCATCTATGGCTTCCTGTACAGATTCTATTCCGATGACCTGCTTTGCATTTCTTGCGACATACTGAGCGATTGTTCCTGTACCTGTATAAAGATCATACACAACTTCATCTCCTTTTAAATCTGCAAATTCAAGCGTTTTTCTATATAATTCCAAAGCCTGTTTGTAGTTGGTCTGAAAGAAAGATTTTGGACCGATTTTAAACTTTAAACCATCCATTTCTTCCATTAAATAACCTTCCCCGAAATACACATTGATATCCAGATCATAAATAGAATCGTTGGCTTTCGGATTAATCGCGTAGACCAGAGTTTTGATCTGTGGGAATTTTTCAAGCAAAAATCCGAATAGTTTTTCTCTGTTTTCTTTTTCTTCTCTGAAAAGCTGGAAAAGGACCATCCATTCGCCTTTTGAGTTTTGTCTCATCATTAAAGTTCTTAAAAAACCTTCGTGATTGCGGACATCAAAGAAGTCTAAACCTTCATTTACAGCATATTGTTTTACTGCCAATCGGATCGCGTTTGAAGGATCTTCCTGAAGGAAACATTCTTTAAGATCAAGAATTTTGCTCCACATCCCCGGAATATGAAACCCTAAAGCATCTCTGCTGCCGAAATTTTCTTCGGAACTGATCTCATATTGGGTTAGCCAACGGGAATTTGAGAAAGAAAACTCCATTTTATTTCGGTAAAAATACTGCTCTTCAGAACCTAAAATCGGAACGGTCTCAAAATTTTCAATACCTCCGATTCGTTTAATATTATTGTACACTTCTTCCTGTTTGAAAGCGAGCTGCTTTTCATAGCTCATATTCTGCCATTTGCAGCCTCCGCAGACTCCGAAGTGAACACATTTCGGCTCTACTCTGTAAGGCGATTTTTCAAGAACTTCCAAAGCTTCCCCTTCAAAGTATTTGGACTTTGCTTTTTTCACTCTTACATTCACCACATCTCCCGGAATTGCTCCGGAAACCATTACGGTTTTCCCTTCTTCCGTTCTTCCTATTGCCACTCCTTTAGCTCCTGCATTTAAGAGTTTTATATTTTCAAGAATTAAATTTTTCTTATTCTTTCTGCTCATTGTACGATTTTCTATTTTCCTAATGAAACTTTTACGTTTCAGTCTGCAAAAATACAATAAAAAAAACCTTATCCGAAGATAAGGTTTATATCTGTACTCAATTTAAATTATTTCGTCTGAGCCGGCTGAGGATTTGCCTGTTGCTGAGGAGCCTGTTGTGCTGCTTGCTGCTGCTGAGCCGCAACCACCGCAGGATCCATTCCTAATCCCGGTTGTAACTGAACGTTAGGATTTACCTTTGGAGCGGAAAGACCTGTTTGCTTGTCTAAAACCGTCACCAATTCCGGATCTCCTAAGTTGAAGAACGGCTTGCTTGCAATTTTACCGTCTTTATCTACCACGATAAAGCAAGGTAACTTAAATCCGTAAACTCCGTATTTTTTAGCAATATCAGAATTTAAACCGTTTTCACCGTAAACATTCGTTCCTGTAATTCCTTTTAATAAAGAGCTGCTTGTTTTCACAAACTGGTCTTTTGTATCGTCAACATTTACAAAAACAAAGTTCATTTTAGATTTGTAAAAATTCACTACTTCCTTCAATACAGGAATGGTAGCTTCTCCGATATAAGGATTCCAAGAAGCGTAAAAAGATAATAAATATGGTTTTCCTTTATTTTCAGAAAGATTGTAAGATTTTCCGTCTGCTTTTACCAAAGAAGCTTCAGGAGCCTGCTCTCCAATTTTGAATCCGTTGATGGCAAACTGAATTTTCTTTAGATCTTCTTTAATGGTAGCATCTTTAATATCTTCGTCGATAATTTTTTTGATCTTCTCAACCGTTTTTTCAGGTGAACCCGGATGAATATCCGACTGCGCCATTACGAATGCCAATAAATAGTCTTTAGCAGTCTGTGAAAGATCTTTTTGGTTTTTCTTTAAATATTCTGTGAATAATTCTGAAGTAGTAACATCAGTTTTCCCAGCAGTTTTTGCCTGAGCATATTTCTGGAAATCTGGGCTCATTTTGGTTAAAAGATATTCTCTGTATAAAGGATGTTCTTTTACCAATACATCTTTGTTCTCTTCCAGTTTATTAGTGAAATCTGTAAAAGCTTTCGTTACTTTAAATGAAGGATTGCCCATTTGCTTATGTCCCATTTCATATTGGTTCAGGATGGTAAGCAAAGTTGTTGAAAGATCGTTTTTCTTCCACGTAACCACTTCATTATCCGGACTAAACTTCTTAACATTTTCATCGATGTTTTTATTAACATCTGCCTGAACTTTTTCTATTCCTTTAAGGAAGGTTTTTTCATCTTTCGTCATCAGCTCATTCATATTAACTGTCTGAGCATACGTTGCAAGATATTTCTGGGTAGCCATGAAGAAATCGTTGTTGTTCTTCGCATCTCCCGTGATCACATATTCAGTCGGGAAAGTCATTGCATTTCCTGAAATTTCAAGTTTCTGACCGCCTTTAAGGTAGATTAAATTTCTTTTTCCCCCGTAAGAAAGCAGATACATTCCGCTTTTCGGAGCATCGAAATTTCCTGTGAAAGTTCCGTCTTTATTTACCCCGATATTCATTAATGGTAAAGTTGCTACTCCCGAAGCTTCTATTAATTCGATTCTCTCCAATGGAGAACCTCCCGTGATTTTTCCTTTTACTTCTACTTTTTTAGAGCAAGACATCGCAAAAACCGCGATGATAAACAATAAAAGATATTTTTTCATTTTGAATTTTATAATTACGCAAAAATAGTTTTTTCATTAAACTAAAAGCAATTAAATATTACTTTTATGAAAGATTTAACTAAAAAAAATCGCCATCCGGTGAGGAGACGATTTTTTATGTTATCTCGATAGATTTTATCCTCTGTCAGCAAAAGCTGTGATAAATTCTCTGTTCATTCGGGCAATGTTTTCAAGAGAAATTCCTTTCGGACATTCCACTTCACAAGCTCCTGTGTTTGAACAGTTTCCGAATCCTTCTTCGTCCATAGCTTTCACCATGTTCAGTACCCTTCTCTTCGCTTCTACTCTACCCTGCGGTAAAAGTGCGTACTGAGAAACTTTAGCCCCAACGAATAGCATTGCAGATCCGTTTTTACAGGTAGCCACACAAGCTCCGCATCCGATACAAGCTGCAGCGTCCATTGCTTTGTCTGCATCTTCTTTAGGAACCGGAATCGCATTGGCGTCCAAAGTATTTCCTGAAGTGTTCACTGAAATGAAACCACCTGCAGCCATTACTCTGTCGAATGCGCTTCTGTCTACCATTAAGTCTTTAATAACCGGGAAAGCCGCACTTCTCCATGGTTCGATAACGATGGTTTCACCGTCTTTGAACATTCTCATGTGAAGCTGACAGGTTGTAATTCCTGTATCCGGACCGTGTGCTCTACCGTTGATGTAAAGGGAACACATTCCGCAGATTCCTTCACGACAGTCGTGATCGAAAGCTACCGGCTCTTTTCCTTCGTTAATTAAATTTTCGTTTAGGATGTCCAACATCTCCAGAAATGAAGAATCCGTAGAAACATCCGATATTTTATAAGTCTCAAACTGACCTTTAGATTTATTATTTTTTTGTCTCCAAATTTTCAGCGTAAGATGTAAGCCTTTTTTTGCACTCATAATTGTATATTTAAAAGATTGGAGATTATTTGTAACTTCTTGTTTTAACTTCGATGTTGTCGTAGATCAGTTCTTCTTTATGCAACACTTCCGCGTTGATATCGCTTCCCTGATATTCCCAAGCTCCTACATATTTGTAATTTTCGTCATCTCTTTCAGCCTCTCCATCCGGAGTTGAGTGATCTTCACGGAAATGTCCTCCACAAGATTCGTTTCTGTGCAATGCATCGATAGCCATTAACTGTCCAAGCTCTAAGAAATCGGCAACTCTGAACGCTTTTTCAAGCTCAGTATTCATTCCGTCGTTATCTCCGGGAACTTTTACGTTTTTCCAGAAATTATTTCTTACTTCTTCAATTTCTCTGATGGCTTCTCTTAAACCATCTGGAGTTCTTCCCATCCCTACTTTATTCCACATAATGTTTCCTAACTGCTTGTGGAAATAATCTACTGAATGGGTTCCTTTATTATTTAAGAAGAAATCAATTTTTTCTTTAATTCCTTTTTCAGCCTCTGTAAAAGCAGAAGAATCTGTAGGAATTGCTCCTGTTCTGATATCTGCTGAAAGATAATCTGCAATGGTGTAAGGAAGTACGAAGTATCCGTCTGCAAGTCCCTGCATCAAAGCGGAAGCTCCCAATCTGTTTGCTCCGTGATCTGAGAAGTTCGCTTCCCCGATAACGAAACATCCCGGAATAGTAGACTGTAAGTTGTAATCTACCCAAACTCCACCCATGGTATAGTGAACCGCAGGATAAATCTTCATCGGAGTTTTGTAAGGATCGTCTGCTGTAATTTTTTCGTACATTACGAAAAGGTTACCGTATTTCTCCTCAACCCACTTTTTACCCAAATCATAAATCTGCTGATCTGTAGGATTGCTGATGTGTTTCTCAATAGCGGCTTCTCTACCTTTTTTCATGATCTCTGTAGAGAAATCAAGGTAAACACCTTCCTGAGTATCGTTATTTTCGATTCCGTATCCGGCATCACATCTTTCTTTAGCAGCTCTTGAAGCAACGTCTCTAGGAACAAGGTTACCGAATGCAGGATATCTTCTTTCCAGATAATAATCTCTGTCTTCTTCTTTAATGTTTTCAGGTCTTAATTTTCCTGCTCTGATTGCTTGTGCATCTTCAATCTTTTTAGGAACCCAGATTCTTCCGGAGTTTCTTAAAGATTCAGACATCAAAGTAAGCTTAGACTGCTGTGTTCCGTGAACCGGAATACACGTTGGGTGAATCTGTACATAACAAGGATTTGCGAAATACGCTCCTTTTTTGTGAATCTTCCATGCTGCAGAAACGTTAGAACCCATTGCGTTTGTAGAAAGGAAATATACGTTTCCGTATCCTCCTGAAGCAATAACCACTGCGTGTGCAGAGTGTCTTTCGATTTCACCTGTCACAAGATTTCTTGCGATGATTCCTCTTGCTTTTCCGTCTACGATCACAAGATCCATCATTTCATGACGGTTGTACATCTTGATTCTGCCTTTACCGATCTGACGGCTCATTGCAGAATAAGCACCTAATAATAACTGCTGACCTGTCTGTCCTTTTGCGTAGAAGGTTCTTTTTACCTGAACCCCACCAAATGAACGGTTATCTAACTGACCGCCGTACTCACGCCCGAAAGGAACTCCCTGAGCAACGCACTGGTCTATAATATTTGCAGAAACTTCAGCCAATCTGTAAACGTTTGCCTCTCTTGCTCTGTAGTCTCCCCCTTTAATGGTATCATAGAACAATCTGTACGTAGAGTCACCGTCTCCCTGATAGTTTTTAGCTGCGTTGATACCTCCCTGAGCTGCGATAGAGTGCGCTCTTCTTGGAGAATCCTGATAGCAGAATGCTTTTACATTGTATCCCTGCTCAGCTAAAGTAGCTGCCGCAGAACCACCTGCCAAACCTGTACCTACAACAATAATATCAATCTTGTCTCTGTTGTTTGGTGCAACAAGGTTCATATGGTCTTTATGATTTTTCCATTTATCCTTAAGAGGACCCGCTGGAATTTTTGAATCTAATTTACTCATATTAGTATATTGATATTATTGAGTTACAAAGTGAAAAATTGCGATAATGATAAAACCTGCAGGAATCAGGATAGAATACCATTTTCCGAAAGCCTTTATTACCGGCGTATATTTTGGATGTCTTGCCCCGATTGACTGGAATGAAGACTGGAACCCGTGAGCCAGGTGCAACCCTAACAAAACGAAAGAAATTACATACAAAGCCACTCTCCAGATATCTGCGAACTTCTCGTGAAGTTCCGGCCAGAAACGTTCAGAATCCGGAGTAATTTGCTCAACATACTTGTAGTTGATCTCATGCCACCAGAAATCATAAAAGTGAAGCGCCAGAAAAGCCAACACTACAGATCCGGAAATAATCATATTTCTGGACATCCATGAAGAATTTGCAGAAGCGTTGTTTGCTGCATACTTCACAGGACGTGCTTTGTTATTCTTAATTTCAAGAACAAATCCCATAATGAAATGGAAAAAGACTGCAAAACCAAGAATAGGCTGCATTAAGAACTGCACAAAAGGATTATAGCCCATAAATTCTGATGCGGTATTGAATGCATCACGGTTTAGGACTGATAACAAATTGGTCGTCAAATGCAGTATAAGAAAAATCAGCAAAAACAGAGCTGATAATGCCATAGCATATTTTCTACCTATCGTAGAACTCGTTAAACCTGCCATATAAGTTTAAATTTGATTTTCCACAAAATTAAGAAATGTTAACAACATCAAAAAGTGAGAAATCTCAGAAAAACCCAGTTTGTAATCTTTCTAAATAAGAGTTAAAATATTATAAATAAAGGAAAAACAGAAAATGTAATGATTAATTAAAGTTATAAATTTTGCCATTATAAACTACTTTTGTTACATCTTTCGGGAAGGTTTTAATCTGATAATTACTAATCCTTCTTGAAGAACAGTAAGGATTAATAACAAACTGAATAATTTTGCTTTGATCTGAATTTTCTTCAATCCAGAAACAGGCATTGTTCCCTTTTTTTACAGACAAAACTTGGGTTTTAGAAAAATAATGAAACAGAATTTCGTCACGCTGATTTTCATAGAAATTACAACCTGTTCTTAAAACGTAAAAAATAAAAACTGTCATCAATACTATTGTCCGGTTTTTAAGTTTCGGTTTCAGAATAAAAAATCTCAGAAAATAAACGATTAGAAATAAAGCAAAAACTTCAACAACATTCATCGGTATATTTTCATGGAACAACAGATCGAAATCTGCAAACCAATGAATGATTGTAAGTAAAATATTAATAACAAAATCATAGGCGACATTCATCAAATTGAAATCAAGATGAAAAGCAATTAAAGTGGTCATTAAAAATGAAAAAACAATGATTGCTTCAGAAAAAGGAACAATGAAAAAGTTGGCAATAATTGAAATAAATGAAAACTGATGAAAATAGTACAGAATCAGAGGAAGCGTTGCTAACTGAGCAGAAACAGAAATCGAAATTGTATTAAAGATCAGTTTTTTAAACCGGTTATCCTGTATCGGAAAATAGTTTAAAATCGGCTGATTCAGCCAGTAAATTCCGAGAACCGCACAAAAGCTCAACTGAAAACCGACATCAAAAAGCTGTTGAGTATCAAATATTAAAATAATGAAAGCAGACAGAGAAAGTGAATGCAGCAGATCAGATTTCCTTTGCAGCAAAATGTAAATAAAATAAATACTCAGCATTAAACCTGAACGTACGACAGAACTTCCAAATCCGATAAAAATTATAAACAACCAGATAAAAATTAAACTGAAAATAACCGCATATTTTCTAAAACTTAAAGGTAAAATTTTAATCAGCAAAATATAAAACAATCCGAAAATTACGACAATATGTGTTCCTGAAATGGCAAGAAAATGCACCAGTCCGGAACGGTTAAAATCCTGAATCGTCTGCGCATCCATTTCCGTTCGGTCGGCAAGAATAATTCCTTTTAAAAATTCTTTTGACTTTGAAGACATTCCGGTTTCATCAATTCTTTGCAAAACTTCCAGTCTTTTCTGGGAAAACTTCTCTGTAAAGCTTAGATCTTTCCTTTCTGCTTCCTTAATTTCATTATTGATATAACACTGGTATTCAATATTTTTCCTTAAGAGATATTTCGAATAATCAAACTGAAAATCATATTGTGGCGGCTTCGGCTTTGAAATGTAAGCCTGAGCTTGATAATAATGTTTAAAATCAAGTTCCTTTTCGCTTTTCGGGATGTAAACAACAGCATTGAAAGTTTGGTTTCTGGCTTGTATCACGCCTTCATACTTCCGATTTTTAGCACTGGAATTCAGTTTTTTAGCTATTTTAAAAACAATGGTTTCATTTTTAGAAACCGAACTATTTCCGGAAGCAAAAGCATTGAAAAAATGCAGGATAATTCCGACCCCGAAAAACATAAAGCCGAGTAAGTAAGGTTTCGCTTTATGGAGATAGTAATTTTTAAGAAAAGTAATGGCTAAAATGAAAGCACAAATGATGATAATGATGTAAACAAAATTTTCATCCAAAGAAAAAAAATCCTGAACAAAAATCCCCAAAATAAATGAGATGGCAAGAATTAAAATCGGCTGTTTATTCAATTTCAAAATTTTTGCATCTCAAAAATATTTAATTGAATAACAATCGGCAAATCAAAATTTAAAAATCTTAAATTTTGACTTAAATTCATGATATAAAAGAAAAATCGCAGAAAAATTTTCTACGATTTTTTATAGTTTATTTGATTTTTTAAACCTTTAAAATGACATCCGCCGCATTTTCACTGGCTCCTTTTCCGCCTAATTTTTCTCTCAACAAATCGTAATCTCTTAAAAGCTGTGTTCTTTTCTCGGTTTCTAAAATCTTTTTCAGTTCTTCCACCAGATTATTTGTGTTAAGATCATTCTGAATCAGTTCTTTAACGACTTCACGATCCATAATTAAATTCACCAGAGAAATATATTTGATGTTTTTAACGAGCCTTTTCGCAATTGCATAAGAAATTTTGCTTCCACGGTAGCAAACCACTTCCGGAACATTCAGTAAAGCAGTCTCTAACGTGGCAGTTCCCGATGTTACCAAAGCTGCTTTCGAACATCTCAGCAAATCATACGTTTTATTGGAAACAAAATGCACATTTTCGTCTACATAATTCTGATAAAATTCTTTCGGCAAACTCGGCGCTCCTGCGATAACAAACTGATATTCTTTAAAGTAAGGTCTTACGGAAAGCATCATTTCCAGCATTTTTTCCACTTCCTGTTTTCTGGAACCCGGCAAAAGCGCAATAATTTCTTTTTCGTTTAAATTATTTTCCTTTTTAAATTCTTCAACGTCAATATTTTGCAGCGTTGAAATCGCATCAAGCAACGGATGACCTACAAAATGCGAATGTACCCCATGTTTTTTGTAGAAATCTTCCTCAAACGGAAGGATCACCATCATTTCATCCACATATTTTTTAATGATCTCTACTCTACCCTCTTTCCATGCCCAAAGCTGCGGCGAAATATAGTAAACGACTTTAATGCCTAATTCTTTGGCAAATTTTGCAATCCTTAAATTGAATCCGGGATAATCTACCAAAATTAAAACATCCGGTCTGTTGTTTTTAATATCTTGTTTGCAGAATTTAATATTATTCAGAATGGTCCGCAGATTCATGGCTACTTCCAGAAATCCCATGAAAGCAAGATCGCGGTAATGTTTCACCAAAGTTCCGCCCTGTTGCGCCATTAAATCGCCACCCCAGAATCTGAATTCGGCTGTGGAATCTTTCTGCTTCAAAGCTTTCATTAAATTGCTTCCATGCAAATCTCCGGAAGCCTCTCCTGCGATAATGTAATATTTCATTTCTATAATCAGAATAGAGAACAAATAAGACGTTGTACGATCTTAATTTGTAAATTTGTTCAAAGATAATGATAAAAAATGTCAGAAGAATTTGAAATACGGAATAAAGTTGCGGAAAGCGGCTTAATCAATTTTGATCTTACGGATCTTGTTCCGAAGGGAGCCAGAAAGGGAATTGATCTTAAAGATTTTCTTTTCATGGAAATGGTCTTAAAGGAAAAAGATTTCCGCGAAAAAGTGGCAGCCATTGATGTTGAAGAGTATCGTGATGCGTATTTGTACATCTACAATTCTGCGGATGCGATCGTTCCGCTTTGGGCATATTTCCTGATTACGGCAAGACTTACCGGAGTAACCAAAAAAATAGTTTTCGGAAACCGTGAAGATCTGGAAGTTATTTTGATGCACAACGCCATTCAAAGCCATGATTTTGATGAAATGCGCGGAAAAAGAGTGTTGGTAAAAGGCTGCTCAGACAAAGAGATTCCTGAAAACGCGTACATCGAACTGGTTGAACAGCTTCAGCCGATCGTTAAATCGCTGATGTTTGGTGAAGCATGTTCCAATGTTCCGATCTTAAAAAATTAATTATTGATAATCAATAACTTATAGGTAATTTCAAAAATAAATCTCAAATTTTGATTAAAAAAAATCTTTGGGGAATATTTTTTGATAACTTTGGTTGACTTAACAATAAAATAAACACAAACTATGAGTTTAATCGACCTACTTACAGGGAACACTGGCAACCAGGTTGCTGAACAGGCTGAAAACAAATTCGGGATCAGCAAAACGCAGGTAATTGCTTTACTGGCAGTTGCGGCACCGCTTATCATTTCTTACCTTAGAAACAAATCTCAGGACGCGAATGAAGCTGAAGCTTTAAATAACGCTTTGGATAAAGATCACGACGGAAGTATTCTGGACGACGTTTCTCAGGCAGATGCGAGACAGGCTGAAGGAGGTTCTATATTAAGCCATATTTTTGGTGGAAATAAATCGAATGTAGAAAATCAGCTTTCACAAAATACAGGAATTTCCATTGATAAAGTGGGACCTATTTTAGCGATGCTGGCTCCGGTAATTATGGGCTACATCGGAAAAGAAAAGCAACAGAACAATGTAGGAGCAGGAGGTTTAGGCGATCTTTTGGGAGGAATTCTTGGGAATGCATCCAATCAGGCTCAGCAACAACAGTCTAACCCTTTAAATGATATTTTAGGAAGCGTTTTGGGCGGAGGAAATTCTCAGTCCGGAAATCCTTTGAATGACATTCTGGGGAGCGTTCTTGGAGGAGGCAATCAGAAGCAGCAAGGCGGAGGCGGATTGGGAGATATCCTTGGCGGATTTTTTGGAAAATAATTTAATTTTGTTACATAAAAAAGACCGGAGAAAAAATAATCTCCGGTCTTTTTATTTTAATTTTTAGTTTTTTCTTCTGAAGCAGCAACTGTTTTCGAAGCTTTTCTCGGTCTTCTTTTTCCATAGCTTCCATTGTTGATCTTACCTCTTCTAGATTTTTTGTCTCCTTTTCCCATAGAAATAAATTTTAGTTGATTGACTACGAAATTAAAAAATACCCTGTAAAAATCAAAGATTGGAGCTGTTAAAATTTTTATAATTCTGTAGCGGGAGGTTGAAAGACAGAGGCTGGAAGTTTATTACTGAAGCGTAAATCGACCTTTGTTAAAAAAACCTAGCATCCATACTTTTTACACTTTTACCGTTTTCCATTTTCCTTTTTTAAACAGTATAAAAGCAACGATGGTGATTAAAGTTTCGGTTACGGGAATCGATATAAAGACACCTTTCGGTCCCATTCCGAAATATTTTGAAAGAAAATACGCTAAAGGAATCTGGAACAGCCAGAATCCGCACAAATTAACCCAAGTCGGAGTCCAGGTATCTCCTGCTCCGTTAAAAGCATTAATCATCACCATTCCTATTCCGTAGAAAATAAATCCTACCGCCATAATATGCAAAGCATTGGTAGCAATAGTCTTAATTTCAGATTCGTTAGTGAAAAATCCGACTAAAAAATCTCCCATAAAAAAGAAAATAACACTTACGGTTACCATAAAGATCACATTATACTTTACAGTTTTCATAACGGACTGTTCTGCTCTCAACATTTCGTTGGCTCCCATATTTTGTCCGACTAACGTTGATGCGGCGTTGCTTAATCCCCAAGCCGGAAGCAAAAAGAACATCATTAAACGTAAAGCTGTCTGATACCCTGCGGAAGCATTTTCTCCGCCGGTTGTTGCGACCAGTTGAGCCAGAAAAATCCAACTGCAGGAAGCAATTACAAACTGAAAAATTCCGGGAGTTGCAATTTTGATAACCGATTTAATGATTTCAAAGTCGGGTTTAAAATATTTTGACTGAATTCTGATCTGCGTATCTGCAATCAAAAGATGATACAATTGATAGATCACTCCAATACTTCTGCCGATGGTCGTTGCCAAAGCTGCTCCCGTTAATCCCATTGCCGGAACCGGACCAAAACCTTTGATTAAAAGCGGACATAAAATTATATTGGCAATATTAGCGATCCAGAGAGATTTCATTGCAATGGCAGCATTTCCGGCGCCACGAAAAATTCCGTTGATTAAGAATAAAAGCATGATGATGACACTGCTTCCCATCATAATTCTTGTGAATTCTTTTCCGTATGCTGCTGCTTCGGGCTTTGAACCCATCAGAATTAAAATTTCCTCAGCGTAGATCACTCCAAGCAGACTCAATAGAAAAGTAATGGCAAAAGAGACCAGTAAAACCTGTGCAGCACTTCTTGAAGCCTGTTCGGGATTTTTCTCCCCCACTCTTCTTGCTACCATGGCTGTTGCCGCCATACTCATCCCGATTGCGATGGAATACATCACGGAAAGTACAGATTCTGTTAATCCCACTGTCTGTATTGCAAATCCGCTTTCTTTAAGATGACCTACAAAATACAGATCCACCAATGCGAATACAGATTCCATTGCCATTTCCAGCATCATGGGAATGGCGAGAAGAAGAACCGCGCTTCGTATCGTTGCTTTAGTGTAATCTACTTCTTCACCGCTTAGCGCTTTTTTAAGAAAATTGAAATATTCTGACATGGATTCGGTTTTATATTCCGCAAAAATATAGATTCAAAAATGATTATAACCTGGCTTATGGAAAGTTTATGAAAAAGATTCTGAACAGATCAGTCGAAGCGCATTTATCAACTCAGAAAAATAAAAAATAAAAAATTCAATAATTTTTTATCGTAAAACAATAAATAATTATATATTTGCAATAATAAAATAACAAACTCATGAAAATTATCGGGAAGAATTCTGTTTCACAATACATCAGTTATCTGCTTTTATTTCTGGCAGCTTTTTTTGCTCTTCAGCTTATTTACATTACCATTGGTTTTGCTGTTTCTTTTTATAATTTCAAGACAGGCAATAATATTCTTTCAGATTTTTTTATCATTGGAACAGATGTAGGCTGGTCTAAGAATGAATGGACACAACCGATGGAATATATGATGAAATTTAAGTTCTTTATTCCTTTCACCGAGCAGAATCTTCTTACTGGACTTTTTAATCCGGGAAGTGTGCTGAGTCATATTTTCAACGAAATTTTTATAACCCTTCTTTTTATCATCAGTTATAAATTTTTACGAGAAATCAGCAAAGAAAATGTGTTCAATGCTAATGCTTTACTTTGGCTGAAAAGGTTCGGCTGGCTTAATATTATTTATACAGCCATTACATTGGCTATCGTTCCTTTTACGGTAAAAAGTTTCTTTGCGGTAATGTATTCTGTTGTAATATTCTTATTTTTCGGAGCCTTAATATTATTCATCGTCGAATTCTTCAAAAAAGGACTGGAACTCCAGGAACAAGTAGATTTAACAATTTAAAACTTCAACAAAATATGAAAATAATAGGCACAAATTCTCTTTTATACTGGCTTAGAATACCATTTGCCATATACGTTATTGGCTTTATCATGAGTTCTTTATGGATCACAGGTTTAATAGGATTTTATATTTTTTCAGGAAGTGAAAATCGTTTCATATGGAAAAGCAATTGGGAGGTTCCAAATAATAATGAAACTATTGCTTCAGAAATTATTCAGTTTAAGTATCCATTCTCCAAAATGTGTCTGTCTACAGAAAACTCAACCGAAGGAATTCTTTTGGCTTTAACAGGCATAATTTCTTTCAGCTATATTCTCTTTTATGCACTTCGCATAACTCTCAAGCTTTCTAAGGATAATTTTTTCACAGCTGATATTGTAAAAGATTTGAAATTTGCAGGATTTGGATTAATTATATTCGGTATCGCAATCTTATTGATAGATGTTACGAATGGTTTTAGTAAATACTATAATTCTTATGATTTAACTCCACCTTTCTTCTATCTTCTTTTTGGTCTGATTTTAATTTTTATTAAAGAAATTTTTCAAAAGGCTAAAAACATTCAGGAAGAAAACGAACTTACCATCTAAATTATGCCAATTATTATTAACGTAGACGTAATGCTCGCCAAACGCAAAATGCAGTCTCAGGAACTTGCCGAAAAAATTGGCATCACACAAGCTAATCTTTCTATTTTAAAAACAGGGAAGGCTAAAGCTATAAAACTTTCAACTTTGGAAGCCATCTGTAAAGTTCTGGATTGCCAACCGGGAGACTTAATTGAATATAAACCTTGAAAATATACTATCATGAAGAAATTATTTTCCGCTTCATTTATTTTACTGTTACTTGCTACAATATCTGCACAGGAGATTACTTCGGAAATCAAAATGATGTTTAAAAATGATGACATTACAAATTTTAAAAAAATTATTAGTCCTGAGATGATTAATAAATGTTATTCTATTGAAAATTCTTCATATTCATTATTGGCTCTTTCCATTAAAATGGACAGACCTAAAATTTTCAATAAATTAATAGAGGAAAAAGCTAATCTTCATTTAATTTGTGATGATAAATCACCGTTGATGTATGCCGCCAAATATGGAAATGCAGATTTTACACAAAAACTTTTAGAAAAAGGTGTTGACAAAAATCAAAAATCGGCAAAAGGAAATACGGCTCTTTACTATGCCAATAAGTACAGCCATTCGGAAATAATAAAAATGTTACAGTAATCTGAACATCATATTTATTAAAAAAATATCGATACCCATTCTTTAGAAATCTTATCAAGATAAAAATTAATATTCTTTAAGATTTTAAAACTAAAAAATTCGTTAAAAATATTCCCAAACCTCACAAACTTCCTTAAAACCAATATTCACAAACAATAATATCAGATCTGTCTTTTTAGATTTGACAAAAAAATTTAATCACTATGAAAAAATATTTCATCGTCCCATTTCTTCTATGGGGAATGACTTCTTTTGCCCAGCAAAAAATTGAAAATCTCGATTTTGAAACCTCGGAAAACAATTCTCCTGCATTATGGAAATTAATGGGAAATAATTCTGCAAAAGTATTTTCCGATTTTAATGAAAAACAGCAGGGAAAGGCATCTGCCGTGATAGAATCTGAAGGTACAGAAGGCTTCAGAGCAATCATGTACACACTTCCCAACAATTATGCAGGAAGAAAAATTACGCTTTCCGGATATCTCAAAACAGAAAATGTAACGGATGGATTTGCAGGATTATGGATGAGAATTGATCCTGAAGTTGCTTTTAACAATATGCAAAACGTTGGTCTGAAAGGCACAAACGACTGGAAAAAGTACGAAATTACGCTTAATATGTCTCCCGAAAACACGCAGCAAATTGTTATAGGAGCATTGCTTTCAGGAAAAGGAAAAATCTGGGTAGACGACTTAAAAGTTTCCATTGACGGAAAAGACATTGAAAATGCTAAAATTTTCGAAAAAAAATTAACGAAAGTTGAGCTTGATAAAGAATTTGATAAAGGCTCTAAAATATCCAACATCAGCCTCGATCAGAATAATATTGAAAACCTTAAAAAACTGGGATTAATCTGGGGGTATCTGAAATATTATCATCCAAGCGTAGCCGAAGGAAACTACAACTGGGATTACGAACTTTTCAGAATTTATAAAAAAACTGAAAATGCTTCTGCTGAACAGAGAGATCAGATTTTAACAGACTGGATCAAAGGTTTAGGGAAATTTCAGACAGCAAAAAATTCTGAGCCTAAAAATGTGAAGATCAAGCCGGATCTCGACTGGATCACCAATTCCGGCTTCTCGAAAGAATTTACAGAGCTGCTTTTACAACTGAAAGATGCTAAAAGACCAAAAGTCAATTATTACGTCGATTTCTTTCCGAATGTAGACAATCCTGATTTCAGGCATGAAAATCCTTACAGAGAGATGAAGTATCCTGATGAAGGTTTCAGACTGCTTTCTCTTTACAGATACTGGAACATGATTCAGTATTATTTTCCTTACAAAAACCTCATCGAGGAAGACTGGAAAGGCGTGCTCAAAGAATTTATCCCAAAATTCATCAACGCAAAAGACGAAACGGAATACAATCTCGCTTCTCTGGAACTGATCGGAAGAATTCACGACACTCATGCCAACATTTGGGGAAACAGCAAATCGCTTGAAAAATATTTTGGCGAAAGGTATTCTCCGGTAAAATTAACTTTTGCAGAAAATAAACCTGTGGTTGAAGGCTTTTATGACGAAAATTTAGGAACACAGACCGGATTGAAAAAAGGAGATGTCATCACGGAAATTAATGGTGAAAATATGGACAACATCATTAAAAATATGCTGAAATATCTTCCTGCTTCCAATTATCCTACTCAACTTCGGGACATTTCGAGAAAATTGTTGCGAAGCAATGCAGAAACCATCAATCTTACCATTTTAAGAGACGGAAAAACAGAAGAAAAAACTATAAAAACCTATGCTTATTCAGATATTAAAATAAAAAAAGAGCCAAAAGAGTTTTTTAAAATGCTCGATGGCAACATTGCTTATGTTTATATGGGAAGTGTAAATGCCGATCTTCTTCCTGAAGTTTTTGAAAAAATTAAAAATACGAAAGGTTTAGTTATCGATTTCAGAAGCTATCCTTCAGATTTTGTGGTTTTTAAAATGGGAAAACTGCTAAAACCGGAATCCTCGGATTTCGTAAAATTCACGAATACAAGCAACAGTCAGCCGGGACTTTTCACTTTTACACCAAGTTTAAAAACACAGGGAACCGGAAAAAAATCTTATGAGGGTAAAATTGCCATTTTAATTAATGAAACCACGCAAAGCAGTGCGGAATATCACACCATGGCTTTCAGAACCGCACCGAATGCAAAAGTTTTCGGTTCTACAACGGCAGGAGCCGATGGAAATGTTTCTGATATAAAACTCCCGGGAAATATTTCGACCATGATCAGCGGAATCGGCATCTATTATCCCGACGGAAAAGAAACCCAGAGAATAGGAATTGTTCCCGATGTTGAAGTAAAACCTACAATAGACGGAATTAAATACAATAAGGACGAAGTTTTGGAAAAAGCAACGAAATGGATTAATAATTAGCAACATTGATCGAAAAATTTTATTTAGCTTTGTATATTCTTTAGATAAATCAAGTTTTATGAAAAAAATAATTACAGCAACTTTGCTATTCGGACTTTCTGTTTTTGCCAACGGATTATTTGCACAGGAGTTATCAGCAGAACAATTGAATACGTTCCGTACCGATAATCTGGAAGGTTTTCAGAAAGCTTTCAGCCAGGAAGATTTTTCAAAATGCTATACGGTAAATGGTACCAAAACAGATTTACTTTCTTTGAGTGTAAAAGAAAACAAAAAAAATGTGTTCAATTATCTGGTGAGTAAAACTGACGTAAATAAATCATGTAGCGATGTTACTCCTTTGATGAACGCAGCAGCTTCCGGAAATATGGATGCCGCAAAAATGCTGATGAAATTCGGGGCAAAAAAAGCGGCAAAAGACAGCAAAGGCAAAACGGCAAAAGACTACGCTGTTAAAAATAAACAGTCTGCAATGGCAATGGTTCTTTAATTTTTTTAGAGATAAATAATTTAAAACTTCCTTCGGGAAGTTTTTTTGTTTTTAAAACCTGCAAAAATCTTATCTTTGCCAACGGAAAATTCAAGGTTCGGATCTGAGCCTTATACATTGAACTTTAAACAAATAATTATGTTTCGATCGCACACAAACGGAGAATTATCTCTTAAAAATCTTAATGAAGAAGTTACACTTTCAGGATGGGTACAGACTATCCGTGATAAAGGATTTATGATTTGGATAGATCTTCGGGATCGTTACGGAATTACGCAGCTTGTTTTCGACCAGGATCGTTCTACAGCGGAACTGATGGAAAATGCTAAAAAACTGGGACGTGAATTTGTGATTCAGGTTACCGGAAAAGTTATCGAAAGAGTCAGCAAAAACCCCAATATTCCGACAGGAGAAATTGAAATTTTAGTAGAAAAACTAACGGTTCTTAATGAATCTCAGCTTCCGCCTTTCACCATTGAAGACGAAACGGACGGTGGCGAAGAATTGAGAATGAAATACCGTTATCTGGATATCAGAAGAAATCCTGTAAAAGATAAATTGATTTTCCGTCACAAAATGGCGCAGAAAGTAAGAAACTATCTTTCAGACAACGGATTTATTGAGGTTGAAACTCCGGTTTTAATTAAATCTACTCCGGAAGGTGCGAGAGATTTCGTGGTTCCGAGCAGAATGAATCCGGGACAATTTTATGCTTTGCCGCAGTCTCCGCAGACTTTCAAACAGTTATTGATGGTCGGCGGAATGGATAAGTATTTCCAGATCGTAAAATGTTTCCGTGACGAGGATTTAAGAGCCGACAGACAGCCGGAATTTACACAAATCGACTGCGAAATGGCTTTCGTAGAGCAGGAAGATGTGATGAATGTTTTCGAAGGAATGACGAAAACTTTATTGAAAGATATCACCGGTCAGGAATTCGGAGATTTCCCAAGAATGACTTTCGCTGATGCGATGCAGAAATACGGAAACGACAAACCGGACATCCGTTTCGGAATGGAATTCGTGGAACTGAATGATTTAGTAAAAGGCAAAGATTTCAAAATATTTGATGAAGCAGAACTGGTTGTGGGAATCAATGTTGAAGGTTGTGCAGATCATACAAGAAAACAGATCGACGAGCTTGTGGATTGGATAAAAAGACCACAAATCGGCGCTTCGGGAATGGTTTGGGTAAAATTCCAGAATGACGGGGTAAAAACGTCTTCAGTAAATAAATTCTACAGCGAGGAAGATTTAGCAAAAATTATTGAGAAATTCGGAGCTAAAGAAGGAGACTTAATGTTGATTCTTTCCGGAAACGAAAATAAGGTAAGAACGCAGCTTTCAGCTTTAAGAATGGAACTTGGAAACCGTTTAGGATTAAGAAAAGGAAACGAATTCGCGCCACTTTGGGTAGTTGATTTCCCTCTTTTGGAATTTGATGAAGAAAGCGGACGTTATCACGCGATGCACCACCCTTTCACGTCTCCAAAACCTGAAGATATTCATTTACTGGAAACAGATCCGGGAAAAGCAAGAGCAAACGCTTACGATATGGTGTTGAACGGAAACGAAATCGGCGGAGGTTCCATCAGAATTTTTGATAAAGATCTTCAGTCTAAAATGTTCGATCTTTTAGGATTCTCCAAAGAAGAAGCGGAAGCACAGTTTGGTTTCTTAATGAACGCCTTCAAATACGGAGCGCCGCCTCACGGTGGATTAGCTTTCGGATTTGACCGTTTGGTAGCAATTCTAGACGGAAACGAAGTGATCAGAGATTATATTGCTTTCCCTAAAAATAATTCAGGACGTGATGTGATGATCGATGCGCCTTCTTCGATTGCTGATGAACAGCTAGACGAACTGGAACTTAAATTAAATTTAAAAGCATAAATTAGAAGCGGGGATTTTTTCTCCGCTTTTTTTATGAAAACACTAATTTCTCTAATAGCCACTTTAGGATATATTTCTGGAATAGCCTGTGCAGTTTATTTCATACTCATATTTATAAAGAAAATACTTTATTACCCTCCGAACGTAAAAGAAAAAGCTTACGAAGAAATAATGAAGCTTTCTTACATTTCAGGATTATTGCTTGTATTTAGCTCAACCTGCTTCTATGTAGCTAAAGAAATCGTAGAATATGATTTTAAAAGAACATTGAGAAAACACACTATTGTTTCAGCAGATATTGAAAACATATTTTTCAGTCAGGAGGATATGAAAGGTATTTTTGATCATTTCGAAAATGATGAGGGACGTTACAGGTGCGAAAGCTTTAGCGGAATTATTAATCTGGATAACAACGAATCGATTTCTGTTGAAATTATAAAGCATTGCTATGAAAAGAACAGATACATTATTGTTTCTAAACAATACAGCGTAGAATCTACCATTGGAGACATCAAAACAGATAAGTTTGATTATTTAAAAAGCGACAGCATAAATACTGAATAATTCATAAAAATCTATATTCACAGAAAAAATAAAAACTAATATCTGAAAACATGAACGAAGAAATTCTTACTTACAACACACCTTCCTCCGAGGAAATTTTAAAACAGATTAATCAATATGAATTTAAAAGGATTTGGGAAAATAACCTTACGAAAAACAATAAAAATCTTTTTTGGGGAATATTATTTACCATACTCGGAGTTATTACCATAATTTTCGAAAACTACACTTTTGCAGGATTCTTTTTAGGCTTTCAGTCGCTGTAATTTCAACATATTTCAATTATATGACCCAATATAAAAAGTATAAAAAGGCTTTTTATGAAAAATTAGATCGTGAAATCTCAAATCTTGAAGGAAACTCCAAAGATATCTTCTTGGAATTTAGCCCATATCACTTTAGTTTTAAAAATTACAAATCTGAATATAAATTTATCTGGAACGAAATTACCTATTGTATTTTAGACGATCGATATCTTTACATTACAGCTAACTCGTCTATGAATTTTATTTTGGATAAAGCCAATGTTGATAAAGAAAATCTTGATAAAACACTATTATATCTCGAGATGAAAGCAAAGTTTAAAAAAATTTAAAAATACCACACCTCCCGTAAATTCATCATACAACACAACCCTTATACAATTTACCTACAAAAAAGCAATATAAAAAGGAACAATTTAAATCCTTCAACATTACTGCTGATCAATAAAAATAAAAAGGTCTGAATTTCTTCTGACCTCTATTGGTTTTTTCTCCGCTCATTTATGAGGATGATTATTATGTTGATGTAATGGGTGTATTTTTATCAGCGATAAGAAAGCTTTTGCAAAAACTGAAAATCTTTTTATAGAGAATAAAAAGATTTGTCAGTCTTTGTGAAGAAATGAATTTTTAATTGATAAAAGAAAATTTATTTACAAACATATTACCGATAAGCGGTAGTGGAGTTTCTTTTTCATTTGCGGCATTTATTATTCCCAAAATCATTAAGATAAAGAATAAATAGCCAATGTATCCTAAAAAGTGCAATGACGGAACAATAGCAGCAACGATCGTCAGCGCAATATTAAATAACGTGGAAACAATTGCCAATCCCAAACTCTGGCTGAGATGAAAATTAACCAGCCTGTCTTTTTGCGATTTGTCTCTTAAAAAAAATGCGATAAGCCATCCGACAAGCGTGATATACGAAATAATTGCTAAAACTTTTTTGTTCATGTTTTGAGTTTTTAAATTTCTGAATAAAATTATTTTCAACCCGGCAAAGATATTATCGGCAAATCAGCAACAGCAATTTTGAGTGTCTATAAAGTGTCTATGAGGAAATTAAAAACGTCTACAAAGCGTCTACAATAAAATTAACACGCTTATTTTAAACCAATTACAACTAAGAAAGATGCTGTATAAACTGATCCAGATCTTCGTCTTTCCCCAGATTAAGCTTCTGCTTTATTCTGTAACGTGCCATTCTTATACTTTTGGGCTCAACATTCATCTGGGATGCAATTTCTTTAGTGGAAAGTTTCATCAAAATAAAACCACAATATTTTAAATCCAGTTGAGTAAGATTCTGGTTGGCTTTATCCAATAATTTATTGAAAAATTCAGGATAAATGGTATTGAAATTAGATCTGAACTTTTCAAAATCATCATCTACCAAAATCCCTTCGTCTATCGCTTTAAAAATCTGATGATCTATGACAGAAGGCGCGGCAGACTTTTTTTCCATCAGTTTTTCTTTAAGATTATTCAAAATTTCATTTTTCTTTTCAAGATGAAGCACACTGCCGATCAATTCTTTACGAACCTGATTTCTCTCAATCTCTAATTGCTTATTTTTCTCCGAAATAAGATGCATTTTCAGCTTATTATTCTTCTGATACTGAAACCAGATGATCAGCATTAATATAATCACAACAATCATGATCAGGATGTAGATTCTCTGGTTGAAATTTTTAGAAGTCAGAGTTTCTATTTTTTCTTCCTTCTCTTTCATTTCATATTTTATAATGCTGTTTTGTATCGCTTTGTTTACATTTTCATCGTTTGCTTTCTTACTTGCAGCCTGAAAAAGCTGGTCGATCCTGTAGAATTCTTCCCAATCTTTTTGAGTCGCTGCGATTTTCTTCAGATCATCATAAAATAAAAGCTCAGTAACAGCATCCGGATAAGGCATTTCCTGTGCTTCCTTCAATCCCCGATAAAAAAAAGCTTTAGCTTCATCTATTCTATTCTCTTCCAGAAGAATATCTCCTTTTGCACCGTAATAATTCCTGTATATGGACAGATAGTTATACTTTTTAGCAAGCTTTAATGCTTTATTAAGATAAACATCGCCTTCCGGATTTTTCTTATAAAAAAGCAAATTATATCCGTAATTAAAATATAATGATGCTAAAGCAAATTTCTGGGTGGTTTCATTTTCATTCTGTATCAGATCTGCCGTTTCCTGTAGATATTTTAAAAGCTGATCCGAATTGTATTTTGAAGCCCGGTTAGTATTAAAATCATTCTTCATATAATTGGCAAATCCGCATCTGGCATTAATAATTGCTCCCACATCTTTGCTTCGGTCCGCCAGTTCAAGAGATTCATTCAAAATTTTCACATCCTTATAATTGGAAATATAGAAAACAGAGACTCCTGCATCACTTGCCATTGCAAAATTATCATTCAGCTTAAAAAGTCTGAAACTCTTTAAAAAGTAATTTATTGACTTGTCATTAATCTCCAGGATCATGTACAGCTTTCCTGTTGCAAAATTGTAATAGGCTTCTCCTGAAGAACTCCCATTTGTATTAGAAAATTTTTCAGCTTCGGTAATATACTTTTTCGCAGATTCGTAATCTTTTCTGGTAATGTAGGTTAATGCCAGTAAAGAATTCAGAAGCAGTTGGCTTTCATTAGCTTTCGCAGATTTCTTTAATACAGATAAATCTTTTACTGCTTTGTTTAAATCTTCGTTTCTGTTATTAAAAATATCAATAGCTTTTTCGTTCTGTGCTAAAAGCAACGTCTGAAATAAGAATAAAAAAAATACTGTGATTAGTTTAAATTTCATAGAATTTTACAGATATATCTTGCTGTGATTAAATAAATGTTACAGTAAAGGTAATATTATACTTCCGGATTCTAACGGAGTATTTCTTACATAACCTGTTCCTAAAAAAACATAAATAACTCAATTGTAATTATTTAAAATATCAAACGACAGTTACACGGCACAATCATTGTACGTTTTACTGAAAATAAAGTACAATGAAAGCAATCTGGAACGGCGCCATTGGCTTTGGATTAGTCAATATTCCTGTCAAAATATATTCTGCTACCGAAACCACCAAACTGGATTTGGATATGCTTGATAAGTCTGATTTTTCGAATATCAGATTTAAAAGAGTGAACGAAAATACAGGCAAGGAAGTGAAATGGGAAAATATTGTAAAAGGATACCTCATGGATGACAAATACATTATTCTGGATGAAGAAGATTATGAAGCTGCAAGTCCTGAAAAATCCAAAATCCTTTCCATCGATCAGTTTGTAAAAGAAAGTGAAGTAGATTCTGTTTATTTTGAAAATCCGTACTATCTCGAACCTCAGAAAAATGGGGAAAATGCTTATCGCCTTTTGCTGAAAGCTCTGGCAAAAACAGAAATGGTGGGAGTAGGAACATTTGTTCTGCGCGAAAGTGAAGCCATCGGAATGATCCGCCCTTATAACAATGAAGTGTTGGTTTTAAACCGATTGAGATTCGCACAGGAAATCAGGGATTACGGAGATCTTAAAATTCCGGCGGCGAAAGCTCCGAAACCTGCTGAATTAAAAATGGCGGTGAACCTCATCGAACAGCTTTCACAGGAATTTGATCCTGAAATGTACAAAGACACGTATTCTGAAGCTTTGATGAAAATCATTAAACAGAAAGCGAAAGGTAAGAACATCAAAACGAAAAAAGCCGAACCTGCAAAAGAAGGAAAAGTAATTGATCTGATGGCACAACTAAAAGCCAGTTTACAAAATACCAAGTCCAAAAACGCATCATAATGGCTCTAAAAGATTACAACGAAAAGCGGAAATTCGATGAAACCAGCGAACCGAAAGGAAAAACAAAAAAGAGCAAAGATCAGCTTATTTTTGTGATTCAGCGACACGCTGCATCACGACTGCATTATGATTTCCGTCTTGAAATGGATGGCGTGCTGAAAAGCTGGGCAGTTCCGAAAGGACCTTCCTTAGATCCTAAAGACAAACGTCTTGCCATGATGGTGGAAGATCATCCCTACGATTACAAAGACTTTGAAGGAAATATTCCGGAAGGAAATTACGGAGCAGGACAGGTGGAAATCTGGGACAGCGGAACGTACGAACCCCTTGACAACAATTCCAAACTTTCTGACGAAAAAGAGTTATTGAACGAATTGAAAGCAGGATCATTAAAATTTATCCTTCACGGAAAAAAGCTGAAAGGTGAATTTGCTTTGGTTAAAATGAAAAATACGGAAGAAAATTCATGGCTCTTAATCAAACATAAAGACAATTTTGCAGAAAGTGATTATGATGCCGAAGAAAACACCGCAAAAAATTCTCAAGTCACAAAATTTTTAGAGGAAAAAAAAAGCCTCAAAAGCAGCAAAAAAAAGTCATAACCTCAGAAACAAAGCCCAAATTCAAACTGTACAATTCGTTAGTTGACGAAAAAAGGCTTGAAAATTTCATCAAACCCATGTTGGCAAAACCGCATGAAGGGGCTTTTGATGATGAAGATTGGCTATTTGAAATCAAGTGGGACGGTTATCGTGCTGTTGCCGATTTAAGCACCGATCAAACTCTCTTCTACTCCCGAAATGGGATCTCTTTCTTTTCAAAATTTGAAAAAATATCACGGGATTTTGAAAATCAGATTCATCATATGATTCTTGACGGTGAAATTGTTGCCTACGATGAAAACGGAAAACCTAATTTCCAATGGCTTCAGCAGATCGGTGACAATCCAAATCTGGCTCTCACCTATCAGGTTTTTGATATTTTATGGCTGAATGGTCACTCTACCGAAGAACTTCCTTTGATTCAGCGGAAAGAACTTTTAAAAGAAGCTTTAGTGGAAACCGATGTGATCAGATATTGTGATCACGTTTCGGAAAAAGGGATCGAATTTTTTAATCAGATGAAAAAGATGAAGCTTGAAGGGATGATTGCTAAAAAAGCCAACAGCATTTATGTAGAAAATCACCGAAGTTCCGACTGGCTGAAAATCAAGTTCACCAATACTGAAGAAGCCATTATTTGCGGTTTTACAGAACCTCGCGGTTCAAGAGAAGGTTTCGGAGCTTTGATTTTAGGAAAATATATTGACGGAAAGCTTACCTACAGCGGACATACAGGAACAGGATTTAACCGTGAACTGATTCAGGAAATTCTTCAGAAATTAGAAAAAATTACGGTCTCAAAATCACCTTTCGAGATCAAACCCAAAACCAATATGCCGGTAACATGGACAAAACCTGAACTGGTCTGCGAAATAAAATATTCCGAAATTACCAAAGACGGAATTTTCAGACATCCTGTTTTTATCGCGCTCAGAGAAGACAAAAATCCTGAAGATGTTGAAAATACTTCCGAAGAAACAGAAACTATTTCCCAACCCAAAATGACTAAAATGACAACTTCAAAAAAGATAAAATCTTCTGAAAACGAGCAAGAAATTACCCTGAACCGACACAAAGTAAAACTAACCAATCAACACAAAATATATTTTCCGAAAGATGAAATTACAAAAAGCGATGTCATCGAATATTACCAGTCGGTTGCAGAGTATATTTTACCCCATCTTAAAAACCGTCCGCTTTCGCTAAACCGCTTTCCGAACGGAATCGAAGAGCAGAACTTTTATCAGAAAGATGCCGGTGACAGTATTCCGGACTGGGTTAAAACAACGAAGGTTTACTCGGAATCGAATGATAAAGACATTGATTATATTTACTGTAATGACAAAGCTACTTTGGCTTATTTAAACAATTTAGGCTGTATTGATATGAATCCGTGGAACTCTTCACTTCCCGATCTCGATCACCCTGACTTTCTGGTTTTAGACCTCGATCCTTCGAAAAAGAATACGTTTGATGAGGTTATTGAAACCGCTTTGCAGGTAAATGAAGTTTTAGAAACTGTAAAAATCGACGGATACTGCAAAACTTCCGGAAGCACGGGAATTCACATTTATATTCCGATGGGCGGAAAATACGATTTTGATCAGGTGAAAGATTTTGCGCACCTTTTAATGAAACAAGTCAATGAAAAATTGCCAAAACTCACGACACTGGAAAGAAGCTTACAAAAGCGTGACAACAAGAAAATCTACCTCGATTATCTTCAAAACAGAACCGGACAGACTTTAGCAAGTGCTTACAGTTTGCGGCCAAAAGAAGGAGCTTCCGTTTCAATGCCTCTGGAATGGAAAGAACTGAAAAAAGGCTTACAACCTACAGATTTCAACATTCACAATGCTTTAGACAGAATTAAAGAAAAGGGAGATTTGTTTAAACCTGTTCTGGGAAAGGGAATTGATATGATGAAGGCGCTGGAATTGTTGGGGGATGTTGAGTAATTTTTAATATTTTAGTATAAACTAAAAGTAATGATTAAAAATTTAATTTTATTATTTGTACTAATTTCTTTAGTAAGCTGTTCAAATAAATCTCAAGAAAAACCGAACTTTACTAAATATTCATTTGAGAATATTTTAAGTTATAATAATGAAGATACGATATTCATAAAATCTAAATTTCCCGATTGTGGAGAATGGGGAGGTCATGAAGAATTAATTAAAATTTATCGTTCAGAAGATCGAAATCCAAAGTTAAGTTATACTAAATTTAAGGTTGATTGCGGAGTAAGAGACTCTAGAGGATCGATAATCCAAACAAAAATGCTTACCAAAGATATTTTTTTATCAAATTCTCAGCAATTGGTTTTAATGAAATATATGAATGATTTAATGAAATCTAAATTCCTCAATAAGGAAATTTCAAATTCTGGAAATTCTTTTTACTTAAGCAATACCAAAGAAGATTTGAAAATTTCTCATCATGGAAATCAGCAAATACTTTTAGAAAGTTACAATAATTTAATGACATCTTTAAAGCTGCCAAAAGTAAATATTGATAATAAATGATTATGGCAATTTCGCTACCAAATTTTCTGGTAAGATTTTCAAAATCAGATAAATGATTTTCCATTTGAAATTCGGAACAATGGTGAAAGAATTTTCTGCGTTTACGATATGTTTTGCCACATAATCAGCTTCCATCATTAAAGATTCATTCAACTGTAAGCCTTCATTGATTTTTGTACGAATGTAGCCAATCACCAAAGCATTGACTTTTATATTTCTTGAAGCCAGTTCCTGCCTTAAACCAGCCAAATACGTGGCAAAAGCAGCTTTTGTACTGCCGTAAACAAAATTGCTTTTTCTCCCGCGGACTCCCGAAAGCGAAGATAATCCGATAATTCTTTCCAGATTTTTATTGTTTTTATCCGTCGCAATAATATTCAGAATAGAAACGGCTCCCATATAATTGACCAGCATCATTTGCTGAGCTCCTTTAAAATCGGTTAAAGCGGTTTCATTATCCACTAAAAAACCTGCGGCATACACCACAATATGAGGTTTTGCAGGAAGTTCAGCATAAAATTTCTGGTGAGAATCAAAATCAACAGCATCGAAAGATAAAATCTTCACTTTGGAATTCAGATTATGTTCTGAAACAAATTGTTCTAAAGATTTTGTATTTCGGGAAGCGGCAATTACGAAAAATCCTTTTTCAACGTATTGTTTCACAGTCTGTTTTGCAACATCGGAATTCGCGCCTAAAATGAGAACAGTTTTTTCTGTGTTTTGATTCATGGGGCAAAGATAAATTAAACCACAAACAACACAAATATTTTCAATAATGGCACAAAGATTTACCGCCATTTTTGTCATTTCGACGAAGGAAAAATCTATTTTTAAACCGTTAAGATTTAGTTGAGGAGTTAAGACTATTAAGGTAGGAGCTTCGCTTTTAATTTCCTGGAGATTTTTTAAACACTAATTGCACAAATGGTTTTCACGAATAAACACAATTGCTAAATACTCTTTTGGCATTTCGACGAAGGAGAAATCTAATTTTTACCATTAAGATTTTAGTTGAGAAGTTAAGATTATTAAGGTAGAAGCTTCGCTTTTAATTTCCCGGAGATTTTTTAAACACTAATTGCACGAATGTTTTTCGCGAATAAACACAATTGCTAAATGCTCTCCTGTCATTTCGACAGAGGAGAAATCTATCCTTTAAACCGTTAAGATTGAGTTGAGGAGTTAAGATTATTAAGGTAGGAGCTTCGCTTTTAATTTTCAGAGATTTTTTTAAACACGAATTGCACGAATGTTTTTTCACGAATAAACACAATTGCTAAATGCTCTCCTGTCATTTCGACGAAGGAGAAATCTATTTTTTAACCGTTAAGATTTAGTTAAAGGATTAAACACGAATTTCACAAATGGTTTCACAAATAAACACAGATATGTTTAATGTATTTTGGCATTTCGACGAAGGAGAAATCTTTTTTAAACCGTTAAGATTGAGTTGAGGAGTTAAATTATTAAGGTGAATTCTTCTCTCCGTTTCGCTGCGGTCAGAATGACAATCCTATGTTAAAAATAATTGCGGCTTAGATTCCTAGGAATGATAATCTTTCCAGATATTAAAATCGAAAAGTATTCATATAAAAAGTTTCGGCGGGGTGAGCAAAGCTCACCCCGCCGAAACGAAATATTTTAAAAACTGAAAAATTACTTTTTCTCAGTTTCGATTTCTTTTTTGTCTTCCGCTTTATCAGAAGTCTTGGATTTATCTCCGAAACGCGCTTCCGTAAATTCTCTGGAAACGGCAGCTTTTTCGAATTTCAGCTTTCCGGATAATGTTTCAATAACGAAACCATCTTCCTGAACCTGAGCAATCCTTCCGTGAAGTCCGGAAGTAAGAACCACTCTTGTTCCCACTTTCAGAGTTTCCTGAAAGTTTTTCTCCTGCTTCTGCTTTCTCATCTGAGGTCTGATCATCAGGAAGTAAAAACCTATCACCATCACTCCCATCATGATCATCATCATTCCTCCGCCACCTTGTGGCTGTGCCTGTAAAAATATGGATAATAAATTCATGATCTTATGGTTGAATATTAGCAGTGAAATTGATTCGGATCGGAGCTTTTTCTACGTTTGCAAAAACATCAGCAAATTTGTTAACATTTCCGTCGAAGTTTGTAGAATCGAAATGCAAAGTAATCTTTCCTTTTTTACCCGGCATAATCGGGTCTTTTGTAAAATCAGGAGCTGTACATCCGCATCCGGGCTTTACTTCAGAGATTATCAATGGATTTGTTCCGGTATTGGTAATTTCGTAAATGTGCTCTACTTTATCGCCTTTTTTAATTTTTCCGAAATCAAAATTGCTTTCAGAAAGGGCAACCGTAGTGAGTGGCTGATTGGAAGCCGGAGCAGCAGTTGTTTCTCCCGAAACCGGAGCTACAGCAGTAGAGTCTCCCGAAGTTGCAGGCATTGAAGCTGCAGTAGAATCTGTTGCAGCAGTTTCAGTTCCTGTAACCTCTTTATTTTCTTTTTTGCAGGAAACGAATCCAAAGCCTATGACAGACAAAGCAATGATGGATAATGTATTTTTCATATGAAGATAATTTATATTCTGTTTAAATCTTTACAATATTTATCTAAAATTCCATTAATGAAAATGTTTGAACGGTCGGTAGCAAAAACTTTTGCGATCTCAATATATTCATTAATGATAACTCTTGAAGGGGTAAAAGGAAAATTGTCCAGCTCTGCCATTGCTGTTGATAAGATCACTTTATCCATTAGAGAAACTCTTTCAAGATCCCAGTTTTCAAGTCTTTCTTCCAGTTTCTTTTCGTTGTTTTCCCAACTGTCCAAAGTATTTCTAAGAAGTTTCATTGCAAACGTTTTATCTTCTTCGTCTTTAATCATTTTAATTAAAGTACGGCTTTCTTCATCTTCTTTCAGGAAACCGATGGTTTTCTGCACCATTGAGTTCGCGATGTGAATATCATCATACCATGAAAGTTCTTTATCACCAAGATAATCATGAAAATCATCGTTTTCAGCAATGTATCTTAAGAATAATTTCCCGATAAACTTCTGATCTTCTTCAAAAGAATATCCTTCTTCTTTCATAAAATCCTGATAACGCTTTCCGGCAGACATTCTCTGGAAAGTTTTTACCAAAAGATCATCATGCAGGTCCCATTTCAATTGCTTGTGCTGTCCTGTGAAAAATAATCTCTCAGGGTTTTCTTCCAATTTAACTAAAACTTGATTGTTGATGAATTTTTGGTTAGGATTAATGTCAGCATCGGTTTTGATGTATTTGTTTTTACCGATCTCAATCTGATTTTCTGCCAGTTCTTTCAGCGCAACCAAGAAATTTAACTGATAGATGTAGAGATAATAGATTTTCTCTATTCCGGCAAACATATTTTTCTCTAACACATCAAACTTTACAGGATTCTGGTAATAAGAATACACAGTCTGTACTACTTTTTCACGGATTTGTCGTCTTCCTAACATTCAAAGAGCTTTTTTATGGGTGCAAAGATACGAAATTTAAAATTTATGAAATTCGTAGTCTGAGGTGATTTTTGTAATTTTGTGAAACTTTATGAAAGCGCTAAAAACATTAAACCCCTATTTCTGGAAGCACAAAATATTGTTGTTCTGGGGAGTATTATTCATCATTGCAAGTAATTTTTTCAATATATATAAGGTTCAGTTTGTAGGAAAATCTGTGGACGAGCTTACGAAAAACGGGAATTTAGGTTTCAACAGACAGGTGTTAATCTATGTTGCCATTATTGTCGGCTGTTCTTTACTCACCGGATTTTTCACCTTCATGATGCGGCAGACTATTATTGTGGCTTCAAGAAGAATAGAATATGAACTTAAAAATAAAATTTACAGACATTATCAGGATTTATCTTTAACGGATTACAAACAAACCACGATCGGAGATTTAATGAACCGTTTGAGTGAAGATGTGGTTGCAGTAAGGATGTATCTTGGTCCGGGCGTGATGTATGTTGCCAATCTTATTGTTCTTGTGGTGATTACCGCAATTTATATGCTTACTACGGATGTCTCGATGACGCTCTGGACTTTGCTTCCCCTTCCGATTTTATCCTTTGCAATTTATAAAGTAAGCTCTATCATCAATCAGAAATCGAAGATTATGCAGAAAAGCCAGTCGGCGATTTCTACTTTTGTACAGGACAGTTTTTCGGGAATCCGCGTGGTGAAATTTTTTGCAAGGGAAAATTATATCAAAAAAAATTATGGTACGAAGGTAACCGACTATCAGAACAAAGCTTTGGATCTGGCAAAAACGGAAGCTTATTTCTTTACGATTATTTTATTTGTTATTGGTTTGCTGAATGTTGCCATTATCTGGATCGGCGGACAGAAATACATTGCCGGAGAATTAAGCATTGGTAAAATTGCTGACTTTTTCATGTATATCAATACGCTTATTTTTCCTTTCTCAATGGTTGGTTGGGTAACTTCGGTGAATCAGAGAGCAGAAGCTTCCATGCAGAGAATTAACGAATTCATGGATAAAAAATCTGAAATCGTTAATAAAAACTTCGACAAATATGAAATTAAAGGCGACATTGAGTTCCGAAATGTTTCTTATGTCTATCCAAATACGGGAATCAGAGCTCTGGATAATCTAAGTTTTACTCTGAAAGCCGGAGAATCTTTGGCGATCATGGGAAAAACAGGAAGCGGAAAATCTACGATTGCATTGCTTCTCTGCCGTTTGATTGATCCGACTGAAGGTGAAATTTTAATTGACGGTAAAAATTTAAAAGAACATAATTTAGAAAACTACAGAAATTTCATCGGATATATTCCTCAGGAAAGTTATCTGTTCTCAGATTCTATTGAAAACAACATCGGATTTGCCATCGACAGACCTTCTCATGAAAAAGTGGTGGAATATGCCAAAATTGCTGATGTTGATAAAAATATCGTTGAGTTCAAGGAACAGTACAAAACTATGGTTGGTGAGCGTGGTGTAATGCTTTCCGGAGGTCAGAAACAGCGAATCTGTATTGCCCGAGCTCTGATTAAAGATCCTAATATCATTATTTTTGATGATTCCCTGTCTGCTTTGGATACTGAAACAGAACAGAACATTCTTGAAAATATAGACCGAAAAATCCGTAATGCAACTTCTATAATCATCACACACAGAGAGTCTAGCGCACAGAGAGCCGACAAAATCCTCAACTTAACCGAAATTAACAATTCCGTAACCGCATAGCAAAATCGTTCACAAATGTTAAATAAATCATAAAAAAAATTTTGTGATTAAAAGAAAACTTTTATATTTGTTCTTAACAAGATTAAAAAATATCTAACAATGAGTGAATACAAGGAACGCCATGAAAATGAAATTTTCACGAAGGTGTTAAAAGCAGGGAGAAGAACTTATTTCTTTGATGTGCGCGAGACGAAAGCAGGAGATTATTATCTTACGATTACCGAAAGTAAGAAGAATTTCGGAGAGAATGGAGAAGCTACATTCGAGAAGCATAAAATTTACCTTTACAAGGAAGATTTTAAGAGTTTTCAGGAGATGTTTAATGAGTCCACAGATTTCATCATTAACGAGAAGGGTGAGGATGTAATATCAGAAAAACACGACAAAGACTTCAAAAGCAGATCTTACACCATCGATTCTGACGACGAAGTTTAAAAAAGAATAATTCTAAAAACACAAGCATCTGAAAAAGGGTGCTTTTTTTGTGCCTGTATATTATCTGCGCAGAGCATATTTTTCTTTTTCCTGAGGAAAATAAATTATCCCAAAATCTAAATCCGCCACACAAATAATTGTGAGACGGATTCTTATATTACAGGCACGAATTATCAATTTGTGCTATCGGTTTTTTTGATTATTAGAGCTTATATTTATGGCTAATAATACTATCTTTTTTATGGATGCTAAAAACCAACTCGCCTTTCTTCTTCACAATAGTATCACCAACTGCTATTTCATTTTTAGATGAACTCCACCATCTATTATAGTGATTACACTCGCAAGGTTTCTTAGTTATTGGGTTGTAGCCTTTAGTTTTAAACATTTCAGAGGTATATGATGAAGGTGGTGTTTCTACTACTAAAATACATTGTTCCTCTGCAAGTCTCTTTGCATTACTCTGATGATCTATACGATTTGTTAAAAGAAAAAAAATCAGTACAATTATTAAACAGATAATTAAGCCTATTTTTCGTTTCATAATTTAATTAAATTGAAGAGGACATTTAATATTTTCTGAAGTCAGTTATCAATCGATGATGGAGCATTATTAACTTGTTTTGTTAAATCAATAGTATAGGTTCTTGAAAATCCTACATCATATCTGGTAACTAAATTAAAACCTTTAGTTAGAGTTCTATAAGGGACTTACATAACACTTTTTTAATCGGATGTCGCGGTTCTATTACAGGCACGGATTACAAATCCGCGCTATTGGGTTTTTCAGGTGCTGATTATATTTTTCAAGAAATGTTAAGGAGTCTTCTTTAATTATAGAATTTGTATGATTTTTCATTTCATTACACATCAAATAGAGCCCATTGACATCCTTATTATCTAAATATATACCATATAGCGCATGATAAGCTCTAATTTTATTATTAACAGATATATCATTTTCAAGTATATCATATAATTTATCCATTATTTTATTTACATATTTAACATCATTTATTCTCGTTTCATTCAAAATATCGCATCCATAAAATCTCATATAATCTATATCCGAATTTAATAGTATTAAAATATCTTTTCGATCTCGCCCACCTCTAAATTCATTATATAAATTATCCATAAGCATTCCTATCTCGTCCCTATTAGGATGATTTTTTATTTTCAAAAACTCTTCAATAATCATAACATACTTTTATTTATTGGATATAGCGGATTTGTAATCCGTGGCTATATCACATAAAGCCTACTTCAATATACTATTTAAATCTGCACAATTTCTTGCAACGATAAAATAATAATTCTCTGCCTCTTTCACTACTTTTCTCTCTACTTTATGAATCTTATATTATCGTAAAAATAATCTTTCTAAAAACAAAAACCTTGCAATCTGCAAAGTTTTTGTTGTTTTATAAGCACGGATTACAAATCTGCGCTATCGGGTATCACCATAAGTTTTTCTATGAGTTACAAATCCGTGCTATCGGGCAATTTTCATTTTGAATAAACTTTCCAAGTAGCATTAAGTATTATATATTTAATAACTTTAGTACCTTCAGGAATATTTCCCACTTGTGGAGGAATTCCTGAAGAATCTCTAAGTAATCTCCCTACTTTATATCTTTTTATAACTAAATTACCTTTAACTATAACTTTTTTATTATGAACACCAAGTGGCCATCCCCCTAAATTATCAATATCATACATTTGATCATCAGCAAGGAGTTTAGCTCCTTCTTTAAAATCAAGAGCAGTTCCTACCAAAACAACTTCTTTTTTAACATTATTAGAAGGTTGTTGAGAGCAGTATTTACATGAAAACAAGGATAAAATTATTACAAAATATTTCATTTTTAAGTTATTTTTTTTTAGGATCAATTGCATATGCAGGAACAAAAATTATTCTATTAAAATCTTCTAATGGTCTAGTAAAATATTTGAATGAACTTTCATAAACTGTCATCTCTCCTATATCTGCTCTACACTTATGACAGTGGTCTGCATGAAACCAAGATTTTCTACCACTAAAATCATATAATCCAAAATCAAAATTAACATAATTACTATCTTCTTTATCAAAAATTCCGTTTTTATTTTTATCAAAAAAACCAGGTCTTGTAAGAGGTTCACTCCAATTAAATTTTGACATATCTACTTTCCCGTCTTTATCTGTTAAAAAGGTATTGTCTTTAGCATAAAATCTCATTGCATAAATAACTACTTTAGTTCCTTCTGCATAACTCCCTGGATTATCTTTAAGTACTTTATTCATTTTTTTTGCCATATCAAGAGCTTTATATATTCCTTTTTCCCCTCCATATGCTGGAGACACTGGTTGTGGAAGTCCTCCTCCATAACCCAAATTTAATAATGTAATTCCAACACATCCTTTGTTCAATATACTTATCTGTTGCTTCGACATTTTCATTCCATGATTATTTTCCCAATATTTAATATAATCTTCTCTTGAAGCCCATTGATGATCCTTTCCATTTAATAGAGATGGAAAATTTTGTTTTCCATTGGGATCAACATACATTATAGGACTATTATAAGTATAAATATACGGATTCAAATTCCCAGAGTTTTTAACTCCTCCATTGTGTTCTCCATCAATATAATGCTCGCTATTATAGAAAGGATTGTAGTCCGCCAATGGATCGACATTCAACCAGAGAGAAACTCTTGGATTGTAATATCTTGCTCCATAATAGTAATACCCAGTTTCGCCATCCTGTTCTTTGCCATTAAACTTATATTGACTGTTCAAGCCATCATTCATATGGTTTTCTACGAAGATTTCTCCACTTGGGAAATACTCCATAATCTGGGTTACTTCGCCATCTAATCCGGTAATGAAAGAACTGCTGCCCAAATGATCGGGATGGAACCAATAGATTTCCTTCTCCTCAACATTACTTGCATACGAAGATACGCAATTTCCGGTATACCCTCCATTCTGCCCATAATTGATCGGCGGGGTAAGGTTATTGGTCTGCATAATCACCAGATTGCTTTGGGTAGCCGTTTGCAAGATCTGGTTAGAAACATTTATAGGATTAATCGGCGGTGTTGTACCTCCAAACGGGATGATGAGCCATGCACAGTCAAATGCTCCTACATTTCCGCTGTTTCCGTTTTTAGACTGTATTCTCTGGCTTCCTGCATAATAATGCTTGGTGTAGCTTGGCTCCTGCAACATTCCATTCTGCAAATCGTAGGTAAGATTAAGTGTAATCAATCCGCTTGGATAAATCGATGCTTCATGAATGGTTTCGCCACTTACTTCTATATGGTTGCTGTTATATTTTCCTATTTTTCCTTTAAACAGAACATCTTTTATAATACGTTCTCCTCCTGCATCATAGGTATAAATTGCCGCCCCATCTGCTTCCGGTGTTGTAGGATTGGTATCTACAAATCGTAAACGGTTTTCTTCATCCCACAGATACACTGCTTTTTCTTCCTGATTGGTACACGTCTGCTGTAAGATCTTCGTAGGATTTCCTTTAGGATCATATTGATAATCCTGGAATTTCACTCCCGGATCGTCCGGATTACAGCATGTAGCATTCGGAACAAGATTCGGTTCGTCTATAATTCTGGATGGCGCATGCGGATGCGAAGGATCCTGATATTTATAGTTCAGACGGTAGGAAGTCGGTTCAAGAGCTGCCCAGTTATTGGAAGTAGGACCGGTTACCCACTCATGTTTCTGGGTTTTGCTCATGATGTTGTGCATATTATCATACGTCATCCCTACGGTGAAACGGTGTCTTTCTTCTTCACCTGCGCTGTTTATTCCTCTCCAGTTCCCTGACGAAGACGTAAGGCGGTACAGATCGTCATATCCATACGCATAGTTGGTTCCTCCTCCCAATAATCCCTGTACCACAGGCGCGTTGTTGTGTACCTGCATTACATTCGATACCACATCATATTGGTAAGTGTTCTGCATAAAGTATCTGTTGCTGTTTTTAGCATACATTTTAAGCAGTCTTCTGCGGTTGGTTTCGTATTCATAGGTCGTTTCCGTACCATTTCCATACTGAAGATAAACCCTCTGCTCAAATTTATCATACCCCAGATTTTTTATAATGTCTTTGCTAAAGCCATCTTTTACAGAGTTCATCTTGAAAAGATTACCTGCCTTATTGTAGGTATATTTCACTTCTTCTCCATCCGGATAGGTGATCTTTTTCACACGGTTCCATGTGTCATATTCCCAAGATGTTCCAAACCAATATACTCCGGCATCCGGAACGGCAACAGAACGGCGTTGGTAGGTAAGTTCGCCCAATCTTCCGTATTTCAGATACTGCGTTCCTGTAGCATCTGTCTGATACCAAAGTCTTCCCACCGCATTATTATCCATTGCAGATGCATCCATTGCAGCTCCATAATAATATTTAACATTATTTTCAGGATACACAGGATAGTTTACTTCTTTCAGCCTTGTATAATCATACTTATAATTAACAATTTCATTGGCAGCATTGGTTTTCGAGTTCATATTTCCTGCCGGATCATACTTATAAGTGGTAATGCCACTATCAGGATGCTTGTATGAAATTCTTCTTCCTAAATCGTCATATTGTGACGTCGTGATATTTCCTGCCACATCTTCCACCTGAAGGATCTGCCCGATCGCATCATGCGTAAATTTTGTTTTAATATCTCCGGTGTTCGAAACTTCCCAGACAGAAGTTGTTCTGCCTTTGATGTCTGTATAAGATTTTTTAATGCTTCCCAGTTCATCTTTAAAGATGGTTGCAAACATCTGTCTTCCCTGTACATCAGCAGCAAAGCCATATTCTATGGTTGAGAAGAGATTTTCTCCCGGTAGTTTTGTATACACTACCCTATCCAACACATCATACTGATTAATTGTTGGCTCAGTAGTGTCCACAGAAGCATTGTACAAGGTGTTTCCACTTCCTACGTTTTCTGTTGTAGGATAGTATGTTTTTAACGCTCTTCCGAAAGCATCTGATTCTACTTTTCCGGCAACAATATATTTAACTCCATCATTATAAATGTCACCCGTTTTCTTCACCTGAATGGCTTCACCAAAACCATCCGCAATGGTGATGGTATTAATGGTGCTTGTTCCTTGATATTCTGGATCATAATGCTTGGTTACTGCGTAAGACTGTGCATTGGTAGCATTAAGCGGAGCATCGGTAATAGGGTTGTATTCAAACTTTATTGTCCAAGGAATATTATTGAACATTTCATACGGTCCTGTAATTTCAGTAGTTCTTGCTTTTGCATCATACGCAAACTTCATTGGCTGCAAATTCATGTCTTCCGTAAGCGTCGGTACACCGAAACGGAAATCGTACTGCGTTTTGCTGCTGTACCCAAATGCGTCCTGAACTTTTACAGGATAAGTCTTCACATTATCATCATACGTATACTGATGGAAGAATCTTTGGTTTGCACTGTTTGCAGGACCAGTAGATTTTGTAATGTTTCCGTACACATCATATTCAAAATCATATACAGAATAATCTGCACCTTGATTTTTGATCACCATTTTCTTCAGATCACCAGTTGATGGATCATATTCTGCTCTTTTTTCTCTGACAATACCTGTTGCAGTATTTTTGACTGTTTTAGGAGCAATGATATATTTCCCAGGAGCAACTTCTTCGTAAGTAACTTTAGATATAATCCCATCCGATCCTAACACCTGCGTTGATCCACTGATCTCAAAATCCCCAAAATCGGAAACTTGTTTGACATTTCCCCATTGATCATATTCATCTATTATTGTTTTGGTTGACTTTGTTGCAACCCCTGTTCCTTCATAAAATTTAGAATCTGTATTTTTTAGCGCAACAAAGCAAGCATAATCCGTATGATTCTTTTCTGATTCTTTTTCCAGATTTAATAGGGTATTTAATGTACTTGTGCTATGAATTTTTCTAAGCTCATAAGTATTATTTTTTTCAGTCCAAATTTTCCCAGAAGCATCTAATAATTTTTCATTAAGCAATGCTCCTTTTAAATAGTAGTTTTTATTATTGAACGTTTGCTCTGTTTTTCTGTAAATTACATTTGAGGAAATTCCTCCCTGTTTTGTGTCAATCTGATTAACCGTAACTTTTTCAAAACCGTAGAAAGTACGTTCTCTTCTGCTGTGATAAGGATTTGCATACTGAATGGTAACTTTTGAAACATCAGGGCTGAATGCATTATCTCCGGTAAATCCATCATTGGTAATTACCGTTTTTAATACATATTTGCTTTGTGGCATATCGTATGTATTCCCAACTCTCTCATATTCAACTTCCCAGCTTCCTCCGGATGGAGTGGTTACTTTGTGAAGGAGGTTGGTGGTGCCGATTTGATTGAGTTGTACCGTGACAGAGTTAGTATCATCCGATGTTACAAAGTCCGGATAGCCGTCTCCATTCATATCTTTGAAGGTAGATTTGGTCTTTGATACGCTATTAGCAGAATTGATATTGATTCCCGGAACAATTTTTATCCCTGCCAAAACATTTGTTGAGTAATCAACTACAATTGGAATTGGTATCGGTATTGATAATCCGAAATTGGCACCTAAACTTCCTGTAGTACTTCTTACTTTATCAACGGAAAGAGTTTGGTAATCCACAAATTTATTTCCTAAATTCAGAAAATATTTTGATGTTTTCAGATTGATATAATCCTGAAGTCCGTCACCATTTAGGTCAAACATTTCTTCTTCTATATCGTTGGTACTCCCGCTAAGGCTTGCTCCTCCCTGAAAAGATCCATTGAAGAGAGAAACTCCTAAACCTGCTCCCCAGTTTTCATTTCGTGAATAACTGGTATTAAAACTTACTGATGAATTAGACGGATAAAAACTATAACCTAAGCCTAACTCAATATTCCCATTTTCGATTCTGTCCGGAATACCATCACCATTAATATCGAAATAGGTCTTTTTAATCTTCTCTTTTTCAAATCCGAAGTTACCACTTAGAGATGCAGAAAAATCATTTTTTTGACTTAATGCGAATGAAGTTGGGAAATAGGTATTTCTGTAAAATGTAAATGCAGCGCTACCGTGAGTAAACGATGTTCCCGCACCAACTCCAATTGCTTCTTCGGTTCTGCTTATGGAATAACTTCCAATATTTGAATTTTTAGAAGATAAGAATCCATTAGCGTTTGTATACTGAAGGTTTGAATCTACAATATGATCCGGAAAACCGTCGGCATTCATGTCTGCCATTGCGGTAACAGCTTTATTTTCAGCAAATATTGTACTTGAAAAATTACCATCTCCACCAACCCCTGCCGGACTGCTGTATGAGATCCCCGCTTTACCACTTACACTGTATAATTTACTTTTTTGAATAAGTGAAGGAATCTGATATGAGTTAAAGCTAAAAACTGGAGACTGATTAGAAAATGTCTCGTCTATATTGTCATCTCCTAACCTGGAGGTACTTACGGTTTGTTTTGTAATATAATTATTTTCATCTAAGCCCATCCAGTATTTTACTCCCTGTTTATTAATTACAGGAGTTGTCATCACAAAATACTGATTGCTCATTGCTGAATTATCAGGATTATAAGGTGTCGGCAATCCTGTTGCCGGATCTATAGTCGGGTTTAAAGGAGCATTATTTGTAGAATTTGTAGAAGATTGCGGAATAAATAATTTCGTTTCATCAATCTTCATCTCCGCTGCAGATCCGTTATTCGCAAAATCTGAATTCAGATTTGACAAATGGTTTTGTACAATGGTATTGTTCGACTGGTTATTTCCATTTATTACAAAGCTTCCCCATCCACGGTATAATTGTCCAAAACGAGTATCATAATCCTCCGAAGAAAGAAGTTGGGTAATATTACGAGCAGTTAAAGGACTAAATACAAATGTCTTATTTTTAGTTTTAGAAACCGAGACATATGAATTACTTCCATAATAAGATGCCTGTCCATTATAATTAATACTTGCCTCATATTCGTAAGTACCTGGACTTAGATTCAAAGTTTGGGATAGAATACTTTGGGAAGCAGATGATTGTAAAACTACAGGTCCAGTCCAAGTTGTATTTCCTACGATTCTATATCTAAAACTTCCTGAAGGATATCCTGAAGATGAAGGAGGACCACTATTAATGAAGTTTAAAATAATTGACTGACCCGAAGCTAAGCTAACAGTTCCACCGACTATTGAATTGGTTTGACCACTTGCTGCCTGTTCGTTTATTATTAATTCTAAATTTATACTTTTTAAATAATCCAGAAAAGCCTGATTATTAGTTCTGTTCTCTTGAGTAGTAATTTCTACATAGAGATTTTCGTTAATATCCTGTGAAGTGAATTTATTTAATACATATCCATAAGTGCTTCCATTAGCAGATAAAATTCCATTATTCAAAGTATAAATAAATTTACCAATAATTCTGTTTTTTATCTTAGCACTTACTGTGAAACTTCCATTTAATGAATTGGTAATATTTACTGGTTTTAAGGAAAATACTTTTCCTGCATCACTTGGAGAAACAAGATAGGTAAAAGGGTTACTTACTGTCGATTGCTGGTAATTAAACATTCCATACTCTGTAAACAAATAATTAATCTTTCCTGAAATTGTTGTAAACACAGGATTAACTTCCACATCAGACCAATGTACATTTGTATTACTTAAAAGTTTAACAGAAATATTATCGCCAGCAATAAAAGATACAGGAACAGGAATATTGGACACAATATTATCCGTAGGAGAATAAATTGTACTCCACACTTCTGTATTATTTTTTAAAACCGAAACCTTAAGATAATCTGATGTATTGGGTTTATTTACTGCCAGATTAAGAGTTCCAGCCTCGGGAGCAGAAAATCCTGAGTTTCCGGAAACAATAAAATCATCATTAAAATTATAATTATTTAAACTCCTATTGCTTCCATCAATATCCGGTGATGTATTGGATGTATATTGTATAACAGGGTTCCAGTTGACCTGATCATAACGTCCATCATATTTTGAGCTTACTCTAAAATAAATTTTATCTCCCTTACTGATATTATTATAAGACAGTACGGTATTTTTAACTGTAGTATCATCCTTTGGGATATTTAATACATAATCTGGCAGATTATTTCCCTTTTGGATTGAAATTGCAACCCCATCTACAGAAGTATTATCGTCATTAGGGTCATAAGATGCCGGAAGCAAATTACAATTACTTGTAACCGTAATATTTCCGTTTTTAGGCGCAACCCAAACTTTTACTATATCATGTAAAGGGTTTTGCTCCAGCATGATTTTTTTATCATTACTATTGAATGTAGGAGCTACCGTAGAAATACTTGAAGATAATACCCGTATTGGAGATGGAGAAAGTTGACTTGAATAATCAAATTTTGGTATAAAAGTATTGGAAGTGGTAAGACTGGCATTTGGGTTATAACCAAATTTTACTTTTCCATTATCTGAAACGTCTACTAAACCGTCCGCATTAAAATCTTCAAAGTAAATTTTATTGTCTGTAGTAGAATTAGAATAGTCAAATCCTACACCAGTACTCAACCCAGTCCCTACTGCATAATTTCCATCAATCCCAACATTCCAGTTTCTAGACTTTGTAAGCCCAAGTCCAGGAATATTAATTTTATTGGCAGTATCCAGATTAAAAGAACCATTGTTGTTTTTAGCATAGTAATAATCATCTCCTATCTTATAGGTAACATCAGGAAGATTATCCCCATCCATGTCTAATAAATTTACCTGAGTACGGCTGTTACTATTACCAAAGCCTCCTTGAGCTCCAATGCTATATCTACCGTTTTCCGTAATTACTAATGGTATAAATGAGGCTATTGGAGATGGTAAATAAATCAGTGTAGTACTTTGGGTATAAGTCCAAAAGCCTAATCTGAATCCCGAATTTTTACTTTCTGAGGTATTAGTGTTAATAGCATTATATTTACCTCCAAAAGTTTCGCTCGCAGCAGGCGGAGAAAAAGAATCTGAAAAGTATTGACTTTCTACTCCATTTGCATTATTCACATTCCATGTTTGCGGAGCACCAAATAGTTCATTAGGAGCCGAGTGATACTCCATTCTATTGGTGTAAAAAATCTCATCATTTGCATCCTTTTCAGTAATGGTTTCCAGCAATGTTTTTTTAAATGCACCATCACCATCTTTATAGCCAAACTCATAACTTCTTACCTTATCGGTGCCATAAAGAACCTTAATACTTTTTAGCTTCTTAGAAGTAACCTGTACAAAACCTAAACGAGCACTAACCTGTACATCTGGTCTTTGATCATAATAATCGAAATTTACAGTATAGGTTGTTAATGTATTTTGGGCATTATATTTTGTATACTCTATTTTTCCTATATACATTTCCTGACCGCCTTTCCCCATCACATTATCAGAAGAATTATAATTGGGCGGTCTGTTATACGTATACTCAACATAATTTCCATTGGTATCAATCGTTTTATACAATGCCCAATGTCCTATATTATTTGTTCCTGACTGTCTTAATATTGCATTTTCAACAATATTTCCGTTTTCATCACCTCCAAAACAAGATCTTGTCCCGTCTTTAGAAATTACAATCCACACATAATTATTTGGATTATTACCTTTACGTATAATCTTGCTGTATCCTCCTTCTACTCTCGGATAAAATCTTTTGGTATTATCCGGCTCCAAGTTTGCAGACCTACTTTTCTCAAAACCCTCATTTCTGTTGGGCAAAACATAACTATCTCCTACTTTAAAGGTTAATTGCTCTCCGCCCAAAGTATAAATCTCAGTTTCAAAGTTTTGGTCATACGTAGGAACCCCCCATCGTGTATCAATGGAGATGGATGGAATAGAAAGATCCCAGCCTAATCCTAACCAGCCATTACCTCCTTCACTGCTATAATTCACTGAAAGTGAAGGCTGCATCCCGCCTCTTCCTGCCGGTAATTTAATTGGGAAACTTGTATTAACAGTTCCCATATTGTTCGCTGCAGGAGGTGCAATAGATACGATTCCTTCTGTTGGATTCGCAGCTTTAATATCTTTTATAGAATTGGGAGCATAACTTCCTGTCTCGGGAGATTCGGGAACTTTGATGATCCCGTTTACCATATCCGTAAAATGGGTTGTTTTAGATACAATAATATTACTGCCTTTTTGAAGAGAATCTCTTTCGGCTTTCTCTAAAGGAATCCATTTTTTCTGAGTAAGATCAAAATAAAAGGTTTTGATATCCTGTTCGGTATATCCTGCCGGTATTTTAGATTTATCATATCCAATGGATACTTTTGCCGGCACCGAAAAATTCTCTCCGTGAGGTAAAAATCTATATCCGAAATGATCTGCCGTTACATTTACCATTTCAGGAGTAAGAGCAGGCATATCAATGTCTCTGAGAGCAGTAATGGAATAGACTGCAGTATTTTTCACAGAACTTCCTCCTATTTTTAAGGTAGCTGAATTTAAACTTAATTCTTCTGCCTGGCTTTGAGCATTTATATATTTAGAGTTGGTTTGCCCCACATATGAATTCGCAAATTCTGAAGGAGTACTCTTTTTATCCGAAGCAACTATACGAAGATTTCTGATTTTGTAGCTGTAATCGGAAGAATTAGGAATTGTAAATACAATAATATTTTTGCCTTCTTTAACAGCAGTTGCTTTTACCGGCTCTGTTTGGTGCGTCCAAACTGTTGTTTTTTCTACGTTTTGACCTCCTACAGCCAATTCATCATTGATAACTTTGCTTACCTGCTTATAATCTTTTAATCCATAAAGATCATATTCCAAGCTATATTGCTTATCAGATCTGATTTTTTCGTTGACTGTTACATTAAATATATTATCGTATATCTGGTCTATCGGATGTTCGGAGTCTTTTCCTATAATTCCTTCTTTTATATCAGAAATATAAAATCCCGATACCGGTTGATTAATAATAGTTTTTTGACTTTTAATCAACGTTTTATTTCCATTTCCTGATGGACTGTAGATATTTTCAGAATCAATATTCTTCTCATTTGAATACGAAATATTATTCCGTAAAGCAGTATCGATTGCCGAAGGTTTCTCATTATTCTTCAGAAAGCTGCTGTTATTTTGAACAACAGTTGAATAATGAAAATCTGCACCCGGTAAAGTTTCTTTGGGTTTGTTTAAGTACGCTGTATTTGCGTAGGCATGAAGCTGTGTCCATGAAGTAAGAAAAACCAGAACTTTTACAATTTTAGGATTTTCTCTTAATCTACTTAATATCGAATTTCTCATTTGTGTATATGCTTTTCAACTACAAAATGATTACCTGTAAAATATTTGAAAGAATTTCAGGCAATTAGTTTTTGTTTAATTCCTTTTTATCTATAATAGATAGTTAATTAGTGACGATAAGTTTAAACACTTTTAATTCAGAAGTCGTTTTTACAACGATTACATAAGCTCCCTCTACTAAAAGCGAATCTTTAATTTCATAATAGTCTTTTCCATTATCCTGAATGGTCTTTACAAGCCTTCCCGAAGCATCATATATCTTGATATCTACATTTTCTTTTATATCCGATATAATTCTTATGGTAAATAACTGACCTTTAGGTACCGGATTAGGGTATAGGACTATTCCGTTTTCTCTTTTACGGGTCACTTTCACAGTATCTTTTTTCGTACATCCATCCGGTGTGTTAACTGTTACCGTATAAGTTCCCGGTTCATAAACCGTAATATTAGCCGAAGAACTGCTGAATCCATTATCCGAAGTCCATTGGTAGGTTGCATTAGGATCTGAAATCTGTGTACCTGCATCAAAATGGGCAGATCCTCCGGAATTTATTACCACATCGGGTCCCAAATCCAGATTTATAGAGTTAAAATCATTTACTGTAAAATTCTGGTCTATTATATTTCCGTCTGCATCGGTAATGATAAGATGATAGATTCCGATTTCCAAATCTGGAAAAGATAACTGCGCTGTAGAAACGTTCAGATTTTGATTAACACCATTACCTGTTAACTGGATGTGATAAGGAGCTTTACCACCTTTAACATTTACAATCAAAGTTCCTTTCTTCTGTATACAGGTAGGCTGTTGAAGTTCATTGATAGATAATATCTTATTCCCTAAAGCAAAAGTAAAAACATCTGTTCCTGATAAATCCTGATCAAAAGTGATATTATTAAAATGAACATTTTGATCTGTATCCACATAATCCATAGGATACACCTCAACATTAGAAGAATTAAAATTCCCCTGCCCTGTTTTATCTATAAACAGCCATAATTTTTTATCCGCAGGTATGGTAAGTATATTTTTAATAGAAAAAACCACTTCAGTTGGGATAGTCTGAGATGTTTCCGTGGAAAATCTTGCTTTCCATTTCCTTTTAAATAGTTGATATCCGGAAGTAGGAGTATCCAACAGTAACTGCTCTTTATTATCTCCCCATACAAGAAAACTCTGATCAGGAAAATCTGCATCATTACTATTATTATCTACAGCTAATTTCTTTGCCGCAATATTTAACCTCTTATTTTCTGAAGAACTTGTTGCCTGTTTCTGGTATAAGTTTGAGTATTTATCTCTGGCGATTCCTGTAATGTTTGCGGGATAATCAGTAAAATCATCCTGCCTCCATATCTTTTTACTTTTAGAACTGTAGTATTCTGTATATGGCATGGTAACTGCATATTTTACAGCCAGATAGGAATTTACACGATTTCTTTCATTCTGAGTGAGAATTTTACGATATATAAAAAACTCGGGTAGTTTTCCTTTAAAATTTTGCCAGGCTGTACTTCTTATATCCTTTCCCACGTACATAGAAGATATCCCCGTTCTTCCTATAACTGAATGTATTTTTTCAGAAGGAATTCCAAATCTTGTGTACATACTGAATGAAGGCAGATCATCTACTACACTGGTATTGATGTAGTTAATCTGCTCATTATTATATCTGAAAATATTTTTTGTGCTGAAATACATTTCCTTTTCATACGACTGTTCTGAAGAAAACATAGCCGTTTCCGTAGACGTATTTTGATTCTGATACGCTGTAAAAAAGGTAGTTTTATCCATCGTTTCCATGAGATAGGGAAATTTCAGATAATCATCCACTCCGTCAAAATCCAGACTTTCATTATAATTAAATAATGTATAATTAGGTTGATTCTGCGTAGATATCGCTTTAATTTCATTCTGATTCCCACTATAATCCTGATAAGTTAATGCAGGAGTTTGTGCAGAATTAGCTTTAAACCAAACACTCACCCCCGAAACACCACCAGGAGACTGGGCAAAACACATATCCAGTAAAAGGATATGAAAAAAGAAAAAGATTTTTTTCATCATAAGTGTTTATTTCGATATTATGAAAATTTTGTAATCGCTGAGAATCGTCTGAAAAATATTTTTCGAACATATTAACGGTACATTCGATTCTCGGGGATTTTATTTTTTAATCAATTTTTTAGTTTCTTTAAAGTCATTACACTCTAAACTAACCAGATAAACTCCAGAAGCATAATCACTCACATCAATTGTTTTTAAATATTCGCCTTTTGGAAAGGCTTCACTGCTTTGGTTCACAAAAATAATTTTTCCGGAAGCATCATATACTGAAATTTTTACAGCTGATGCATTTTCTAATCTGAACTTGATGTGGGCTTCATCTTTTGTAGGATTCGGAAAGATTGTAAAATTACTTTCGCTTTTTATAGTTTCCGGAAGCACATCCTGATCCGAAACTCTTTTCTGCGCAATATATCTGAATGCTGAAATAATATCGAAACACGGAGTAATGAGAGCATGAAATCCTGCAGCATTTTCTGCATGGAAGTCTGGTTTTAATGTGATATCTTTTGAAGCGATGTATTCTACATTTTGTACAGGAGCAATAATTTTATTGCTTGCCACGATCTGTTTTGCCCAGATAGTTTGTGGAGTACTGATGTCATCAACCGGACTTGTCAATATTTTAAGATCTTCTTTATAACAGAAATCCACATTAGAAACCACAATAGAAAAATTCTGAATACCGTTTGGAAGTAATGGAGTCGTACTCGTTTTAGGAGATACAATAATTTTGTAAGTATCTTTTGTAGGATTCTTAATATCTACCCTTTCAGTAGTATCTACATTATTGGGAGAGTTTTTCGTTGCAGCGGCCGTGAGATTATTCATTCCTCCTAATTTCCAAGGGTAATAAACAGTCTCTGTACCATTTGAATTTACTTTAACAATTTTGAGATCAAGATCATTGACTAAATTAGGAGTAGAAAGATCTACTGTATTACTTACAAGATTTCCCTGAGGATCGGTCCAAGATATAGTGGCTGAAAAAGGTTGTGTAATATCTAAAGGAACCACATACAACGTATATTTATTTCCCTGATTAAGAGAAATTTCCTTTATTAAAGTCGATTTTTTATAGTCACCGATAATTCCTTCTATATTGTCGTGTATGGCTGCAGAAGCTCTTTTCGCATCTGCCATTCCCCATCCGTAAATATAATCTGGTCCTTCTGTTCCTTTATCATTGGCTGTATGAGCCAACAAAGCACGAACTGTAGAAGATTGCATATAACTTTGAGAAGGACTCACAGATTTATAATATTGCTGTAATAAAGTAATAATCCCTGAAACTACTGCAGTCGCAGATGAAGTTCCTTTATAGGTTCCGTAAGCAGAATCATAAGTTTCAATTGATGAATAAATAGTTTCACCAGGTGCACATAAGTCTGGCTTAATCCTTCCATCGTCAGTTGGACCATAACTGCTGAATGAAGAAATATCAAAATCTTCATCAGAATTCATATTAAGATTCTTTTTAGCAGAAGCCACCACCAAAACATTTTTAGCAATTCCTGCTCCTTCAAGTAAATCATATCCTCCCTTCGCAGTTACCTGAGGAACAAGAGCAGGATCTATTTCTTTGGAATTTCCCGCAGCTTTAACAATTTGTAAATATGGTCTTAAATACATCAGGTTATCCCAATTCTGTGCTGTGGAATTATATTTTCCAAACTGATAAGTCTGAATGTATAATGGATCGAAGCCATAACTGTTGTTGGCAACCAAAATACCAGCGGTGTTATTAGGAGAATAGGCTTCATTAAGCATTTCCGATACATCATTTACCCAGTCGTATGCGTGAAGTGTAGCATTAAAAGCAATTCCTCTTGCATTTGCGTCTCCATTACTTCCAACCATGGTTCCTGCAATGTTCGTACTGTGTCTTGTTATAGTTTGATTTTGAGAGGAATCATAAGTAATCTTTCCGGAAAGCAGTTCATGAGTAGTCCTTGGCTTTGAATAATCCCATTGCCCTATGATCATATTTTGACCAGAGATATTCAATCCTGCACTTCCTCCGGCATACAATATATTGGCTTTTGTCATCTGTGCAGCCCCTGAATTCAATGTAGTATAGTACATTGGTCTTCCGCTTTCATCGGACCCAATTAATTGTTTATCATTTCCATCTTTGCTGATAAACTCAGGAATACCCAAAGATTTTAACCGTTCTACTTCCTGCTTTTGTTTGCTTTCTTTTTTTGTAATTTCTGTTTGAAATTTTTTCTGATCTTCCAGTAATTTCCTACCAATATCATTATTATCCTGAGAAAAGACAGATATGAAAAACAATACAGAAACTCCAAAAACTGACTTTTGGTAAATTTTATACATCGGATAATGTTTTTAAGGGTTATTTCTGCTTTGCCTTTTCTATTTTCTCTAATCTTTTATTTAAAGACTTAAGAATATCTGTCTGACTTTTAATTAAAGCCTCTTGCTCTTTATTTTTTTTATTAAGATCAATAGAATACAAAGTAAGTTCTTCTATTTTTTGAAGCAGTTTAATCTGGAACTCTCCTACATTTACTCCTTCTTTCTCCATTTCTTTTGCAGAAGCTATTTCTGGTAAATGCTTGTTTTCTTTTACAAATTTTTCAACTTCTTCAAGTTTTGATAAACCATATTCCTTTTCAAAAACAAAATCTGCTGTTGGTGTAAGCGTTACTTTTATTTCTTTTGCTTCTAATTTTCCATCTACTTTTACATTTCCAAATGCATTTTTGTATGCCAGTGTTTTAGTAATACTTCCTGTGATGGGCTCATCAGCAATTGTCCATCCTTGATAATATGATGGATCACCTCCTCCGATAGCTTTAACTCCAAAATTTATACAATATGTCTTGTCATCCAAAAAGATTACAACCTTTCCGTTTTCATTTGCCAACTTTACAATTGGTGTATAACCTCCATAAGAACTCACATTTGATGCCAAATAAAACTCATTCTGCCATACATACCAATTAATATTTATTCCTATTGTTTTGCTCTCGCCATAAGCAAACCCTTCAATATTAACAGTAGGCATTTCTCCTCCTGAGCCACTTGCTGGGAAAGGAATGTTGGTTTTTATTTTTACACCGTTGTTAATCACTGCACATCCAGAATGATAATAGAGAATATTATTATAGATGTTATTACTTTGTAAACTATTTGTAATAGATCCTCTCTTCACAAATCCTTGCGCATCAACTACCAAAGCTTGATCCGTTGATGATGTAGAAGTAGGAATATTTGCTATTCTTACGTCTCCACTTACATCCAGCTTAGCTTGAGGAGTGATATTTCCTATTCCTACGTTACCGTTTATTAAATTAAATTGAGGATTTGGATTTCCATTTGTAAACATTCTTATCCCATTATTTCCTGAAATCCATAAATCCGCACTACCAGATGTATTCGGAGCCGCAATACCATATTGAGGCATAGAAAATGTATTTAAAGAAGTTGATAAACTTGGTACATTTGCGTTTGTTACAGTAAATCTCACATCATCCTGAAATGTCAGAGAAGAAGCCGCCACTCCATAGATATCTCCATTTACAGTTAATTTTCTTGAAGGGTTAATTCCTATTCCTACGTTACCCGATTGTGCTTTAACAACAAAAGCACCACTAGTAGAGTTAGGTTCTATTACTACATCTCCATTTCCTCCCCGGATAATTGTTTTACTATGATAATGTCCCCCAGGATTACCAAAAAATAATGTATTATCAGCACTTTCTAAATAACTAATAATAGGGATATTATATCCGTTAGAATTTAACTTAATATAGTAAGAGCCATCATTACCATTATTATATCTTTCGTTAGCAATAACAGAACCATTGACATCTAATTTTTGAGTTGGTGTATTAGTCCCTACTCCTACATTTCCATTAAGAGTAATTCTTACCTTTTCAGAATTGTTTGTCCTAAATATTAAGGGTTGAGCATCTATTGTACCTAAGAAATCTGTAGATGAATTTGTTCCGCTGTTTCCGGTAGTATTCCAGATTTGTGCTGAAGAGAATACAGCGATCAGAGAACTTATCGTAAGTAATATTTTTTTCATTCCTGTATTTTTTTTTCGCAAATATATATAATTTTTTTGCTCTAAAAAATTGGCAAGAAATAATATTAAATGGCAAGAAATTAATTAGAATTACATATGTAAATACTTAAATTAAAATTTAAATCATAACTCAAATTTATTTTATTTTTATTATTAATAATTAATTATAATTAGTTAGATTTTTTTAAAAAAATTACTAATTAGATAAATAATAGTAATTATTTCATTTAGGAATTACTTAAAATAAGGAGCTTAAAATGAAATTAATACTAAATTTTAAATCAGCAAATTGCTTTTTCTGAACAAGTAATATTAGAGTTTTATTGCACTAAACTATTTTTCACATTTTAAGAGCCTGTTTATAGCCTGTTTAAATTTTAATAAAAATTTTGTTAAAGGCTTTCCGAGGTTGGATATTTGAAAAAAAAAATAAAATGTACCCAACCGATTTAACAGAAAGCCAATGGCAATACATAAAGAAAACGATAAACCTGAAAGAGCGAAAAAGAAAATATCAATGTTGTTAAATTAAAATATACTTCATAAATTAGTATTATGAAATGTTATAAATGTCAATCATTAGATAAAGTAAAAGCGGGTTTTACAAGAGGTTTGC
>NZ_JACLCU010000008.1:0-246927 GCF_014218905.1 Chryseobacterium sp. C3 | reverse complement strand
AGAAAAACAATAATGAATCATTACAGGGATATTTTAAACTATTTTCATCAAAGAAGCACCAATACCGCTGCGGAATCCTTCAATGCCAAAATCAAAAACTTCAGAATGCAGCTTCGAGGGGTAAAAGACAGAACTTTCTTCCTATTTAGGTTGACTAAACTTTTTGTATAGCCCCCAACTTTTGAGCCTGATCCATTTTTATAGATAGAAAACTATGATGCTTATCAAATAAAAAGGTTTCAAGAAATATCTCGAAACCTTTTATTCATCTGTAGCGAAGACGGGAATTGAACCCGTGACCTCAGGGTTATGAATCCTGCGCTCTAACCAACTGAGCTACCTCGCCGTTTTGGTGGTGCAAATATACAAAAATATTTACTCCCTCCAAATTTATTTTAACTTAAAATATTCCAAAACATCACCAACATGTTCTGGTTTGCTGATTATCTTATTGTTAGCATCCAAAATAAAATACGTAGGAGTTGCATGAACATTGTATGTATCTACGTAAGTACTGTTCCAACCTTTCAGTTCAGAATCATTTACCCATGGAAATGCTGCAATCTTTTTAGAATAAGAATCTTTATCCACATCTAAAGATAAACCAACAATCTGAACATTTTTAGCCTTCAAATCGCTATATTTAGCCAATAATTGAGGAAGTTCACTCTCACAGTGAGAACATGTGGAAGACCAGAAAATAACTACCTTTTTATCGGTCTTAATATCCTGTAAAGATTTAGCAGTAGTATTAACGGGTGAATTAAACTTATAATTAGGAAAAACAGCTCCCATTTCAACGTTGGCATTAGATTTTAATGTGGAAGCAAGTCTGTCGGTAATTGTACATTTCAGATTTTTAGCTAGATTAAGATATTTATCTTTGAAATCCTGCATATCGTATACATCAAAAATATCGATCAATTCGGAAAGTACTGTTTGTCCTCTTGGAGTTTCTACTTTCAATCTGTCTAAAAGTTTATCCACTGAGGCTGTAACATTAGTATTACCACCCGAATTCAGGTAGCTTACTAAAATAGGTCTTAATAATGATGATGTTTCTAACATATCGTTAGACTTATCAATAAAATTGATGATTTCTTCCTGATTTATTTTTTTAGAAGCATCGCCAGACAAAAATTTACTGTAATTGGTATTGTAATAATAGATAAAAGGATGCTGCGTCTGATCTATTCCGGAAGAGCTTCCTGAAAGTCTGTTGATTTCAGTCTTTAAAGCTTTTCCAAACTCCGTATTGTCTTTATAATATTCTTTGATCTGTGCTAAAGCAGGCAGAATAAGTTCCTTCTTCTGTGAGCCTTCCTGAAGCTTACTCATGATATCATTAGCTTCATCAAGATAAACAATATCTTTTATTTTATTAGCCTGCGTTTCAAGCTTAACACTTACATTTTTATTTTCAGAAATAAAATTGAACGTGTTGTTGGAGTTGGGAAAATAGACTTTCATCATTCCCATATAATTCTTAGGATATTTGAAAGTCCATGTATTATCTTTACTTTGTTCATTCGTTACAATAATATCTTTAGAACCGTTTAGAGTATATAAAATTGCGTCTTGGTCTTTAAAATCGGCAGGAGCCTGAATGGAGACTGTAAACTGAGCCTGTAATGAAAATGCAGCTGCTAAAGCTGATATTGTAAAAATTTTTTTCATAGCGTAAAAATAAAAAAACTCTCCGAGTAATCAGAGAGTTTAATATTATTTTAATAAAATTTTATGCTTTCTTCGCTGTATATCTTTTAGTAAAAAATGCAATAAACAATACAGCAATAATTCCTAATGCATACACATACATGTCTATCGGTGAGGAAACTACAGTTCCTCCTGAACCGGATCCTCCGGTTCCCCCGTCACCAGGGTTTGGGGGTGCCTGTGCGCTCACCCATGATAGTGCAAAAAGAAAAAAAGTAGAGACCAGTTTATTAATAGTTTTCATATTCAATTATTTTAAGATTTTTGTGTTAACAATATCTCCTTTGTCTGAAACAACTTTTACTACGTAAGAATTTTTGATATTTTTATCCAATTCAATTACGAAGTCTCTAGAAGTCTCAACAGCTTTTTTAGAGATTACTAATTTACCACTCATATCATAAACTTCGATGTCTGCTTTTTTCCAATTAGGATCAAATCTAACGATATAGTTATCAATTGCAGGATTGTAAACAACCAATGTTCTTGATGGCGATTTAGTATCATTTGTTGCTAATACGATACCGGATGGCTCTCCATAGTACAGATCCGCTTCAGTAGCGATTGCTGAAGTGGTACCTCCCTGAATTGCCTGCTGCAAACTTCCGTTAGCAGCCTTATAATAGAATCCGATTCCTGAAGATAACTGATGTACTCCGTTATTAACCAATTCACCGTTTTCTTTAACTTCAAATTTATAAGATTTAACTACATTGGTATTATAATTAACGAGCTTAACATTCTTCCCTAAGAAATTAACTTCGTTAGCTTCATTAATATATAACCAATAGTTAAGATTGTTATTATCATAACCTCCACCTGGAGCTTCTTCAAAAGTACCGATAACATCTCCTCCTGTAGCAGAAGCCTGAACCGTTGTTGCAGATGATGTCTGATGTCCTGTTGTAAAGTTTGGATTTACGACATAATAGGTTCTTCCAACTTCATTCCCATTAACATCCAGAGCAATTACTCCAAGCTGTTTTACAGTATTGGTAGTTCCTTTTTGTCCGAAGGTTGTATTCGCTGAAGATTTAGCAGCATTTACATTATAATCTACATTTGCAGCTCTAACAGTACTGTTGAATCTTCTAAGAGTAGAAAAATTCAATGTCTGTGCTGTGTTGTCTCTCAATTTCAACACGAAGGTCTGCATTGGCTTGATAAGTAAACCTGTATCTCCAACAGGAACTCCTCCTGTAGTATATGTCTGAACCTGAGCACCGGTAGTGTATGTTCCACCACCTCCGTTGCTTCCTCCAGCATAACTAACGACTGTTCCCGTTGTATATTTTACTCCCCAAATATTAGACACAGCATTTCCATCCGTTACCCCAGTGTTTTCAACATATCCAATCCTTGATAAATCAAGATTAGTAAAGTAAGGGTTTCCAAACTGATAAATATTTTTACCGAAGTTTCCTACGAATTTCCCTGTTGTATTAGAGAACTGATCCTGAAGATAAGTTGCATATTGCTCTCCATAAGTATTATATCCAAGACCGTTCGTTCCAAAAGAAACATTTCCTGCATTCTGCAAACTCACGGCTGTAAGATCTTCAGAACGCACCGGAGCACCGCTTAATGTATAAACACTACCTGTAGCAGTAGGTGCAATAGTGGGTAAAGTTGATGGTGGAGTACTTAAATCAAGATTGTTTGATCTCGAGCCTAACATGTAATATGCCGGAAAATTAGGAGTTGTGTTGGCAAGATTCGTAACATGATCTGAAACGGCATTTGCGTTATTCCATGATAAGATCAAATCATTATTAACATATCCCGGGTTGTTAAGAGTTCTTGTAGTACCGAAAGACTTGTTCAACTCTGTTGATAAAGTACTGTACGCTTTTCCTGCAAAAGGTAATGCCATTTGCTGGAAATAGTTTCCGTTACCATTTTTAGCCGTTCTGTACTCTTTACTCACCACACCGGTAAGATTTGCCGCAGAAATACCATTAATGTAAAGCTGACCGTAAGTGGAAGAATCGTAACTTCCTGGTGTATTAAGTCTTAAGACGATGTTTCCACCATCTGTTTTGTTAGCACCACCAGTAGTAATTGTTTTGAAAGCGTCCGCTGAAGAAGCATCTACCATAATGTTCCCATGAACATCTACGATACCAGCTCCTCTGGTCTGGAATCCTCCTCCACTATATACCAAAGTACCTTCACTTACATACGTAGTAGCAGCGTCATCTACGTGTACTAGAACATTCTGCGCCTGAACAGAATAAGTAGCTGCCAATAAACCAATAGCAAATAAACTTTTTCTCATTGTATATAAATATTTGTGTGTTAATACAATATCTCAAATGCAAAGTTATGTTTTTTTTACTAAAAAACAAAAATATTTTATTTATTAACAAAAATATTATCCTCTGTTAATATGATCTCCTGTTCTTCACCTATAGAAAACATATAATCCTCAAGTACCTTTTCTGTGGTTCCTCTCAAACCTCTTGCTCCTAAACCTTTTTCAATAGTTTCTTCAACAATTTTTTCAATGGCTCCATCCGTAAACTTCAGATTTGTTCCGTCCATTTTAAAAAGTTCGATAAACTGATTGACAATTGAATTTTTAGGTTCTTTCATAATTCTTACCATTGTTTCTTTGGTAAGCTTATCAAGATAAGTAATGATCGGGAATCTTCCCAAAAGTTCAGGAATAAGACCGAAAGAACGAAGATCGATGGCATTAATATTGGTTAATATGTATTCGTCTTCATCCGTTTTGTTAATTTTTTCCGAGCTGAAACCTATTGCCTGCTTGTTCATTCTTCTTTCGATGATCTCTTTGATCCCGTCGAAGGCTCCACCTGCAATAAACAGAATATTTTGTGTATTCACCTGAATATATTTCTGATCCGGATGTTTTCTTCCTCCCTGTGGCGGAACATTTACAATACTGCCTTCCAACAGTTTCAGTAATCCCTGCTGAACTCCTTCTCCGGAAACGTCTCTTGTGATACTTGGATTGTCTGATTTTCTGGCGATTTTATCAATTTCATCAATAAAAACGATTCCTTTTTCGGCTTTTTCCACGTCATAATCGGCAACCATTAAAAGTCTTGAAAGGATACTTTCCACATCTTCACCTACATAACCTGCCTCCGTTAAAATCGTAGCATCCACAATACAGAATGGAACATTCAGTTCTCTGGCGATGGTTTTTGCCAGTAACGTTTTTCCGGTTCCTGTTTCACCGATCATGATGATGTTCGATTTTTCCAGCTCTACTTCTCTGTTTTCGTCCTGAGCGTGAAGTAATCTTTTGTAGTGATTGTACACGGCAATCGACAATTGTTTTTTTGCCTGATCCTGCCCGATTACGTACTGATCGAGAAATTCTTTAATTTCTTTCGGTTTCTTAAGTTCGTTTATATTTTCTGCCGGAGCATAACCTGATTTTGAACTGCTGTCTTTCACGATTGCATGAGCCTGCTCGATACAATTTTCGCAAATAAAGCCGTTTTGACCTGAAATCAGCATCTGCACTTCATTTCTCTTTCTTCCGCAGAAAGAACATTGGTTTGAATTCATTTTTTTATATCTAAATATATAAGGTATAGATTAAAGAAACTCGTAAAAATCTGCTTTACGAGTTTCTTTTATTTTTAAGAATTAATTATTGAGTTCTGAATCTCTGTATATTCTTCACCCGTAAGTTTTAGTCGCTCATTTTTAAAATTCATGTCTTCCACGGTATTTAACGGAATGAGATGAATATGTGCATGAGGAACTTCTAATCCTACAACAGCCACACCAACTCTCACACAAGGTATTGCTTTTTTAATTTTTTGGGCAACTTCCTGAGAAAAACCCCAAAGGTTTTTGTATTCTTCGCTGTCCAGATCAAAAATTAAATCAACTTCTTTTTTGGGAACAACCAACGTGTGTCCTTTTACCAAAGGCATTGCATCCAGAAATGCAATAAAGTTTTCATCCTCGGCAATTTTATATGAGGGGATCTCGCCATTGATGATTTTTGTGAATATTGTGCTCATTTTTACTTAAAAATGTTTTTGATTAGAAATTAAACTTCAGTTCTTTTTCTTTCATTACAGGGTAATGTCCAATACTTCAAAAGACAGTTTGTTTCCGTTTGGTAAAGTAATATCTGCCGTTTCTCCTACCGCTTTTCCAAGCAATCCTTTTGCAATCGGCGTGTTTACCGAAATCTTTCCGGATTTCAGGTCGCTCTCGTTATCCGGAACCAGTGTAAACACCTGCTCCTGATTGGTTGCATTATTTTTAAGTCTTACCGTAGTAAGAATTGAAACTTTTGAAGTATCGAGCTGACTTTCGTCTATGATTTTTGAAGTGGAGATCACATCTTTCAGCTTAGAAATCCTCATTTCAAGCATTCCCTGAGCTTCTTTTGCCGCATCATATTCTGCATTTTCCGACAAATCTCCTTTGTCTCTTGCTTCTGCGATCTGCTGAGTAATTTTTGGTCTCTCTACAGTTTCCAACTGTTCCAGCTCAGCTTTCATTTTCTCTAATCCCTCCTTTGTAACATAGCTTGCCATAATTTTCAAAATTTAGTTTTAGTATAAAAAAATAATCCGACATTTGCCGGACAATGTTTTCGTGTAATAATCGTTTAATTTTTACAAATATATAAAAATTTAAATTGAAATGAAAAAAACTTTTTCAATATTATCTATCATCACATTATTGATTTTCAGTAATTTATCTATACATTCCTGCGGAAGCCGTGAAGACACCGTAAGTTGCTTTCCAAGTAATCCGATCAACGTTACGCTAAATCTGAACCTCCCTGCTTACTACGCTCTGAATCAGGTTGGTGGCTGGGTTTACATCAATGAGCAGCAATCCGGAACGAAAGGATTAATTGTAGTAAGAGCATCGGACAATTCTTTTAAAGCCTACGACAGAAACGCGCCTCACATCTGTCCCGACAACAATACCACTCTGGAAGTTCAGGACAATATCAGAATTGTATGCCCGAAAGACAATGCCCAATGGATTTTGTTAACCGGACAACCCACTGCTGTAGCCAATGTACAGCCGAAAACGTATCTTTATAATTATGATCCTGCTGGGAAAATTTTAAATATTTATTATTAATAATGAAAGTTGTCATACAAAGAGTTTCAGAATCCAGCGTAAAAGTGGATGGAAAAGTGGTCGGGGAAATCGGAAACGGACTAATGCTTCTGGTAGGAATTGATGAAAATGATGAAAAAAGCGACGCAGACTGGCTTGTACAGAAAATCTTAAACCTCAGGATTTTTGGAGATGAAGAAGGGAAACTGAATCTTTCTGTTCAGGATATTCAGGGAGAGATATTATGCATCAGTCAGTTTACGTTGATTGCCGATTATAAAAAAGGAAACCGCCCTTCTTTCATTAAAGCCGCAAAACCGGATAAAGCGATTCCTTTGTTTGAGTATTTTAAAGAAGAAATTTCAAAATCCGGACTAAAAACCGAAAGCGGAATCTTCGGAGCAGATATGAAAGTTTCGTTAATTAATGACGGACCGGTAACAATTGTGATGGATTCCGTTACAAAAGCTTAAATTCGCAGAAAATATATTTACATTCAACAATGAAAAAAACGTTATTTACCTTAGTTCTTTTAACAGGAGTAAATCTTGCATTCGCTCAGAAAACTTACACAGACGAGCAGAAAGCGTCTTACTACATCGGTCTTGATATTGCTGAAAACATGAAGAAGCAAGGCTTTCCGGCAGATCCTGAATTATTGACACAAGGTTTTAAAGATGCTTTCGGAGATAAGGCAAGTTTATTCCCTAAAGAAGAAATGGGAGCCTTTTTGCAGGGCTTTATGCAGAAGCAGAACGAAAAAAAACAGGCTGAAGCAAAAGTAAAAGCAGAGGAAAACAAAAAGAAAGGTGCTGAGTTTTTAGCTAAAAATAAACTGAACAAGAATATAAAAACCACAGCAAGCGGTTTACAGTATGAAGTCCTTAAAGAAGGTGACGGCAAAGCAAAACCAACTGCTTCAAGCACTGCAAACGTAAAATATACCGGAAAATTAATGGACGGAACTGTTTTCGATTCTACGGATAAAAACGGAGGACAACCGATCGAATTAAATATTTCAGGAGTGATCAAAGGATGGACAGAAGGAATCCAGCTGATGTCGAAAGGTGCAAAATACAGATTCTATATTCCGGCTGATCTTGCTTATGGAGACAACGGAGCAGGTGGCGTAATTCCTCCGGGAGCAACCCTTATTTTTGATGTGGAACTGGTAGATTTTAAATAATCTTTTTTATAAAAAAACAGCAAAAACGTCTTTCAGAAATCTGAAAGACGTTTTTTTAAAATAAACTTTTATAAAAAAACTAATTCGCAGGAACGCTGCTGAAATTTAGTGCAATTCTAAGGTTCATGTCAGAACTTGTCTGGTTCTTTAATTCATAAACCGTTCTTACGGTAACTCCCGTACTTTTTACCACCTCATCCAAAAATCCTGAGGTCGCAAGATCAAGATTTAAACTTGAAGCATCGGTAGAGATATTAGTTCTAGAAGCAACCAGTCTTTCGGCCGTTCCGCTGGATGAAATGTATACTTTTATGGATTTGAAAGCATTCAGGCTTCCTCCTGTAGGAGAAACAACAGAAACTTTTGCATCCGATATTCTTACGTCTTTAATTTTTGCATTGTTATTCCCTCCAAACCACGTCTGAACATTAGAAGCGGTGGAAGTGGAAGAAACTTCTTTATCAGCAGGAACTCCTGTGGAAACTAACACATTGGCTGTATAAGGAAATGTATTCTGAACCAACGACTGCACCGTTCCACAACTTACAAGAGCTACTGAAGCTACTGCCGCCGTCAAAAATATATTTTTCATAATGATAAATTTTAAAGTTTTGTTTGCATAAACTGTACCAAAATGATGAAAATTATTCTACACTTACGGTAAAACTGCCTTTGGTATTACCGGAAGCCATATTGCTTTTGCCGATGATCAGCCAGACTTCACCTTTATCTTTTACATCATAAGTAATTTCTCTTCCGAAAGGTCCGTCGAAATCTCCATTGGGAAGCTTGATCTGGTTAAAGCGGATGTTGAAATCCTTTTCATTGGTCGAAATTTTTGCCTTTATTTTAGATTGATCGAAATTGATGATTTTAAGAGTAAATTCCTGTCCGTCTTTCGTAAATTCTTCTCCTAAAGTAATCGGAAACTGTTCTGCATCTACAGTTCTGGTAATTTTACCATCCTTTACCGTTCTCATCACTCCTGTTTTAAGAACTTCTTTTGTTTTCGGTGCATTGTTGATTACGGAATCCTTCATCTTTACGGCTGCGGAATCCATTTTCGGAGCAGTATCGGGTTGCTCGCTTACGATTACTGAATCATTCTTCTGGGTTTCAGCAGGAGCAGATTCTTTTTTACAGGAAATAATAAATAATGGGATGAGCAATAAGGATCTTTTCATAATAATAATTTTTAAGTGCGGTATAAACCGCCTTGATTTTAAAGTTTATGGAGATGCCAAAATTGTTCCATTGCTAATTTGAGATGCCTTTTTTGATGGCTAATTTGTGAATAATAGAAAAAACCTCACAGGTTTTTGAAACCTGTGAGGTTTGACCGAAGATCTTCTTACTTTAAATTCTGGTAATACAAAACCTGAGAAAGAAATGTTTCATTTTTCTGGAATTTCACTCTTTCTAAATTCAGAATTTCAGATTTTAAGGCATCGTTGTGATGTTCTTCGGCATAATTCAGCAATTGCTTCTCACTGAAATTAATTTGAGTTTTATGGTAGTTTAAAGCAAAATCTTTCCGCTTCATATTTTCCGAAGTAATGATTCCGCCCCAATTGATGTAGCTGCAAACGAGGATTACTCCGTAAATATACCAAGCCATCGTATTGAAAAGGAAAACGTTTCTCTTCTGCTTCTGAATTTTAATAAAAGTGGTGACCAAGCCAATTAAAGCCAATATCAAAAATGCATAAACACCCAGTCTTTTGTAGGTAAAACCATAATTGATGATGTATTCTGAGTTTTTCACCATGGCAGAAATAACGAGAACGGCATTCAGGAAAATCCAGACTTTGGCTAACATTTTCATCAATCCGGCTTTCGGATCAAAATTGAAATTCGATTTAAAGTAAAACATGATCACCAGAATCGACATGATGATCGACAGAATGACTGCATTTACTCTTTCATGTGTTTCTTCGGAGAGTTTTACAGGACTTTTTACCGACTCGTAGAACTGTTCATAATTGTAGGTGATGATGAAAAAGACTAGCAGAATATTCAGCGATACTAAAGAAATCACGCCGCTCATTCTTTCTGCATCCAGATCAAGAAAAGAATAGGTGGCTTTCTGAATTTTATCTTTCTCTCCGAAATTGTTATCCAGCAATCTGTTGCTTTTGTAAATAAACCGTTCAACGGCAAAATTCCAGTAATTGAATGCGATAAAAAAGCCTAAAACAATCATAGCAAAAAGCTGCCAGAAATTGACATTAAGCTCCACATTGGTGAATAAATTGGCAAAATGATCGCTTCCTGCGGAATAAATTCCGAAGAAAACGGAGATCAGAATTAAAGGAATTATGACAAAAGCCAGTGTTTTCTGCCACAAACCGGAAACGTTTCTTTTGGGAAGCCATGCATCGAAATTCAGGATTCTGAAAAACTCTGTAAAGCAGTTCGTCACAAAAACCGGAACCAGCAAAAGGATTTTCATCTTGCGGTTTCGGGATCTGTATCCTAACAATAACAGTGAACTGACAACCGCCAGAAAGGACTGAAAATCTCCGTACCACGCAAACGCAGCACTCGAAATAATGCTCGTTGCGAAAAGAAAAATAAACGTTTTGGTTCGGTTTCTTTCAGGTGTTCTGAAGAAAGTAAGCACGGCATAAATAATTCCGATAATTCCGAGATTGAGACCTACATTCTGATCATAAAATACAATGACAAAAAGCAAGGTCGTAAGAAATATATAGTGATGTGTTTTCATAGGTTAGTTTAAATGTTGATGAAAATAAAAAAGTAAAAGGCGGCAATCGGAATATTCAACAAAATCAGCAAAGCTGAGTTTCCGTGCGATTTTTTATCTGAAACATCGGTTAAAAAAGTCAGCAATTCGGAGCAGAAAACAATCATGTTGATAACAACGGCAATAACGACATAATAAAATCCGAGCCAGACAAAAAACCAAGATTTGGAGATCCAGAATGCCAATAAGATGATGGTTCCAAGCAGCCATGAAATCAGAAACAGACTTTTTCCGACGGGACTAAATTTTATTCGTTCCATGATTAATGCAAAACAGCGGTATTCTTCTGTTGAATGAAATCTTTCAGATGCTCAAAATTCTGCCAGAGCAAAGCTTCAAAATCCCACTGGTAAAACGGACGCATATTTTGTCCTTTTTTGTAGGCATTGATGTAGAGTTTGTAATATTCCGGTAAAATGAGGCTTCCCAAAACAATCGCTGCCAAAAGATGGGCGTTGAGTTTTCCGTTTCCTAACAGGAGAAACTGCATGGCGATTTCGTCCTCGAAATTGGTTCCGCATCCTGTAATAAGATGATGAACATCGTGATTTTCCATTTTGGGAATCATCGTGAAACCATGTTTTTTATAAAATTCTCCCAATTTTCTGCCCAGAGAATCTTCCTGAAACTCCAGCAGTTGTTTTTCGGTAAATTGCCACTGCCTTTTCTTTTTCTTGAAATAGGTTCTGTACAGTTTCTGGGTTTTATTGTAAACGAAAAGAAGAAATTTGACACGTATTTTTTTCATAGTTTATGGGTTTAAAAAATTAATTGAAACAAGCTGAACTCCAATGATGATATAAATTATTGCTATGGGAATATTAATCAGCATAATTCCTGAAGATTTAAGACAGGCATTGAGTTTACTCTTATGAACAATTCCGTAGATTAATAGAGTAACAAGAACAATCATATTAACTACAAATCCATATTCCAAAACCAAAATTCCACCTTCAGCAAGTAAATCATTTTTAGTAAGAGCATACCCGAACAAAGAGATGCTTCCTAAAATAAATGAAAGCCAAAACAGAGTTTTCCCGATAGTTATGATTGTTTTTTCATTCATAGTTTATAATTTTAATCGATTTTAGTATAGACATGATTCATGTCTGCATTCAGAATAATTTTTGGCTTTTCAAAAAGTTTATTCGAAAAATAAGTATTACCTAATGCTGGTTCTCCATCACTTATATAATGCAATATAATTCTGGAAACAAGCCCGTTACTAACCTCAAACCGACCTTTCCCATAAAATCCGCTTTCAAAATGTCCGTCACGGAATAAGATCAAAGTATCCGGTTCATGAGGAGCTTCAACACAGCAAATCGGATTTTCGTAATTTGTATTGATGTATTTACCATACAGTGTTTTCTCTCTTAATGGAAAATCTATGGTGAAAATTATGATCACCAATATTCCCAATACAAAAATTTTTAGTCCCAGTTTCATCATTATCTTTGCATTAAAGTAAAAACCGTAATTTCCGGACGCACCATAAAGCGAACCTGAAAAGAATGTCCCAACGCACGGTTGATGTAAAGCATTCTTCCATCTTCAAGATCAATTTCTCCGGAAATATATTTTCTGTTTTTCACGGGAAGCAGAGGCGTAATGACTCCGGGAATTCTGCACTGTCCTCCATGCGTATGTCCGCTAAGAATCCAACCTTTATAACCATTCCAGATATCTTTATCACAGGCATCGGGATTGTGACAGAGAATAATATTCGCTTTGGAAGGATCATAATCTTTCATCACTTTCTGCGGTGCAAAATTGGGCGACCATAAATCTTCAAAACCGATAAAATTCAGTCCGTTGCTTTCCTGCTGCGCATTATTCAGCATTGTGATTCCGAAGCTTTCCAGAATATTGCAGATATTGTCGGACGACTGAAGATCCTGCCAGTCTTTTCCGTAATCGTGATTTCCCAGAATTCCAAATGTTGCCAGATTTCCCAACACAACATGTTCCATCACTTTTTTAAGGTCTTCCGTTTCTTTAGCTCCTCCATGATTAACAAAATCTCCTGTGTACACCACGAAGTCGGGATTGTATTTTTTAGCTTTCTGAAAAGAATCGATAATGAAATTCCAGTCGAAGCGGGTTCCAACATGAAGGTCGGAAATCTGCATCAGGATTTTTCCTTCAAGATTTTGGGGTAAATTTTTAATTGGAAGTTTCCGTTCTACAAACTCAAGCCAAAACGGTTCGATCTGCCATGAATAGAGAAGAGGAAATGCTCCCACTACAGAAAGCTGAAAGATCTTTTTTAAAAATGTTTTCCTGTTCATTTATGTTTTAGTTTTTTTACAATGTTAGCTTCCCGCAAAAGGAGTTTCGAAAAGCCCGACTGCCAGTTCGATCCAGACTAAAGCCAGAACTAATAAAATCGCAAAGCAGATCATCAGTTTATACCGTAAAGATTTTTTAGAACGGATGACCAGATTGATGAAGAATGCGGTTCCGAAAAGTAAAGCTCCGGCAATAATGAAATCGGAAGGAGACCAGTTCCAGCCTTCTGCAAAAAGATTGGCAAAAAATGCCGTAAGCATCAATAATGCGGGAATAGCGAAAATGATGGTTGTTTTTTGTTTTTCTAAAGTCATAATTTTCATTTTAAATTATTAAAAGTACTTTGTATTTCAAAGTTTAAAAATAAAAAAATTTAATCTCTATTTTCCGAGTAATTTTTCCAAAGCATTAAGATGTTCTGTAAAGGCTTCTCTTCCACTTTGGGTTACCCGATATGATGTTTTGGGTTTCTTGCCTACAAATTCTTTCTTCACTTCTATATATGCTGCTTTTTCCAGCGCGTTGCTGTGACTGGCAAGATTTCCGTCCGTTATTTCCAGCAGGCTTTTCATTTCTGAGAAATCAACCCAGTCGTTTACCATGAGAACAGACATAATGCCCAATCTTACACGGCTTTCGAATTCTTTATTGAGTTGATTTATATTTATCATTTTAATTTTATCCTGTCTATTCTGAAATAATCATACACTGTTGCATCAACACCGATTGTTTCCTTTGTCTTTACATTTTCAACGGTTACAAAATCATGATCTCTGAAAAATTCAGAATTAAAATGTCTGTTGATATTTTCATTCATTAAATAAATTTCTCCGACGTTATGATGAACCTTCCAATCATTTTGCAGTCCGCTCTGCTTCAATCTAAACTGAATAACAGAAGCTAAAAATGCCGAATAACCGATACAGTTTGCTTTTTTGGTTTCTACTAATTTATCCGTTTCATGATCACATTTATCAAATGAAAAACTAAGGGTAGAAGCAGTTTCTTTCAAAGAGTTCTGAATGAGATCTTCTACAGATGTATTACTTCCAGTTTCCTTTAACCGATTTTTCAGTTTCTCTTTAGTGATATCTAAAACCGTTCTTTCTTTAATTATGTCATATGAAAAAAATATCCGGAATAAATAAGCTTTGCAGAACACAACTGCAAAAATAATGATTAAAAATATCCCCCATTTTTTCACAATTCTATTTGTATTTCTTATGCATTATCAATCCATAAACAATATGCAAAGCTCCAAATCCGATTGTCCAGAAAACCAGTCCCCATCCTAAAAAGAATAAGGAAATTAATCCTAAAACAATCTGACAATAACCTAAATATTTTATATCCGTTAAGGTATATCGTTCCGCACTTACCAGAGCCAATCCGTAGAACAGCAATGTTGCCGGAGCAATAAACACAAAAAGATGATGATAAAGAAGCGCCAGACAAAAGAAACCTCCCGTTACCAAAGGAACTGCAAAGGTAACCAAAAGTCTTTTAGTTGTTGCGTCCCAGATCTTCAAACCTTTCTTTTTGCTTTTATTGGCTGTGAAAATATAACCACTGAGCAGTGCAACCCCTAAAATAACAATGCCGATGATGACAAGTTCTTTCACTAATGATGGTCCAAAAATATTTCTTTCTCCATCAAAATAATCAATCCCCTCTCTCTGAAAGACAAAATAAACGTATACCGCTCCGATAATTGCTGCTAAACCGGCAACAACTCCGGACAATCCGCTCAAAGAAATAAACCGGGAAGAACGCTCCATCATGGAGCGAATGTGTGATAAGTCTTCGTGATAGTTTTTTGATTCCATAAAAAGAACTTTGAATTACAAAGTTATTATTTATTTTTAATCTGCAAAATATTTTTTGAAAATTTTAATTATCAGATTTTTTGCTCCACGCAGCCACCTTACCTATCGTTAAGCCCTGAATGAGGATACTGAATAATACGGTAAAGTAAGTTGCTACAAGCAATACTTCTTTTGCAGAGCTACCGGGAAGAGAGATTACCAGAGCAAGTGAAAGTCCGCCACGTAATCCTCCCCATGAAATAATACGGGCATCGCTTCTGTTGAGATTAAAAAATTTAGGAAAAATACTCAGCGGAAGATATACCAGAAATGCTCTCGTAAAAAGTACAATAATAACAGATAACAAACCGAGAATTACATATTCCGTCTTAAAATCCACTTCAATTAAGACAAATGCAATAATGATGAATAATAAAGCATTTAAAACCACGTCTACCAATTCCCAGAATTTGTTTACGTATTCCTGTGTTGTATCGCTCATAGAAACACTGGTACGGAAATTCCCTACCATTAACCCCATTACAACCATAGATAAGGCACCCGAAATATGAAAATAATTTGCAACATAATAACCACCCATCACAAATGCAAGTGTGATTAATATTTCGGTTTCATAATGATCTACTGCTTTTAAAAGCAAATGCAGAAAGTAACCATAAACCAATCCTACCAATATCCCTCCAACAGCTTCCTGAATAAAAAGCACTCCAAAATGACCAAAGCTGAAACTTCCCACCCGCAAAGTATCCAGTAAAGCAATAAAAAGAACCACACCTACTCCATCATTAAATAAACTTTCTCCAACAATTACAGATTCTGTCTTTTTGGGAACTCCTGCTTGTTTCAAAATACCAAGTACGGCTATAGGATCGGTAGGAGAAATCAATGCACCAAATAGAAGACAATATACCAGATCTATTTCTAATCCTAAAAGTCCTGCAGCAAAGTAAAACACAACAGCTATAATTCCTGTGGAAATAATTACTCCTCCCAAAGCAAAACTTGTAATGGATTTTATCTGCGAACGCAGGTTTCCCCAGTTGGTATGCAATGCTCCCGCAAAAAGCAAAAAGCCCAGAAAAACATCTATAATAAGCGTATCCAGCCCTGAATTCTCAAGATAATGTTTAATTTTCTCAACATCTATATCCATCCATAACTGTGAGCTTAGTACAACTACGGAAAGCACAGTAGAAAGAAAAAACAAACCAATGACAAAAGGCAGTCTTAAAAATTTCTGATTAATAAAAGCAAATGCTGCTGAAAGACAAATCAGCAAAATAAAGATTTCGTAAGATCCCATTGTATTAGTTTTTGATCATCATGATATCTGCTATTTTTAGACTTAAGCTATCATGATATATTTATAACCATTTTGAATCTACAAGATAATAAATTTTATTTTTTTAAATCAGATTAAAATAAAGAAACCGCCAAAAATTGACGGTTGTATCATAAAAATAACAGCAGTTACTTCGCTCTTAATCTTTCTTTGATGGCTTCGATATTTTTCTTCGCAGAATCTTCCAGAATCAGACTTGCACTCATATGAATTCTTGCAGGCATCAGTTCGTTAAAATGATCTGTTCCTTCCCACGAAACCTTTTTAATTAAAGCTAAAGCATCGCTGCTTCTTGAAGCCAGTGTCTGAAGGAATTTTTCCAGCTTGGTATCCATTTCTTCAATGGTTTCTGAAACCGAATGATAAATATTGTGCTGTTCTGCCCATTCTGCCGATCTGAAGTCTGCATCAATTGCCATGGCTGAAAACTGAGACTTTCCGATTTTTCTTTCCACATAAGGTCCGATCACGAAAGGTCCTATTCCTAAATTTATTTCCGTTAATGCCAAAGCTGAATCTTTGGTAGCGAAACAGTAATCTGCTCCACACGCAATTCCTACTCCGCCTCCTGTAGTTTTTCCCTGAACTCTTACCACGACTATTTTTCCGCAGTTTCTCATCGCATTCAGCACTTTTGCAAAGCCCCCGAAAAATTTTGTTGATTTTTCGAGTTCTTCAATTTCCAGAAGTTCATCAAAACTCGCTCCTGCACAAAAGGCTTTTTCACCTTCACTTTTTACAAGAATGGCTTTTACTTCTTCTTTTGCACCTTCATCAAGAATGGTCTGTGCCAGTTTTTCAAGAATGGCTCCCGGAAGCGAGTTGCTTTTCGGAGTTCCGAATGTAATTTCGGCAATATTGTTCTTCAGTTCTGATACTACAAATTCGTTCATTTTTAGTTTTAATTGGATTTACACAAAAATACTAAATACAGGGATTTTGAGGAAGATTTTATTTAAGTTTTTATACTCCCGGTGTTCATTACAATTCTCATTACGTAGAAATACGGAATCTTCAATTTGGTATTTTCTACTCTACCATGCATCATGCTATTGCCGTTACTTTGACATATCAATACGACATAAGTTTTTAAAGATTTTCTGGCGGCATCCGAAAAGCCATAAACAGAGTAGGAATTAAAAAAACTGAAAAATTATATTATCATGGACGACGAATTAATGGGCGTAGTTAAAGTATTCGCAGGCAATTTTGCACCTAGAGGCTATATGTTCTGCAACGGTGCTTTACTAAGCATTGCACAGTACAGTGCTTTATTCTCACTTTTAGGAACAACTTACGGTGGTGATGGTATCAGAACTTTTGCCCTGCCAAATCTTAACGGACGTACTCCGATCGGTCAGGGGAATTCAAATACCGGAAGATCTTATACTTTAGGAGAGGTAGGAGGAACAATACAAAATACTTTACTTTCTTCTAATCTACCGAGTTTTGCGAGCCAGCTAAAGGTTTCATCATCTAATGCAACAACTTCTGTGCCTACTGCAAATACATCAATCGCAGTAAGCGGTATACAGGCGGGAAGAGACTTTACGGCTGTTCCAAGCTTTGTAGATGCAGCACCTAACACGGTATTATATCCACAATCTGTTGTTTTTACAGGACAGAATCTACCGGTTAATAATATGCCTCCATATTTAGGAATTAACTACATCATTTGTGTAGAGGGAATTTATCCTTCAAGACCTTAATTTTTTTTTAAAGTACTAACAAATTAATACAATAATCATGGACGAAGAATTAATAGGAACCATCAAATTATTTGCAGGTGATTTTGCACCAAGAGGATATATGCTATGCAACGGTGCAATACTAAGTATCAGCCAAAATCAGGCACTTTTCGCTATCTTGGGAACAACTTATGGCGGAGATGGAAGAACAACATTCGCTTTGCCTAACCTTAACGGAAGAACACCTATCGGGGCTGGAACTTCAAACACAGGAAAAAATATTGCTTTGGGAGAAGCAGCAGGAACACCAACCAATACTCTTCTTAGCTCAAATCTTCCATCAATGATAAGCCAGCTAAGAGTTTCTTCTTCGAATGCAACAACGGCAACTCCTTCGGGTAATTCTTCGATTGCTGTTTCAGGAACATATGCAGGAAGAGATTTTCAACCTGTTCCAAGTTTTACAGATGCGGCTCCTAATACACAAATTAATGGAGCTTCAGTAACGTTTACAGGGCAAAATGTGCCTGTTAACAATATGCCACCTTACCTTGGTCTTAATTATATTATCTGCGTAAATGGTATATATCCATCAAGACAATAATTAATAACCTAAAAATTTAAAATCATGAAAAGTACTATACTTTTTACCTTATCTGTTCTTTTTATTTCGGTCTTTTCTTTTGGACAGACTAGTACGGAACAATTTGAGACAGAATCTAATGCAAGCGCAAGCTTTACTGATAATGGAGTAATATTCAATATTCTGTCGCATGTAAATACCTACGATATTCAGGCTTCTTATCCGGGGACTGGATGGAGTGGTACCGCAATTGACAACAGATATATAGATAACTCCGGAGCGGGTAACCAATCTGCCGGAACTTCTTTTAGTATTAAGACAACATCTAATTTATTTAAAGTAAACAGATTCTGGGTTTATTTAGGCGCAGCAAATACTGCACAGAATGTAACTGGGACATTAACTATTACAGGTAAATTATCCGGAGTTACAAAATTTTCTCAGACAAAAACTACAGGGTTTGTTAACTCTATTGCTACAACGAATGGATATACTTTAATAGACATGACTAATCTTAACGGACAGAATTATAGCAATATCGTTATCGATCAGCTACAAATTACCGCAGGAGGTGGTTATCAATATATGGGATTAGATGCATTTACATGGGTAAAAGATACCGGACTTGTATTAGCTGCCAATGAAGTAAGATCATCGAAAAAAGATTCAGGGATTTATCCTAATCCAACAAGCGGTCCACTTACCATTAAAACTGAGGAAAACAGTAAGTTTGAGGTGTACAGCCAAAGCGGACAATTGGTAAAAACAATTGAAACACAAAAAGGAACAAACGAATCTGATATTTCTGATCTTCCAAAAGGTGTTTACATGATAAAGTCTTCTAAAGAGTCTTATAAAATTATCAAAAAATAATACGCTTATCGTTAAGGTAAAAACTAATAACCATGAAATTCATTAAGATAGGTGATTGTACCGTGAAAGATTTTAAAGCATAATATTGTGATGATGTCCCCTGAGCAATCGGGGGATTATCATGTTTTCCCTCGTTCTGGCGATATTTAATATCACCGTTCTAAAACTCTCTGAGAAATTCAGGGAGTTTTAATTTTTACAATGTACTTATCAATATACCATTGTTTCTCTTTGGATTTGTACTGCTGGATGTATCTTGGATGTTCCAGAACTGTCATTTTTTCAAATAAATTGGCTTGATTATTTAATTTTGAAATAAAATCTGCATTTTTTTTACCCAAAACAAAGACTTCCGAAATGTCGATATTCAGGATGATATGCTTTTTTAAACAATCAATCATAAAATTTTTTACATCGCTGAAAAGTTCTTTATCATCATAATAATTGGCGTTGATCCAGCTTCCTTTCGATTTCCTGACAATTGCTAAAGGAAACGGAGAATTAATATAAACATCCTGATAAAAATTTTCTGCTCCGCCATACTGCTCAATCACATCATACATAAATATCGAGGAAACTTCATGCGTATGAGCAGATTCCATTTTAATTCCGCACACGCTTTCGAGACGTTTTGTATCTGTAAAAGGAACTCCTGTAACGCCTGCTCCGTGACGACTGGGATTAATCCCTATCAGAAATTTTCTGTTATTGAAATCATTGTAATATTTATGATAAAACCTTTCCATAACAATCATGGTTTCAGGATTGTCGAGATAAGGATTTAACACCTGAAAATCATCGGGAAGATTTCCGGAGTAATGTAAGTTTCGATTAAATTCTACTACTTCCTCAGCAAAAGTTTTCGTCATATTTGGTTTTTAAGAAAAAAATTATCTGGCTGATCTTTTTAATCTACATCATCCTCATCTCCATCTTCGCTTAAGGCTAATTCAATATCTATAAACTGGATGTATAATCCGCAAATACTGTTATTGTTATCATAAGCAAAATATACAGGATAAGTACCGTCTCCAAAGCCACTTGCAAACATAGGAATATGATAATTGGTATCCGGAACTTTCCAGTTGATCCAGTCTCCGGCATCTCTCTGGTTTTTAGGATTTTCCTGATAGCTTTTCTCAAATAAATCGGCAAAATAATCGTCGTAAACATTATCAATATCTGCTTCATCAAAAAATTTATCCACAAAAGGAAGCACTTCCGCATCAGCAATACAGCCTAGTCCCGCATCTACCTCAAAACCAAAGAAATCATCTTCACTTACATCCTCCAATTCCTCAATTCCTACTAAAGCTTCCCTGTAAATAATAGGCTTTTCTTTTGCAAATTCAACTTTTACAACAGCATATCTATCTCCCCAATCTTCAGATTTTACCACGGCAACCGTTACTGGAAAATTTCCTTGCGGAGCCTGAATAAAATAAGGTGATTGATTGGCATTCAGATTCACAAGCGGATCTCTCACCACTATTTTTCCGGAAGGAAGGGAAACATTTCCGATTTCCATCGTTTCCAATGGCTGCCCTGCAATTTCATCAGACGTAAAATAAGTTTCCAAATCCGTCGGACATATGAGAACATTTTTTACTTCTTCATATTTCTGTAGCCAGTTTTCGTTCATTTCTTTTATGATTTAATTTTAAGCCTTAAAATAAAGAATAAAAATAAAGACATAACTATCCATAAGTTTTTTAACATAAAATTATAAAATACCCTTTCAACACAAGCTGAAAGGGTGTTTAGAATTATTTTAACCGAAACAGGCTAAGTAAAATGATACATAAAATTTATTTGGACGACTAAGAATCTGCACAAATAACGCACGCTCTTGGAGTACTCGGCCAGCTTCCCGGAATACAGCAGCTTCCTTTAGGACACGAAGTTGGTGTACAAGACCAGTTTGGACCAGATCCTTCAATGGCTCTCAACTCTGGTCTTGACAATTTTTTTAAGTTTTTCATGATGATTTAGTTTTAATGATTGTTCCTACTCTTTATGCTTTTCGGATTTCGCATCCTAAAGTTAGCAATAAAATCATTTAAAAACAATTTAATCAAATAGTTATACAATTAAAAAGCAGCAATTCATTAAAGAATGCTGCTTTATATTTAAATCAATCCAAACTGCTCAAAATGATGTGTAAAATGCTTCTTGTGCATAAGTTCCCACATTTCCTTATTCAGTTTTCCGAAAACGAAATTCAGGTGTTCTGCCTGTGGATTTTCTTTATAATAAATCACAAATCTTTTTAAGTTATCAATGAAAGACTGTTTAGCAGCTTCAAGATTTTTATGTCTTAACTCCAATAGTTTTTCGTCATCCTCTAAAAACGGCGCAGGGAAATCTTTTGGCATTTTTCGGTGATTATACAAAGAATCCTGCCATTTTTCCAATTGCTCTTCAGGAGTGAAACATTTGTCTGCTTCAGGTTCGCCAAGACTTACCAAAACCCCATGCTCCAAATGTTCAATCATTTGTTGTGGAGACATTTTACCCCAGTTCGGCTGAGTAGATTCTGTTAATCCATTCAGCATTTTCTGAATATTTTTTAAGTTTAAATCAATAAAAGGAGATTGTTTTGCCACCAATGTTAAAATAGTTGCCACACAAACGATCTCATCTCTTTGATTCACGACCTCAACCAGCCATTTTACCACTCCGGAAGGAATGTTTCTTCCTTTTACGCCACGATTGATTTTTTCTTTCGCCGTTAAATACACCGTAATGGTATCTCCTGCATACACCGGCTTGAAGAACGAACAGTTTTCCAGTCCGTAATTTGCGATAACCGGTCCTTTTTTCCCTGAAACAAATAATCCTGCCGCTGCTGAAAGAATGAAATAGCCATGAGCAACGGTTTTATCAAATATAGTTCCTGTTAAGCTCGTTGCATCGGTGTGTGCGTAGAAATGATCCCACGAAACATTGGAGAAATTTACGATATCTGCATCGGTAACCGTTCTTCCTGCTGTTTCCAGAGAATCTCCCACCTCAACTTCTTCAAAATATTTCTGGAACGGATGTTTATCTGAATATTTTTTTTCAGCTCCCTGCTGATAAATCTTTGTAATGGCAGTTAAAATATCCGGAGAACCCTGAATAGCTGTTTTCTGAAGGAAGAAATGAAGACCGTTCAATCCGCCCATTTCCTCTCCTCCTCCTGCTCTTCCGGGACCGCCGTGCATTAAAGTCGGAAGCGGAGAACCGTGACCTGTACTTTCTTTCGCGCTGTCTCTGTTCAATACAAAAATTCTTCCGTGCTGTGAAGCCATTTTCCAAGACGTTTCGGCAACGAAATTATTATCATGGGAAACGATGGAACCTACCAAACTTCCTTTTCCTCTTTTTGCCAACGCCGCCGCTTCTTCCGCATCTTTGTAAGGCATTAATGTAGAAACCGGACCAAATGCTTCGACATCGTGAGAGATATTTTTTTCAAAAGGTTTATCATTCAGGAAGAGTTTCGGACTCATAAATGCTCCGTTTTCGTAATCGGCATCTATCAATTCGTGCTTTCCGTCGTAAACCAGTTCTGTTTCGGCTTTTAATAAATTTATTTTTCTTACAACTTCATCATACTGTTGTTTTCCCACCAAAGAACCCATTCTTGTTTCTCTATTCAACGGGTTTCCGATTTTTGTCTGGTCTAAAGCTTTGGACAAAGCATTCTGAACGTCTCCGATTAAGTTTTCAGGAACGATGATTCTACGGATCGCTGTACATTTTTGTCCGGCTTTCGTCGTCATTTCGTTACGTACTTCCTTAATGAATAAATCAAACTCGGGAGTTCCCGGTTTTGCATCCAATCCAAGAATAGAACAATTCAAAGAATCTGCTTCCATATTGAAACGAACCGCATTTCCTGCAATCGAAGGCAAAGATTTTAATTTTCTTCCTGTCGTTGCAGAACCCGTAAATAATACAGAATCTCCATCCTGCATATAATCCAGAATATTTCCCGGTTCACCGCAAACCAACTGAACCGCTCCTTCAGGAAGGATTCCGCTTTCAATCATATCCTGAAAGACGGCATTCGTTAAATAAGAACCAAACGGAGAAGGTTTCACAATGGATGGAACACCTGCTAACAATGATGTGGACAATTTTTCCAGCATTCCCCAAACCGGAAAGTTGTAAGCATTAATTTGTACTGAAACCCCTTCACTCGGTGTTAAAATATGAGTTCCTAAGAAAGTTCCGTTTGCTGAAATTTTCTGCGTATCACCATCTACCCAAAACGGCGTATTCGGAAGCATCCTTTTTGCCAATCCTGAATACGTGAAAAAAGTACCGAAACCTCCCTCGATATCTACCCAGGAATCAACGTGAGTAGCTCCTGTTTTATACGATAGTTCGTAATATTTTTTCTTTCTTTCAAGGAGATAAAGTGCTACTTTTTTCAACATTTCTCCACGATCGTAGAACGTCATCGATGAAAGGTTTTTATAACCTACTGTTCTTCCGTAATCCAAAGCCTGCTCAAAATTCAGACCTTCCGTGTCGGAAATGGCAACCTGTTCTCCATTAACAGCATTATATAAAGGAATTCCGTTTCCGTTTCCTTCGATCCATTCGCCATAGATATAGTTTTTTAACTTTTCCATATTTATCTAATTTGAAAATTTGAGAATGAGTCAATTTGAAAATTAGTTTCCTATGATAAAATTTTCAAAATAGCACATTTTCAAATTATTTAATTTTACTTAATATCATCCCAGATGCTGTAATCTACAACTTTCGTAGGAATCTGCTGAACATATTCTGTAAAAGGTTCACAAGGCAAAATAGCATCTTTTCCTTCTCTTGCCAATTCCTGATACAGTTTTGTTCCTTCTGTTTTCCATTTAATCATTTCATCGGAAACATCGCGGATGATTTTTGCAGGACTTCCTACAATTAATTTTCTGGCATCACATCTGAAGTTTGCCGGAACAAAAGCTAAAGCACCGATGATACATTCATCTCCGATGACTGCTTTGTCCATCACGACTGAATTCATTCCGACCAGACAGTTTTTGCCGATATGTCCCGAGTGAATAATCGCTCCATGACCGATATGTGCAGACTCTTCAAGTATAGTTTCAATTCCCGGAAAAACGTGAAGGGTACAGTTTTCCTGAACATTGGCACCGTCTTTCACTATAATTTTTCCCCAGTCGCCACGAATCACTGCATTGGGACCAACATAAACTTCTTCGCCGATTTCCACGTTGCCAATAATCACCGCTTGCGGGTGAACGTACGCGGAAGGTTTTATTATCGGCCGAATTCCGTGATATGAGTAGATATTCATAATTTTAATTTGAAAATAAATCAATTTGGAAATTTGACAATGTGCCAATTTGAAAATTAAAACGCTGTGAATAGTATTTTCAAATTCTCAAATTAGCTCATTTTCAAATTAAACTCGTTCAATCACCATCGCATACCCTTGTCCGACACCGATACAAAGTGTACACAATGCATATTTCTTATCCTGTTTTTGAAGTTCCATTGTCGCAGAACCAACGATTCTGGCTCCTGAAACTCCAAGTGGATGACCGATTGCAATAGCACCTCCGTTTGGATTTACTCTTGAATCGTCATCTTTTAAACCTAAGGTTCTTGTTACGGCTAAAGCCTGAGCAGCGAATGCTTCATTCAATTCGATGATATCCATATCGTCTAATGAAAGATTCAGTCTTTTTAATAGTTTTTGAGTGGCTTCTACAGGTCCGATTCCCATAATTCTTGGCTCAACTCCGGCAACGGAAGATCCTAAGATTTTCGCTTTTGGTTTCAACCCGTATTTTTTTACAGCTTCTTCGCTTGCTAAGATTAAAGCTACTGCTCCGTCATTCATTCCGGATGCATTTCCTGCGGTTACCGTTCCTTCTTTTCTGAAAGCCGGACGAAGTTTTCCTAATCCTTCTATTGAAGAAGTCGGCTTAATAAATTCGTCTGTATCAAAGATTTTCGGTTCACCTTTTTTCTGTGGAATTTCAACTTTTACGATTTCTTCCGCCAGTCTTCCGCTTTCCTGAGCTTTGGTAGCTTTCTGCTGTGACCAAAGGGCAAATTTGTCCTGATCTTCACGACTGATGTTGTGGATATCCGCTAAATTTTCTGCCGTTTCACCCATCGCATCAATCCCGTACATTTCTTTCATTTTCGGATTTACAAATCTCCATCCGAAAGTGGTATCAAACATTTGGCTATCTCTACCGAAAGCTGTACTTGGTTTTGACATTACATAAGGAGAACGCGTCATGTGTTCTACTCCACCTGCGATATAAATTTCACCTTCTCCTGCAGCAATAGAACGGAAAGCATTTGCCACCGCAGACATTCCTGAAGCACACAATCTATTCACCGTTTCCCCTCCGATTTTATAAGGAAGCCCAGCCAATAAAAGCCCCATTCTGGCTACGTTTCTGTTGTCTTCACCTGCCTGATTGGCGCATCCGAAAATAACGTCCTCAATTTCCTCAACAGGAACTTCAGGGTTTCTTGCTACAATTTCTTTAATAACAATGGCAGCCAAATCGTCGGCTCTTACTTCTGAAAGACCTCCGCTCAATTTTGAAATGGGAGTTCTTATGTAGTCAATTATATATACGTTGTTCATTTTATTTAATTTGAAAATGTGTTAATTTGAAAATTTGAAAATGAAAAAAAGCAGTAAAAAATAATTTTCAAATTGCCTCATTTCCAAATTTTCAAATTTATAATTCCGTTACTTTTTTTCCTATTTTATAAACCGTTCCGACAAATTTGGCAACCAATTCTTCGTTTTGATTGGTAATTTTAATGTCGTAAACAGCGGTTTTTCTGGTTTCATTGACCAAAATGCTTTCTGCTCTGAAAATATCGCCTTCTTTTCCGGCTTTGGTAAAATTGATGATGCAATTCAATGCAACGGCTGCATCACCGGAATTGTTGGACGAAAAAGCCAGTGCAGAATCTGCAAAAGCGAACGTAACGCCTCCGTGAACCGTTTTCAGCCCGTTAATCATTTCTTTTTTAATGGGCATTTCTATTAAACAATAATTTTCTTTGACTTCAATCAGTTTGATATTCATCCATTGGGAAAAATAATCCTGATCAAACATATATTCTGCAACCTGTCTCGGATTCATTTTAATTTTTGCTAGTTATTTTTTCAAATAATTCATCAGCCAACTTGTCGTAAACCGACATGGTCTTTCCAAGAATAATCTGATGGGACGAAAGATTTTCGGAATTTGAAGGATCTTCTGTTTGAAAATGTTCATTTAAATCAATTCCAAATTCATTTGCTAATCTTTTAATCAATTCTTTATATTTTTCATTGAATTTACCTAATAATTCAAGCTTTTCCTGATAATCATGTATTGAAGAAAGTTCCTGAATGATGTATTCTTTTTCAATGATAAGTCTTGTTTCCAGTTCAGCTCTGAAGTCCTCAATATTCATAAAATTTATTTAATAATTGTCAGCAGTAAGGTAAAGTTTATTTTCATTTTCCATTACTGATTTGCAAATATTTATTATCTCATCATATTCTTTTCCAAACAATTTAATATCAACTTGGTTTTCATTATTAATGAGATAATCATAAAATTCTATGATATCGATAATTTGTTCTTCTTTTTCAGAAGCCCAGCCAATCATATCATACACTCTTGAATAGTTGTATCTATAAACCGTACTCTCCGAAGAATGATGCAAAAAGTCATTATCTAAGTTCATTATTAAATCAAAAGCATTTGTTGCTAAAACTAATTCAGTAATAATATTTTCATCACTATCTTTTTCGCTTAGTATGACCTCTCCTAATCCAAAAGCAAAATGCTTTTGCCAATCAGATAACAAATCTATTCTAAGAGTTTTATGTTTCATGTTTAAATTAACTTTTTCAGCAACGGACTTTGTCTGTATCTCTCTTCCTGATATTCTTCGTAAAGATCCTGCAAAGTTTCGGAGATTTTAGAATATCCTATTTCTTTTCCCCATGCCAATAAACCTTTGGGATAATTAACGCCTTTCTGCATTGCGAGTTCCAGATCTTTGTCATTTGCTACGCCTAACCTTTTTGCTTCTACGGCTTCGTTAATCAGCATGGAAATAATTCTCATGAATATTTGCTGATAAAGTGCATCGTCTTTCACAGGTTCCGGTTTAACAGCTCCTTCCGAATAATCGTAAAACCCTTTTCCTGTTTTTCTGCCGTGAAGTTTTGCCTCGGACATTCTCTGCTGAAGAAGAGACGGTTTGTATTTCGGATCGTAGAAATATTCGTTGTACACAGTTTTAGTCACCGAGAAATTCACATCAACTCCGATTAAATCCATTAATTCAAAAGGTCCCATTTTAAAGTTACCTAAAGTTTTCATCGCATCATCAACCTGTTCTACCGTTGCGATGTTTTCTTCAACAATTCTCAATCCTTCTCCATAGTAAGGACGGGCAATTCTGTTGACGATAAATCCGGGAATATCTTTTGCAACAACAGGAGTTTTTCCCCAATCTTTCATCAGACTGTAGATTTTTTCCGCTAAAGATTTTTCGGTTAATAAGGATGGAATAACCTCTACTAAAGGCATCAGCGGAGCCGGATTGAAGAAATGAATTCCGATGAAACGCTCCGGTTTCTGTAATTCCGCACCAAGAGAGGTGATGGAAATGGAAGAAGTATTGGAACCAATCACACAGCTTTCTGAAACGTGTTTCTCTAATTCTGTGAAAACTTTGGTCTTAATTTCTTTGTTTTCGATGATGGCTTCAATGATCAATTCACAATCTTTGAAGTCTTTTAATTCTGTAGCAATGGAAATATTGGCTAAAATTTCAGTCATTTTCTCTGATGAAATTTTCTGTTTATCAACCAGTTTAGTCAATGTTTTTTCCAAACCTACGGTTGCCGTTTCTACCTGTTTTGCATTAGCGTCATAAATCCAGACTTTGCATCCGTTCGTTGCGGCTACCTGTGCAATGCCGATTCCCATAGTTCCGGCACCAATAATTCCTACATTCATATTTTTAATTTGAAAATTTGGAAATGAGTTAATTTGAAAATTATTTAAGCTTCGAGCTTGAAATAATTTTAGATAGAATTAATACAATTTCTTTTAAATCTGAAATTAATTTTTCATTGGGCGATTGCAAATGTAGAGACTTTAAACACAGTAAAAGCCAATATTCTGTTTCATCAGCTTCTTTAGCGGCAATTTTCAATTTATGGATAAAATCTGCTTTGCTTTCTGCATTTTGAGCTTCTCTAACATTAGCTCCAATCGAAGTTCCAGATTTGAAAATCTGATTTGCTAATGGAAATCTTTTAGTTTCGTACAAACCTTCTGAAAATTCAATGATGTCTAAAGCAAAATCAAAAGTCTTATTTACAATAATATTCTCTTTATCATTTCTCATTTTCAAATTCTCAGATTAACTCATTTTCAAATTAATTATTTTCCCTTATACTCAGGTTTTCTTTTCTGTAAAAAGGCACTTACTCCTTCTTTAAAGTCTTCTGTTTCTGCTGCTTTCTGTTGAAGATCACCTTCTAATTCCAACTGCTGCTTCAGTGTATTGTCGTAAGAATGCGCAAATGCTTTTTTGGTTAATTTTAAACCAACAGTCGGCATATTGGAAACTCTTTCCAAAATTTCCATTGATTTTGAACTGAATTCTTCTTCAGTGAAAACTTCAGCAACCAAACCGTATGATTTAGATTCTTCCGCGGATAATTTTTTTCCGGTAAATGCTAAATAATTGGCTAATTGTCTTCCCAGTAATTTTGGTAAAAAATAGGTTCCACCGGTATCAGGAATCAATCCGATATTGGAGAAAGCCTGAGCAAAATAAGCTTTTTCATTTGCCAGAACAAAATCGCAGATTAACGCCAACATCGCTCCGGCTCCAACTGCAGGACCATTTACCAAAGCCACAACCGGTTTTTTGCAGTGGGTAATTTCCATTACCAAAGGATTGTAATAATCTGTTACAATTTTTCTGATGATATCGTTGTCATGATGTTCATTGCCCTGAACAAAAGCATCATCAAGATTCTGACCGGAACAAAAAGCTCTTCCTCTTCCGGAAATTGCCACGCATCTTACTGCAGGATCTTCACTGCATTCTTTTACAAAATCTTTCAGATCTGATAAAGACGGCTTTGTAAGCGCGTTCATGGTATCCGGCTGATTGAGATAAGCAATTTTAAGTTTTCCGTCGAAATGCGACTCAATATCGAGTTGTGTATACATAGTTTATAATTTTTTAATTTGAAAATTAGACAATTTGAAAATTTTAGTTCACCACTAATTTACTCATTTTCAAATTAGCACATTTTCAAATTGTTTAGTGACATTTAAAATAGTCAAAAGGTTCTAAACAGTCTAAACACTGATACGAAGCCTTACATAACGTAGACCCGAATCTGCTGATCTGTTTTGAGTTCATGGAACCACAACGTGGACATTTTTTCGGTTTCCCGATATGATGCTCGTCGGCTCCTTTTTCGGGAGGGGTAATTCCGTATACCCGAAGTTTTTCTCTCGCTTCATCGGTTAACCAGTCCGTCGTCCAGATCGGAAACATTTTGGTCACCACTTTCGCTTCCCATCCGTTTTCCTTCATAATTTTGATGATGTCTTCCTCAATGGTAAACATGGCGGGACAGGCAGAATAAGTAGGCGTAATCGTTACTTCGCAGGAATTCTCGCCAGTAATTTTCGCCTCTCTTACAATACCCAATTCCACGATATTAATTACCGGAATTTCCGGATCGGGAACCATTTCTAATATGTCTAAAGGATTTTTCATAATTAATTTGAAAATTTGAAAATTTGGGTAATTTGAAAATTTATGGCACTCCTCAATTTTCAAATTAGCATATTTTCAAATTAACTCATTGATTTTTTTACCACGTACAGCCCGGATATGCTCTCTGCATATACTGCAATTCACAAAGGATATATCCAAAATATTCTGTGTGATATCCTGTTCTGGATTTTGGCTGCATGAAAGGATTTGTAGGATATTCTAACTGAAAATCTGCAAAATCTTTTTGGGTGATCGTTACAAATTCTTCATAAAGAGCATCGGTGTTCGGAGCAATATTTAAAGCTACCAAATCATCTTCTCCTTCTGTTTTTGCGAATAAACCTTTCGTATATTCCCAAATATTTTCAATGGCTTTTACCAGACGGCTCTTACTTTCTTCTGTTCCCTGAGCGAAAATTTTCATCCAGGAAGCAGCGTGCGTGTAATGGTATTTTACTTCTTTTAATGATTTTTGAGCAATCGCTGCCAATTCTTCATTTGCTGAATTGGACAATGCTTCGTACATCAGTTTCTGATATACTGCAAAAACATACACTTTTAAAATCGTCTGGGCATAATCTTCGTTCGGAAGTTCTGTCCAGTGTGCATTTACATATTCGTGTTCGTATCTTAAAAAGGCGATATCATCTTCAGATTTTCCATCGTCTAAAAGTCTTGAAGCGTAAACGTAAAAGTTGTTCGCCTGACCAAGTTCATCCAACGCAATATTCGTTAATGCAATATCTTCCTCCAGATAAGGACCTTCACCGCACCACGCAGACAAACGCTGTCCCATAATGAAACTGTCGTCTGCCAATTTTAATAAATAATTATATAATGGGTTCATTGTTTTAGCTTTTGGCTTTTGGCGTCTAGCTTTTGGCAAATTGCAAGCAGCTAACAGCCAATTGCTGTTTTACATATTTTTTACATCGTTCGGGATCTCGTAGAAGGTTGGGTGACGGTATAATTTGTCATCTGCCGGATCGAAAAATGCTTCTTTATCCACTCCTTCTGAAGTTACGATGTATTTACTTGGGACTACCCAAACAGAAGTTCCTTCTTTTCTTCTTGTATAAACGTCTCTTGCGTTTTGCAAAGCCATTTCTGCTGTTGGCGCCTGTACAATTCCAACGTGTTTGTGAGATAATCCCGGTTTAGTCTGAATAAACACTTCCCACATATCTAAATTTGCCATAGTCAAATTTTAATTTTAAATTTTAATCATTTATAGCATACCAATTATTTTGGAGCTTAAAATCATTTCCACCATTTTTTACATTTTCATCAAGTTGTTTTATTAAACCCTTTTGAGTTGTATAAATTATTGCTGAATAATGATCTATAAGTCCTCTATCAGTATAAAAAGTTATTTTCAAATCATTTTTATCTTTTAAATTTCCTTTAATATCAAAAGTTTTATCATAAGAAAAGTTTAAATCTTCAGGAATTAAATTTTCTCCCTCTTCAAATTTTTCAGGATTTAAAAGAACTCTATCTACAATATTTTGTAAATTTTCCTTGTTATCTTCCCAAACTTCTGGATTTGATTGAGATCCATTTGCTAGAGAGCATGAACTGCATAAAACTGCAAATAAAAATGTTTGAAATATAGCTTTCACAAGTTTATATTACTTCTTTTTGTTGTTTTTCTGCAAACGCTGCCGCCGCTTCTTTTACCCAAGAATTCTCTCTTTGAGCTTTTCTTTTGGTTTCGATACGCTTTTTGTTGGCAGGACCATTTCCTTTTAAGATTTCCATAAATTCATCCCAAGGAAGTTCCCCGAAATCGTAGTGCTGTCTTTCTTCATTCCATTTTAGATCTTTATCCGGAATGGTTAATCCTAAAAATTCAGCCTGAGCAACCGTAACGTCGATAAATCTCTGACGAAGACTGTCATTGCTTTCTCTTTTCACTCTGTAATTCATCGAGATTTTGGAGTTTGGCGAACTGTCATCATTTGGACCAAACATCATTAAAGCCGGCCACCAGAAACGGTTTAACGAAGCCTGAGCCATTTCTTTCTGCTGTTTTGTACCACGGCAAAGAGCCATCAAAATTTCATAACCCTGTCTTTGGTGAAAAGATTCTTCTTTACAGATTTTCACCATCGCTCTTGAGTAAGGACCGTAAGAATTTCCCATCAACATGACCTGATTCATGATCGCAGCACCATCAACCAACCAACCGATGGCACCAATATCTGCCCAGCTTAAAGTCGGATAGTTGAAGATACTTGAATATTTTGCTTTTCCTGAAAGCATATCTTCATACGTTGCATCTCTGTCGGCTCTGATGGTTCCATCACCTAAAGTTTCTGTCGCAGAATAAAGGTATAAACCGTGACCTGCTTCGTCCTGAACTTTCGCCAAAAGAGCCATTTTTCTTCTCAAAGAAGGTGCTCTGGAAATCCAGTTGGCTTCCGGCAGCATTCCGACAATTTCAGAATGTGCGTGCTGTGAAATCTGACGAACCAATAGTTTTCTGTAATCATCCGGCATTACATCTTTCGGTTCTACTTTATTTTCGTCGTGTACGTACTGTACAAATTTTTCTAAATCCATCTTTTTAAATTTGAAAATTAATTAATCTGAAAATTTGAGAATTAGGCAATTTGAAATTAAAACACAATCATGGCATTTTCAAATTAGCACATTGACTCATTTTCAAATTGTCTTAAACATCATAATTAAGCATCACCACATTGGTTGTCGGGTGACACTGGCAGGTAAGAACGTAACCTCGGGCTACTTCTTCTTCGGTAAGCGCGTAGTTTTTTTCCATGAAGACTTCGCCTTCCAAAACTTCGGCTTTACACGTACAACACACTCCTCCTTTACACGCAAAAGGTACAGGAAGATTGTCTTTCAATGCTTTATCTAAGATACTTTCTTTTTTTGAATTCAGGTGGAAAGAATATTCATCATCGTCAATGATTACCGTAACCATACTTTCAATATTGGCAATGGCCTTGAATTCGTCGCTCATTTCCTCCGTATTTTCTTCGTCAGGAGCGGTGAAATATTCAAATAGAACCTGAATCGCCGGTACTTTTTTATCTTTCTTTAAATAATCTGCGATTCCTTTGATCATTTCAGAAGGTCCGCAAATGAAATACGTGGCTTCTTTTACATCAATATCTGCATATCTTTCAAATAAATGTTCCAGTTTTTCAGGGGAAATTCTTCCTTCGAAAATTGGGTCTTCATGCTTTTCACGGCTTACGAGATAAACTACTTTCAATCTTCCGTTGAAATGCTCTGTCAATTTATCGATTTCAGCCTTTTTCATCACGTGATTCATGCTTCTGTTGCTGTAGAACAGGTACGCGTTGGAATTCGGCTCCTGATAAAGACTTTCTTTAATATTTGATAAAACCGGAGAAATTCCGCTTCCTGCCGCCAAACCAATGTATGTTTTTACGTTTGTCGGATGATAAGACGTGTTGAAACCGCCCATCGGAGGCATTACCTCAAGAATTTCATCCATGTGAAGATGCTCATTGAAATAACCGGAAACTTTTCCGCCTTCCAATAATTTCACTAAAACTTCCAGCGTGTTGCTTTTTTCACTCGGCGCATTGCAAATGGAGTAAGAACGTCTTTCTTCATTTCCGTTGATCATCATTCGGAAATTAAGATACTGCCCCTGTTTGAATCTGAATTTATCTTTCAGCTCTTCAGGGATTTCAACCGCTACATTTACTGCATCGTTGGTATCTTTCTGAACTTTTACTGTTTTAAGTTTATAAAATGAATTCATTTATTTTTTAAGTATTCTGTTAATTTTTCCACCTTCGCATTTCGGAAGACTGTCCTGAGCATGAATTTTCACTTTTGTGGTAATTCCTACCCTCTTTTTTATTTCGTTTTCTATACTTTTTCCAAAGCTTCCGACAAAAATAGCATAATCGTCTGTATTTTGATTTAAATTTTTCGAGGCGATCAATTCGTCACCAATTTCAACATCAATATCCAGTGCAACACACATTTGCTCCTTCTCAACAGGAGTTAAATAATAGTTCGGAACTACGCCTTCCACATAAGAAAATGCTTCTTCAATCTGACTTGGATATACATTTACCCCTCTTACAATCAGCATATCATCGGCTCTTCCCAAAATCGGACGCATTTTTACCATCGTTCTTTTACCATTTTCGTCATAGTAAAGACTTGTGATATCATTTGTCCAGTAACGCAGAAGCGGCATTGCTTTCTTCGTTAAAGTGGTAATCACCAAAACGCCTTCTTCACCAAACGGAACGGGCTCTTTTGTAACCGGATCGAGAATTTCGGGATAAAAATGATCTTCCCAAATGTAAGAACCTCCTTTTTCCTCAAAATCTTCCATCGAAACTCCGGGTCCGATAATTTCGCTTAATCCGTAAATATTGGTTGCATGAACGCCTAATCTTTCTTCAATATGCTGTCTGATTAATTCTGTCCAGGGTTCTGATCCCAAAACTGCATATTTTAAACTGATTTTTTCTGCGGGGATTCCTCTTTTAGCAAATTCATCAGCAATGGTTAAAGCGTAAGATGGCGAACAGCAGATTACTTCCGGTTGAAAATCCATAATCAGATCAACCTGTCTCGCCGTCATTCCTCCCGAAATCGGAAGAACGCTCATTCCCAGTTTTTCCGCTCCGTAATGCAATCCCAATCCGCCCGTGAAGATTCCGTAACCATATGCATTATGCAACTGCATTCCCGGTTTTGCGCCTGCTGCATTCAAAGATCTCGCCACGACTTCGCTGAATAAATCAACATCTTCTTTTGTATATCCCACCACCGTTGGTTTTCCCGTTGTTCCGCTTGAACAGTGAATTCTCTGCAGTTCATTTTTCGGAACGGTAAATAACCCAAACGGATAATTGTCTCTCAAATCCTGTTTGTATGTTATCGGAAGTTTGGTAATATCTTCAATCGACCTTATTTCCTGTGGAGATATTCCTGATTCTTTAAATTTTCTTTTATAAAATTCCGACTTCTCTCCAAGATAGTCTACCAAATTTGCCAACCGCTCAGACTGAAGCTGTCTCAACTGATCGAGCTTAAGATATTCAACACCAAAATCCATAACTAACTAACATTTGTTAGGTGTAAATTTAAAAAGATTTTGGAATGTGACAAAATTTTTATGATTTTCGTCAGATTTTTAATGATTCTAAATAATTAAGGCTAAGATTGAGGTTTAGTTTAAGTAGGATTTTGTCATTCGAAACATAGACAGATAGTCTAAGAACGCAGTTCAGAAGTGAAGAATCTATTTTATTTAATGTTTAATAGATTTCTCCTTCGTCGAAATGATATCTTACTGCATAAGCAGCATTGAATAGAGTAAAATAATCTTAAAATAATTGTGAGATTCTTCCTTCGTCAGAATGACAAAAACTTTGATAAAGTTTTGGGAATTTTAAGTTTAAAATTACTATTTCTGATTTCCCAGTAAACCAAAAAGAATTTTATCCCTAATTTCATCGGTGATATCCGAACCGGATTCTATATTTCTTTTAAACCAAAAATAGGAGTTGTTTAAAGTATGGAGAATAAATCTCGTGGTAAAAGCGGGTGATCTCAATTCCCAGTTTTCAGCGGTATAAATTTCAGAAATCAACTGTTCAACTTCCTGCTGATAATTTTTTCTTAGTTCGATGAATTCGGGTAATCTCTCTTCCAGATGTTTCCATTCGTTGGAATAGATGTGCGTGACATCACGGTTTTTCAGAACAACCGACAAATGTTTTTCAATAAAAAGATTGAGCTTTTCCTTTGGTGGAATATTGGTGTTTTTTACTTCCTGAAGTTCATCAAAAAATTCCTGCGCGATGCCAAAGCAGATCCATTCCAGAATTTCTTCCTTTGAGCGGATGTGCGCATATAAAGAAGCTGCTTTGATATTCAGTCTGGTTGCCAAATCACGAACAGAGCTTCCCATGTAGCCTTTCTCCTTGAAAAGTTCCACAGCAACATCTAAAATTTTCTTCTGTTTTTCTTTAAGCTCCATTTGTAAAAACGCAAAAGTAATTATTTTGATTTTAATATTTGATTTTGAGAAGATGATTTTTAACTTAAGAATTAAAAGCTAAACACTGCATAATGCTTTTTCAAAATGATGAAATGAAAAAATTAAACTTTTTTACCACAAAAGATGCAAAAGATTTAAACACTTTAGTTTCTTAAGTTTAATACTTAAATGAAAAAAAAGAGCACATAAGTTAAAAAAATCAAAGATTTTTTCTCTTCAGACTTTTGAAAAACTTTAAATAAATCCAATAAAGTCTTTTGTTTCTTTTGTGGTTAAATTTAAAATGAGTTTAAAAAAAATTTATTACTTAAACCATTAAGAAGATTTAAGATGTTAAGTTTAATTAAGAAAAAATCAATAGATTTTTAATAAGCATTATTTTGGAAAGCGAAGCAGCTCTTAAATATTCTAAACTTCTTAATTAAAATCTTAATGATCCAATCAAAAAAATAAGGTTAGACGTATTTTGAGATTCAACCCAATCTGACGGTTCTTCCGATAATTTTCACTTAAATTCTACGAATCGGAAATTTTGTCTTTCCAAAACAGATTAAAAATAAAGATTTCGGAAATTTTGTCCAATATTTTTAAAAATTCAACAATAGAATACTTTTTGCGATAATGTACCCGAATTAAATGATTAAATAAAGATTAAGGGCATCAGAAATTAGAAAATCTGATTAAAAAATTAACATTTACTTGACTCTTATGGTCTGAAATCTGATGTCTAAAATCTAAAATTGGAAACTAAAAACTAAAAACTAAAGAATCAAAAATATACAAAATATGAATTTAAATCAATATACCGTAAAATCTCAGGAAGCAATTCAGGCTGCACAACAGGTGGCAATGGAATTTGGCAACCAACAGATCGAACCTCAACATTTACTGGAAGGTATTTTTCAGGTAGATGAAAATATATCGCCTTTCTTATTAAAAAAATCTGAAGCAGATGCAGCTTTGGTAAGAGAGCGAAACCGCGAAAATTTAGAGAAGCTCCCTAAAGTTCAGGGAGGCAATATTTACCTATCACAATCAGCAAATAAAGTTTTGCTTGATGCGCCCAACAGTGCTAAAAAAATGGGCGACGAATATGTAACAATTGAACATTTATGGCTTTCCTTATTGGAAACGAATTCAGAAGTTTCAAAAATGCTGAAAGATATGGGTGTTACCAAGAGTCTTCTGGAAGGCGGAATTAAAGAATTAAGAAAAGGCTCGAAAGCCACTTCTGCAAGTTCGGAAGAAACGTATCAGTCTTTAAATAAATACGCTAAAAACTTCAACGAATTAGCGGCGGAAGGAAAATTAGATCCTGTAATCGGACGTGATGAAGAAATCCGAAGAGTGTTGCAGATTCTTTCCAGAAGAACAAAAAACAACCCGATCCTGATTGGTGAACCCGGCGTTGGTAAAACGGCGATCGCGGAAGGGATCGCCCACAGAATTATCAGCGGTGATGTTCCCGAAAACCTGATGGATAAAACATTATATTCACTGGATATGGGCGCTTTGATTGCCGGTGCAAAATACAAAGGTGAGTTTGAAGAGCGTCTGAAATCCGTGGTGAATGAAGTTATTAAATCGGAAGGACAGATTATTCTTTTCATCGACGAAATCCACACTTTGGTGGGAGCCGGAGGCGGTGAAGGAGCGATGGACGCTGCAAATATTTTGAAACCAGCTTTAGCAAGAGGAGAATTAAGAGCGATTGGAGCAACGACTTTAAATGAATATCAGAAGTATTTTGAAAAAGATAAAGCCTTAGAAAGACGTTTCCAGAAGGTAATGGTGGAAGAACCGGATACAGAATCGGCAATTTCAATTCTTCGTGGAATTAAAGATAAGTATGAAGCGCACCACAAAGTAAGAATCAAAGATGAGGCGATTATTGCAGCAGTGGAAATGTCGCAGAGATATATTTCGGACCGATTTTTACCGGATAAGGCGATTGATTTAATTGATGAAGCTTCAGCAAAATTGAGAATGGAGATCAATTCGAAACCGGAAGAGCTGGACGTTTTAGACAGAAAATTAATGCAGATGGAAATTGAACTGGCTGCGATTTCAAGAGAAGGAAACCAGACGAAAATCGACCATTTAAAAGAAGATATTGCGAAGATTTCTGAACAGAGAAATGAAATTAACGCCAAATGGCTGAAAGAAAAGCAAAAATCTGAAGATTTAACGCAGATTAAAAAAGATATAGAATCTCTGAAGTTAGAGGCAGAAAGAGCTTCAAGAGCAGGAGATTACGCAAATGTAGCGGAAATCCAATACGGAAAACTGCGTGAAAAAGAGGAAGAGCTGAAAAAGCTTGAAATCGAAATGCAAAATCATCAGAATGAGTTAATTAAAGAAGAAGTAACTTCTGAAAACATCTCTGAAGTGATTGCTAAATGGACCGGAATTCCTGTTACGAAACTGCTTCAGTCTGAAAGAGAAAAGTTATTGAATCTGGAAACCGAACTGCATCACAGAGTGGTTGGACAGGACGAGGCGATTACCGCTGTTGCGGATGCGATCCGAAGAAACAGAGCGGGATTGAGTGATGATAAAAAACCAATCGGATCTTTCTTATTCTTAGGAACAACGGGAGTCGGAAAAACCGAGCTGGCAAAAGCTTTAGCGGAGTTTTTATTTGATGATGAAAACAATATGACGAGAATTGATATGAGTGAATATCAGGAGCGTCACAGTGTTTCGAGATTAGTGGGTGCTCCTCCGGGATATGTGGGTTATGATGAAGGCGGGCAATTAACGGAAGCCGTGAGAAGAAGACCGTATTCTGTGGTTCTTTTAGACGAAATTGAAAAAGCGCATCCTGATGTTTTCAACACATTGTTACAGGTTTTAGACGACGGAAGACTAACAGATAACAAAGGAAGAGTGGTGAATTTCAAAAATTCGATCATTATTATGACTTCGAATTTAGGTTCACATTTAATTCAGGAGCGTTTCGACTCCGCTCTGCGTGACAAGGATGATAATATTAGTCCGGAAACACTGGAAGAGGCAAAAGATGAGGTCTTTGATTTATTGAAACAGACGTTACGTCCGGAATTTTTAAACAGAATTGATGAGGTTGTATTATTCCAGCCTTTAAGAAAAAAGGAAATCGGAAAAATCGTTACCTATCAACTGAGAGGATTTAATGAAATGCTTTCGAAAAGAAATATCATTATGACGGCAACTCAGGATGCTGTAGATTATCTGATGAATAAAGGGTATGATCCTGCGTTCGGAGCAAGACCTCTGAAAAGAGTCATTCAGCAGGAAGTTCTCAACAAATTATCAAGAGAGATTCTGGCAGGAACGGTAAGTGATGGAGACAGAATCACTTTAGATTATTTCGAAGAGACAGGTCTGGTTTTCAGACCGACCGATTTATAAGTAGTTTTTTTCATATATATTATTTTTGAAGAATTTCCGCAGACCAAAAAATCTGCGGAAATTTTATTTGTAGTATATCAGATGTAAAATAGGCAAATCTCACTGTTGCCCAAGTTACAATCTATTTTATATCCACCAATTCTACATCAAAAATAATCGTCGCTCCAGCAGGAATTGGTCCGGCTCCATTGTCTCCATAAGCCAGCTCTGAAGGAATGTAAAATCTGTATTTCGATCCTTTGCTCATCAACTGTATACCTTCTGTCCATCCTTTGATTACTGCGCCCAGATTAATATCCATTGGTGCGCCACCGTTTTTGTCGGTAGAGTCGAAAACAGTTCCATCCAGAAGTTTTCCGGTATATTTTACCTGTACAATATCAGACGCTTTTGGTTTTGTTTTACCATCACCTTCCTGCAAGACTTCATACTGTAAACCGGAAGCCGTGGTCTTCACTTTAGGATTGCTTTTATTTTTGGCAAGAAAATCCAGACCTTTTTTCTTATTTTCATCTGCCTTTACGCCTGCTGCTGCCTGCTTTTTTTCATGTTGTTTCTGCATAAACTCCTGCATAAAAGCTTCCATTTCTTCAGCCGGCATCAGCTTTTTTCCTCCATTCATTTCTTCTTTAATAGCCTGAGCCAAAAGATCGGCATCTACTTTGAAGCCTTCCTGTTTCATGTTTTGGGCAATACTCAGACCTATGTAATAAGAAGCTTTCTGATCATCCGTGTATTTGCCATCCGCTGCATTTTCATCTTTCTTAGCGCATGAAACACTAAATATTGCTATGCAAAGTAATGCGATAGTCTGTCTTTTCATTTGATAATTTATTGTTTACGATTAATGAATTTAATAATCGCTGCAAATCTATCCAAAATCTTTATAATTTTAATTAAAATTTACAATCCGTAAAAACCCCATAAATAATCAGGAAAAAACCGTGTCGTATTACTTTAAAATTTTACGAGATTTGCAATACCAACTAACCTTTCACCTTTTAAAACTAGCTTTATGGAAACAAGACCAAATTTAGACAACTTAGAATTTGAATCTGCCGAATCAATTTCTAATCCCAACACCCTTCATTGCGATTTGATCAGAACTCTTGTAGAGAACTACAGAAAAAATCAGCTGGCGTGTATAAACCAAAATTTAGGATTTGATGATGCCCATTCCATTCATTTTGATCTGGCTACGCTGAAAAAATTTATTTCAGACATTGAAAATGAAGCATTGAAAAACGATTCCCGAGTTACAGATCAGGATTTGGGAATACGATTTTATTATGCGGCTTATCCTAAAGAGCAGGACTGGAACATCATGTCGGGAACTCCGATCGGAACAGAATATGCACAAAGGCACACTTTAGTCTTGGTTCCCACCATGAAACAGGAAGACGAAAACGGAGATAAACTCTGCTATGATTTCAATCCTTTAAGCGCAAGCGGAAGCGGTGAGTTTTTGGCGATGGCTTCGGCAAGAAATTCTGGTTTGCAGGGAGAGGTAGTCTGTCAGAATCATGGTCATCTTATTCCTCCCAACAACACGGTTACAGAATCATTTTAATCTAAAAAAAGAAATATTAATTAAATACAATGACCGATTTCCAAAAATTTATATATGAATCTTTATTCTGGAGTGAAGGCATAGCTGCCTTAATCTCTGTTTGTTATTATAAGCAAATTAAAAATCAGTATTGGAAATACTTTGTATTTTATTTAATATTTATATTCCTTTGTGAATGTATTGGAAAGTGGGGAGAAAATTTTATAGACTATAATAAACAAGCCTTTTATAATTATTTTGTTATTCCTGTACAGTTTATATTTTTCTTTTGGCTGTATGCTGCAAAATCTTTTGAAAAACAGAAAACATTTTTAGCATTATCTGCTATTTATCTTTTATCATTTATTCCAAGTGAATTTATTTTAGATACAGATAATGTAATGTTTTCAATTAATTACACTTTAGGTTGTTTAATTTTAATGATCCTTGTGATTATGGAATATTATAAACAAATTAATTCGTCCAATATTCTGAATTTTAACAAAAACCCTATGTTTTACATCAATTTGGGGGTTACATTATTCTATATAGGTACACTTCCATTCTGGACTTTTTTTCCATTTATCAGAAATTATAAAGAAATCTATAATATTTATTTTTCCTACTTTTTACTTTCAGGAATCGTCATGTATCTTTTATTCTCAATTTCATTCATATGGGGAAAACAGAACTCTTAGTAACGTTAATTCTATTCAATATCTTTTTTGTATTGTTTGTAGCTGCAGTGATGGTTTATATCCGCAAATACAAACAGCGCAAGAAAGAATATCTGAATGAGATTGAAATAAAAAACGAAATTCACCAGAAAGAATTGTTAGCAACGCAGCTCGAAATTCAGCAGGCAACGATGCAGCAGATCGGGCGCGAACTTCATGATAATATCGGGCAGAAATTAACGTTAGTGAGCCTTTACACACAGCAGCTTTTGTATGAGAATAAAGTTCCGGAGGTAAGCGAAAGAATTGAGCAGGTTTCACAGATCATCAATCAGTCGCTTCACGATCTCAGGAGCCTTTCAAAAACATTAACGGACGACAACATTAATCAAAAGGAAATCGTAACTTTAATTCAGGAAGAAGTAGACAATACCAATGCGTTTAAAAAATGTCATGTCGATTTTCAGCATAATTTTAACCAACTGGATCTCAGCTTTGTGCATAAAAACGTATTATTGAGAATTACTCAGGAATTTATTCAGAACAGCATCAAACATTCAGACTGTAAAAATATTTTCATCAATCTGAATACTTCTCAGGAGTTACTTTGGGAGCTGAATATTAAAGATGACGGGGTTGGTTTCGATCAGTCCAGCATCAAATCCAACGGAATCGGGCTTACCAATATGAAAAACAGAGCCGAAATTATCGGGGCAGATTTTTGCCTCGAAAGTCAGAAAAATTTGGGAACTACGCTCAACATTATTTTAAAAAGACAGCCATGAAAAAAACGATAGTAATTGTAGACGATCATGTACTTATCGCAAAAGCTTTGGAAGGAATTATTGATAATTTTCCGGAGTTTGAAGTAATCTACGTTGCCGAAAACGGAAAAGACCTCATCCAGAAATTCGAAAATAACAGCAAAATTCCGGATATCATCCTACTTGACATTAGTATGCCGATTATGGATGGTTTTGAAACGGTACTCTGGCTTAAGGAACATCATCCGAACATTAAAGTAATGGCTTTAAGCATGCAGGGCGACGATAAAAGCGTTATTAAAATGATCCGGAACGGAGCTAAAGGTTATTTACTGAAAAATACTCATCCAAAGGAACTGGAGAATGCATTGACGAAACTTAACAATGACGGTTTTTTTTATCCGGAATGGGCTTCCAAGATCATTTTTTCCAATATGAATAATGAAGATGCAGCCAATAATGTGAAAATTTCCGACCGCGAGAAAGAGTTTTTAAAATACACCGTTACAGAACTCAGCTATAAAGAAATTGCGGATAAAATGTGCTGCAGCCCGAGAACGGTAGAAAGCTACAGAGATCAGCTTTGTGATAAATTAGATCTTAAAACGCGGGTTGGTCTTGCCGTTTTTGCCATTAAAAACGGTTTTGCAGGTTAGAATCAACACTCAAGCATTACTCAATAATAGTTTTAAATAATCAACAAAAATACCGTTTAAATAAAAATACAGCAACATATATTGGAAATTACTATTTATTGAATAATAAAATAATTCAACTATAAGGTGAAATACTTGCATAATTACTTCAAATAGTATAATTTCATCTCCGAAACAAAATATTGTATTTTTATGAAAAAACTAATGTTCGGAGCTCTTATGCTGAGTTTCCTTTCTGCTTGTAACAGCGACAACGTTTCTAACCAGACCGAAGAATCTGAAAACACGCCTGCAATTTCCGGAACCGCACTGCAAAGAGGATGTGCTTCTGAAGAAATCCGAAAAGTGGCATTGAAAAACAGTTCGGAGCTGAGACAGAAATATTCTGAAATTGAAGCTAAAACCGAAAGATTTGAAAATGACATGAAGCTGGGGAAAGTATTATCCGATGGTACTGTTGAAATTCCGGTAGTGGTAAATGTCTTATACAGAACAACTGCTGAAAATGTTTCTGACGCTCGTATTGCAGAACAAATTGCAGTTCTTAATGCGGATTATGCAGGAACAAACACCGACGTTTCAAAAATTCCTTCCGAATTTCAGGGGGTAAAAGCAGGTGATGTGAAAGTAAGATTCAGACTGGCAAATGTGGTGAGAAAATCTACTACCAAAACAAGCTGGGGTACCAATGATGCCATGAAGAAAGCATCTACCGGAGGAATTGACGCAACAAGTCCTTCTAATTATCTAAACATCTGGACGGTAGGAAATATGGGACAGGTTCTTGGCTATGCGACTTTCCCTGAATCTTCCGGATTATGGAATGATGGTGTGGTAATTGCCGCTCCTTATTTTGGTAAAACCGGCGCCTCTTCTCCATTTAATCTTGGAAGAACAGCCACCCACGAAGTAGGACACTACTTGAACTTAAGACACATCTGGGGAGATGCGAACTGTGGAAACGACCTTGTAAGCGATACACCTACGCAAACAACAGCTAACACAGGAAAACCAAGCTACCCTCTTTACAATACCTGCAGCGGCGTACAGAGATCTGTAATGTTCATGAATTACATGGATTATGTGGATGATGCTGCCATGTTTATGTTCTCCGCAGGACAAAAAACCAGAATGCAGTCTGTTGTAGCTTCTAACGGAGCAAGATCAGGACTAAGACTATACTAATCTTTATTGTTAATTTTAATACAAATGATTCCGGCTGTTTCTCTGAAACAGCCGGAATTTGTTTATAATGTTTTAGTATTGTCTTTCGGTGTATAATCCATAAAGATACCACCATCAAGATTTACCGATTTTACTTTTTTGGTAATCGGAACCGTAAGCATTGTTTTTTTCTGATCTTTTTCCCAGACCGATGGCGAAAAATGAAGCTTCTCCACAGTTCCGTCTTCATAGCCGATTTCCGCATCAAAAGGGATGGCAAAACCGCCCACATTATCTACATTTACCGTCAGAAGATCATTCATCTGAGATGCTGAAGACACTTTCAGGTCGATATAATTATTGGTGTAAAACCAGTTATTAAAGAACCAGTTCAGATTTTTTCCCGAACCTGTATTCATAGAATTAAAATAATCCCACGGAATCGGATGTTTTCCGTTCCAGTTGTTCATATAATGATGTAATGCTTTTTTAAACAGATCATCTCCCAGATAATCTTTTAAAGCCAGATAAGAAAGGGATGCTTTTACATAAGAATTGTTTCCGTACCCTGCTCCGCTTACCTGAGTACTCATCGTAATAATTGGCTGATCCTGTTCCGCAGAAGGATCATTGATCCATCTTTTTACCCTGAAATTTTTATAAAATTCTTTTGCTTTTGCTTCACCGTTTTCATCAATTCCGATTAAATATTCCAGCGTTGTCGCCCATCCTTCATCCATAAAAGCATAACGGGTTTCGTTGATGCCCATGTAAAAAGGAAAATAGGTATGTGCAATTTCGTGATCTGCCGTTAATCTCGCATCCTGAAAATCATCCGGAATACTGGTATCGTTAATCATCATCGGATATTCCATGTCTGCAAACCCCTGAATTGCGGTCATTGCATTGTAAGGATATTCCACTCCGGGCCAGTTTTTAGAAAACCAGTCGAGATTATACTGCATCCATTCCACATAATGCTCAAAATCTTTTGCATCTGCTTTGTAACCTGCCTGAACACTTGCTCTTTTCGTTTTAAGCTGTACACTTGCCGCATCCCAAACATAATGATTGCTTAAAGCAAAACAGAAATCGGTGATATGACTGGCTTTAAATTTCCACGTATTCCATTTATTCTGCTTTGTCACTTTTCCGGACTTCATTTCTTGCTCAGTCGCAATGTGAATAACTTTGTCGCTTTTTAATGAAGACTTATATCTTTTTAAATACTCAGACTGAAGAACGGCATCGGGATTCAGGAAATCTCCGGTTGCCCAGACTACATAATTTTTAGGCGCAGTTATGGCAAAACTGTAATCGTTGAAATCATTATAAAACTCCTGCCTGTCGGAATGCGGAAGCATATCCCATCCATTGTAATCATCATAAACAGAGACTCTCGGGAAAGAATAAGCTACATAAAATGTTTCAGGATCTATCTGTCCTTCTCTTCCGCTTTGTACAGATAAAGGATACTCCCACTCTATTTTAATTTCAGCTTTTGCTTTGGATTTTAAGGCTGAATTCAGCTTTATTTTTTCAACAGTTCCCCAATCGTCGCTGTTTACGTTATATTTTTCACCATTTACAGCAAATGATTTAATATGCAACCCCGAAGAAAGAAAATCTTTGGAAACAACGCCCGATCTCGGAGCCTGTGGTTTATGAAGATTATTAACAAATCTTATGGCAAGATCATTCAGATCATTCGGGCTGTTGTTGGTATAGACGATGGTTTCCTTTCCCGAAACCACCTTAGAATTGGCATCTACCTTTACCTCAACATTATAAATCCCTTTATTCTGCCAGTAATTTTTACCCGGAGCGCCCGACAAATCACGGGTTCCGTTTTCGTATGCTTTTTTAATATTTCTCGGCATATACAATTCCTGCGCGGAAAATTGCCATGAAACTAAAAACAATACACCCAAAACAAGCTTTTTCATTAAAATCTTTTTATAATAAGTATTTTATTTAACATAAAAGTAACAAAAAACGGCAATATAATTATTACCGTTTGTATTATTTTTTGACAGCTTACAATTAAGCAGAAATCATTTATTATCTTAAATATTTGACTAAAGCCATTTTAAAACATTAAATCCACCAAAACCGGAAAGTGATCCGATGGATACAGTAGATTTTCTCTTCTGTCGTTGATGTGTCTGTGAGATTTGATCTTAAAACCTTTCACGAAAATATAATCAATCCTGTCCTGCGGAATTTCATTTACATTGAAGCCTGTAAAAGTCCCTTTCGGACCGTAATGTTTTGTTTCTGAATGATAGAAACTGTCCTGCATATTCTGCGACATAATTTTTATCGGCTCCGAATCTTCCGTTAAATTAAAATCTCCGCTCACAGTTACCGGTAAATTTTTAGGATTGATTTCTTTGATTTTCTTTAAAATTAATTCTGAAGACTTCACTCTTGCTACATTTCCGATGTGATCGAAATGTAGATTCAGTGCCATGAATTCTTTTTTAGATTTTTTATCCCTGAAAACAGCGTAGGTACAAATTCTGTTCAATGCGGCATCCCATCCTTTTGAAGGTTTTTCAGGAGTTTCCGAAAGCCAGAACGTATCCGATTTTAAAACCTGCAATCTCTCTGTATCATAAAAAATAGCCGAAAATTCACCTTTTTCTTTTCCGTCGTCCCTTCCCACTCCTACATAATCATAGTTTTTAAATCCGTTTTTTATATCCTTCATCTGATCCGGCAACGCTTCCTGAACGCCAAAATAATCCGGATGATAATACGTCAACAAATCTGCAACATCCTGTTTCCTGTTCGTCCACGAATTTTCTTTATCCGAATCTACATTCAGTCTGATATTAAAACTCATCACCTTAAGATTCTGCGAAAATCCCAATGCAAAAACCATCAGGAACACGATTGAAAATCTGTAATTCATAATCATCTATTTTAATTAACCAAGTAACAAAAGTAAGGTTTCTCCTTAAAAAAGTCTTTAGAATTATGCATTTTAATATTAAATTCAATTTAAAAACAAAAAACTCCGGAGTATTTTCCGGAGCTTGATATGGTAAAAATAGAACCATTAAGATTTCATTTAAGGAGTTAAGGTCAAATTATGTTTACCATTCTTTAAGATTGAAAATCTTGATTTTCCTTAATAAAACTTAACTTCTTAATTTAGAACTTAATGGTTAAAAAGATTAAAATTATTCTTTATTAAATTTAAATTCTCTTCCGCTCTGCTTAAAGGAAAATGATTTTTTATCCTGACTGAAGACTAAAGAAATCTGCATCATTTCCAGACTGAACGTATTGTTCCCGGTATATTCCAGAGGAAATTCCTGCTGTCCTGTTGCCTGAGCAAAAAGCTGGTTGTTTTTCTCTGTAAATACAATTTTCATCGGAAGATCCTTGCTTCCGAAAGTTCCCGTAAATTCTTTAAGATTTACTTTTTCCGTCGGTTTTGCATCAGCGGAACTCCAGGTGTTATTTTTAGAATCCACATCCGGAATCTCTGAATTCGGATCCAGTTTCACCTGATCGATTTCTTTTGTAGAATTGATTCTGAATGTCCATTCTGCATTTCTTTTCCAGACCTCGATCGGCAGTTTTACCATTTGCTGCGTTCCGTCTTTAAATTTAACCTGAACGTTGGTCGGCATTGGTAATTGTCCGATATTTTCAACCGTGATCTGGGCTCCGTTTTTAAAGTCTCCGTTAACGTATTTTACATTTTTAATACCCTGATCGATTTTCCATTTGTTGATGAACCAGCCTCTCCAGAACCAGTTCAGCTCTTCACCCGACACATTTTCCATCGTGTGGAAAAAATCCCAAGGTGTAGGATGTTTGAAAGCCCATCTTTCAACATAGGTTCTGAATGCCTTGTCGAATTTTTCAGGCCCTAAAATAGATTCTCTTAAGATTTGCAGTCCCATTCCCGGTTTGAAATACGCCAAAGCTCCGATGCTGTTTTCTTTCATATTATCCGGACCTACCATGATGGGTTCAAAACCGTCACTCATAATATATCCGCTCATCTGCGCAATATTTTTCTTTTCGTAATACTCACCTTTATTGAACGCTTCCGTAGAAAGCTCGTTGATGAATGTATTAAATCCTTCATCCATCCAAGCAAATAATCTTTCGTTGGAACCCACAATCATCGGGAACCAGTTGTGCCCGAATTCATGATCTGTAACGCCCCAAAGATCGCCGCTTTTGGAGTCCATATGGCAGAAAACAATTCCCGGATATTCCATTCCGCCTTCGTTTCCTGCTACGTTGGTTGCAGCCGGATACGTGTATTCGTACCATTTTGCAGAGTAATGCTCAATCGCCGCTTTTGTGTATTCTGTAGATCTGCTCCATGCCTCTTTCCCCACACTTTCTACAGGATAAGCAGAGATTGCCAAAGATTTTTTCCCGCTCGGAAGGTTGATTTTTGCTGCATCCAGAATAAATGCCGGAGACGAAGCCCATGCAAAATCTCTTGCCTGATTGATTTTAAATTTCCATGTTTTTGTTCCTGAGGAATTATTTTTTCCTAATTCAGATTCAGAACGGATCATCACTGTTTTATCGCTGTTTTTTGCCTGATCCCACCGGCTGATTTCTTCTTTGGAATACACTTCTTTTGAATTCAGTAATTCTCCTGAAGCCACCACATAATGATTGGCAGGAACGGTAATGTTTGCGGTAATATCTCCATATTCCAGATAAAATTCCGAAGCACCGAGATAAGGCAGCGTATTCCATCCCATGACATCATCATACACACACATTCTCGGATACCATTGTGCTATCGTAAAGATTTTTCCGTTTTTCGTATCCTGAATTCCCATTCTGTCGGAACCGTACTTTGGAGAAAGGAAAGAATATTCAATCTTAATTTTTGCGACTCCTCCCATCGCTTTCAGTTCAGCAGGAAGATCGATCTGCATTCTGGTATCGGTAATGGTATATTTTACGTCTTTACCGTCCAGTTTTACGGATTTTATTTTGTAACCGCCGTCAAATTCCTCACCGTGCGCTCCGTTGCGGCTTCCCGAAGTCGGTACGACTGCATTTCCTCTTGAGTCTTTTGCAAATAAATTCTGGTCGAGCTGCAGCCATAAAAATCCTATTTTATCAGGACTGTTGTTGGTATAGGTGATTTCTGCAGTTCCTGTAAGTTCGTTTTTGGCTTCGTTAAGGCTTACATCGAGATTGTAACTCGCCGAATTTTGCCAGTAGGCGTGTCCCGGCTGTCCGCTTGCGGATCTTGTAGGCGTACCTGTCTGTGTATAGAAAAATGGTTTGAAAGCTTCTACGTAGCTGTATTTCGAGGCTTCCTGAGCCAATGCAGACTGTGAAAAGAACATCACGGCAAGCGCAGAAACAAGGGTTGGAATTTTGAAGTTCATATTACTATTTTTAATTTAACAAAGTAAACAAAAATAAGACTTCTCCGGGCAGAAAAGTCTGATGTCTTCATTTATCTTGTTAAATTTCTTTGTCTTCTTCCACAGAAAGGAAATACTGCTCAAAATCTTTATCTGAAACCGGCTTTTCGCTTTCGAGTTTTACGACTCCGATGGTTTTATAGTGGGCAGACAATTTTACATTGTTTTTTTTCAGTTCTTTTTCAAGCTGTCCGATATCTGTATTTTTTTTGAGAACTGCTAAGTATGTTTTCATCATTATATCTGTATAAGTCCGTTTCCGATGTCTCTGTATTTCAAACCTTCGATGGGTTTTGCCTTCATTTCTACGAGTTCCCAGATTTCTTTTGCCGATTTTTCGGGAAACTGTTCCATATATAAGGCAATAAGCCCTGAAACATGCGGTGTTGCCATGCTTGTTCCGCTCATTGCGTAATAATTGCCGGTTTTATTCTTAGAATTTTTGGGATAAGAACTGATGATATCGACTCCGGGAGCGCAGATATTGACGTTTCCTCCGGTTGAAGGATTTAAGCCTGCGTTGGAAAATTTAGCTACTTTCATCTGTCCGTCAATTGCTCCGACTGCCATTACCGACATGGAGTTTGCAGGCATGGAAACAGGTTTGGGAACAGCGGGTCTGTTGCTGTCGTTTCCTGCTGCTGCAATAATGATGCAGTTGTTTTCCAAAGCTCTTGCACCCACGGTTTCAAAAAGCGGAGAAGGTGCTTCATTAAGCAGAACCGGAGAAGCGAGTGAAAGGGACAGAATTCTGAATTTCTTTGTAATTGCCCAATCTATGGCATCAATAACGCTGCTTGTGGTTCCTTTTCCGGCATCGGAAAGCACTTTTGCAATTTTTAAATTGGCGTCTTTTGCGATTCCATATCTTTTTCCGTTATCCAGCCGAATGTTTCCTGTTGCAACTCCTGCACAGTGTGTTCCGTGACCGTTGGGATCGCGGCTCCAGTCTTCTCCGGCAATAAAGGATTTCCCTTCAATATTTTTTCCGAAAAAATCGGGATGAGAAAGTTCAATACCTGTATCCAGAATACAGATATCAATACCTTTCCCTGTGTACAGTGAATTTCCGAGACCCAAAGCTTTGAGTCCCCATTCCATTTCTACTAAAGGTTTCTGCGGTAACGGTTTATTTATAATGTATTTTTCCAGCTCGGTGATTTTGTCTGCAATCTCTGCGGACTGTTTTTTCAGTTCACTGATGATGGAGAGTTCATCCGCCGAAAAAAAATGTCTTTCTTTTTCAAAATAAACGATCGGGTTAGAATCGTTTTTCACAGCGCTTTTCAACTGTGCTTCATCCATATTTTCAACCACAAGAACACCCAGATTTTTGTAGAGAACTCCGTTATCTTCATCAATAACATCATAGGCTCGGTTTTCTGCGGAAAGAAATTCTGATGAGGTAATGTTTACATCAAATTCATTTTCAATTTTTTTGAGGGAATTTTTATGCTGATCTTCGAGAACAACAATGTATCTTTCATTTTCCATGGGTTTTGTTTTTAAATCTATTATTCGCCTTTTAATTTTAATACAAAGGGCACTAAGTTTTTTTTACAACTAATTGCTTTTAAGGCTCACAAAGGTGTTTGACTACGTCGAATCTTCGATTTCACTTAACTAAGAACACAGAGATTTTAAATTATTACAGATTAGTTTAATTTTAAAAGAACTTTTTCAAGAAGCAGGTAAATGTCTTCCGAAATCATCTGTAATCTGAGTTTTTTATTGATTCCGGTAATCTGAGTGTTTTGTTTGATTAAAGAATTCCAGAAGTCTTCAATTTTTGGTACATTGGCGAGACTTTTCACGATTTCGTCGTTCAGTATCCCGTTTTGATAGAGAGAAACTATTAATCCTGATAAAATTTCTTCTGCTTCATCCAGTTTTTTCTGCTCTTTGGTGTACATTTCCATTAAAAATTTGTGGACACTTTCCATTGCACTGAATGAAAATCCCCAAGTCAGCTCACGTTTTCCCGAAGTTATTTTTTCCATCTGAACAGGATTAAACCCTCTTTTTACAGTGGAAATCATGTTCATAACCTTTAAAACTTCAGATTCGTAAGTGGTATTTCCTTTTGTTTTCAGGTAATCTAAAAATTCATAGAGAAATTCCTCAAACTGCGCATCAAAATCGAAAGACTTCGACAGATAAAGCTCCTGAACTTTATTAAAATGCTCAAGCAATTCCTGAATTTTCTGTATCGTATGATGAACGAGTTCCTGCATTACTCAAAAATTATCTGTTCGACTTCTTTGCCGTCTTTGTCTTTAAAAGAGACGATTCTGATTCCTTCGTCTTCCATTTCCACATGAAGATTGACGAAAAGTTTGTCTTTGTCTTCCGCAGAGTTGGTATTGGGATCGATGTAGATGTTATTGATTTTAGAATTCACGAGGCTGAATCTGTTCAGCAAAGCATTACTAAAAATTTCTTTCAGCTCGTTCACTTCCTCTTCGCCGTTTCCTTCCTGCACGTGAAAAATTCCTGAATTTAAACTTTTAACATTCTGTCTGAGATCAACTTTAAGCAATTCCACAGAAGGTTTTTTACCAAATTTCTGGTCTCCGGTTTCAAGTGCTTTAAAAAGACTGGTAAATTCTTTGGTCTGAAGCTGTTTTTTGCTGATCTCCGTCATATTGAGGTTTTTCTCTTTATTGACAAGGCGGATTTTTTTGTTAACATCTTCCACAAGCTGATCTTCGCTGTACTTGAAATTGTACTTCGAATCTGCATCAATATCTGTGATCTTGATGGGAATATCCATCTTTACACTCGGAAGCGAATATCTTGGAACTTTAAAAAACTTTAAATACTCGTGTTTAGCATATTCTTTTGCGATCATTACCGCATTTTCGTCTGCTTTTTTACGAGCCTGAATTATCTCGTTGTTGAGATAATCCAGGTAATCTGATAATTTAATCATTTCTCGTAAAGGGTTTTTATTGTGCAAGTAATCCTAAAACTTTTTCCAATCCTGCAGGCATTTCGTCGTTGGTTGCTCTTACTTTTACGCCCAGAGAATATTCTTTTTCCACTTTAATTCCTGTGGCTGAAGTTCTTTTGTAAGAAACATCCACCTTGAATTTCACAGGTCCGAAACCTCCTGAAGCTCCTGCAGTGATCCCGAATTCATCGCTTACATCTTTGGTGTAAGTAGAATTTAATTTTACATTGAAATCCACTTCGCAGGTTTCAATTCTGAAGCTCGGAACATTTAGTAATGCAATGAAAGGAACTGAAATTTCAACATCGTTCATTGTCTCTTTCGGGTTGGTAGAACTTTCGGGTTCTGCCGGATCAAAATCAGGGTTTGGTCCCATTTTTTTGTACTTGAATTCCGCCATACGAAGTTTGCTGTCGCTTCCATCCTGCTCGAATCCTACTTCTTTGATGAAATTTACTGTGCTGATTGATGCATTCGACTGTGCTTTTACACACGCATCCAACGGACCTCCGATGATGGTTGCAAAATCAATGCTTCCCAATTCTGCTGCAAAATCTGCACTTTCGGCTCCTGAAGTTTTGAAAACCTGATCGTCTGCCGCCATTCTTCCTGCCATCATTTTCATCACTTCCGAAGAAACGGCTGCGAAAGATTTTTCCCACTTCTCATCGTAATTTTTCTTGAAGTCTTCAATAATGCTTACCAATTCTTTGTTGGAAAGGGAAGAAAGCTCGGAAGTTTCAATACCCGATACTTTTTCGTAGACTGCAGGACTTAAAGATTTTTCCAGTCCTGTTAATAAATCAATTAATTCACTTTTTGTTTTCTTGGTGTGGTTCGCTTCCAACACCGACTTTAATGTTTCCATGTTTGGTTGTTTAGGTTATTAAAAATTGATACTGCAAATGTATCATCGCCTGTGATGAGTTGTCTCAGTAATTCACCTAAATTTCAACCGTAAAATCACCCAAATAAAAAAAGTAGATTCCCCATTGAGAATCTACTTTTTGCTTTATTTAAAGGATTTTTTTCTTTTTAAATTAGAAAACAATTTAAATTTTTCTGATTATCCGCAATATGTTATAATTAAATGTTGCTCACTGTAATCATTATTATTTTTTACCACAACGTACACTAAGGTTATCCACAAAGCTCACAAATATTGTGTTCCTTATGAAATCTTTAGTGCTCTTCGTGGTTAAAATCCAAGCATGATAAATAAAGTCTATCCAAATAAATTTTTATACACATTGTCATTCTGACGAAGGAGGAATCTAAATATTCTTTTTTGGAGATTCTTCACTCCACTTCGTTCCGATCAGAATGACAGTGAAAACATTAAAATCTAAAATTTAATTTGATTTTTTAGCTTTAATCATCGCTTCCAGAGCATCCCACATTTCCTGCGGAATATCTTCCAACATATTAAATTCACCTGCTCCCTGCAACCATTCTCCACCATCGATGGTTACGACTTCACCATTCATATAAGCTGAATAATCTGAAACTAAATAAGCCGCAAGGTTTGCCAGTTCCTGATGTTCTCCTACTCTTCTTAAAGGAACTTTCTTTCTCATGTCAAATTTTTCCTGCAAGTTTCCCGGAAGCAATCTGTCCCATGCTCCTTTTGTAGGAAATGGTCCCGGAGCAATGGCATTGAAACGGATTCCGTATTTTGCCCATTCCACCGCCAAAGATCTCGTCATTGCCAAAACGCCTGCTTTTGCGCAAGCGGACGGAACCACATAAGCAGAACCTGTCCATGCATAAGTCGTTACGATATTTAATACCGTTCCCGAAGTTTTGGAATCAATCCAGTGTTTTCCGATAGAAAGGGTACAGTTTTTCGTTCCTTTTAATACAATATCCAAAATAGAATCAAATGCAGAATGTGTTAATCTTTCTGTTGGTGAAATAAAATTTCCGGCTGCATTATTTAACAGAATATCAATTTTTCCGAATTCTTTTAGCGTTGCTTCCTTCATAGCTTCTACCTCATCCCAGTTTCTTACGTCACATGCTACGCAAAGAACTTTTCCGCCTGTTTCTTCTTCCAGTTCTTTTGCAGTTCCCTGTAGTTTTTCGAGATTTCTGGACGTGATGACTACTTTTGCGCCTAATTCAAGAAAATATTTGGTCATTGCCTTACCGAGACCGCTTCCTCCTCCTGTTACAATGGCTACTTTATCTTTTAAAGCTCCTTCACGAAGCATCGGCTGTGTATAAAGATTCATAATTTAGTTTTAACAGATTACGTTACGTAGTAAATTTACTATAAATATTTGTTTTGGCAGAGTAAAAAGCTATGCAGGATATAGAATAATCAGACAGAATACTGAAGTCTCTCAAACAAAACGAAAAATGAAACATTTTCAATATATATTAAATTTAATCTTTATAATTGGTTTAAAAAATTACATTTAGTTCATTAAAATTGTACATTTGTTCAAAATAAAGCATAATTATGCCAAGTCTTACTCCTAAAACCACAGTTCTGGGATTTTCGAATGCTTATCATCTTCTCAGACGCACCACTTACAACATTACAAAGGCTAAAGTTCTGGATTTTGCGACCAAAACTCCGCAACAGGCACTTGCAGAATTATTTACGTTCAGTAATCCTGTTCCGCCTTCTCCGCTGAATAACGTGGGTGAAACAATTGTCCCGACAGCGGCAAATCCTACGATTACCGATACCCAAAGTACGGCAAACAGCGTGAGAAACGATCTTTACTGGTGGCTTTACAGTGCTTTGAAGGATCCTTCTGCACAACACAAGATTGCTTATTTTCTTCATGTTCTTTTTGTAACGGATGATAATGCTTCTTTCTGGACGAATTATGATTATAAAGAGCTTCTCAGGTTTCATGCGAATGGAAGTCTTAAAGAACTGGCTTTCAGAATAACACAAAATCCGAGAATGCTTGTTTTCCTGAATAATAATGTGAATCTGAGCACAAGTCCCAATCAAAATTATGCAAGGGAATTTCTGGAATTGTTTACGATTTTAAAAGGACCGCAGATTGCTACGGGAAATTATACCAATTACACGGAAACAGATGTACAACAGGCAGCAAGAGTTTTAACAGGATTCTCCCTGACTTCATCGGTACATCTTGATAAAACGGCAAGACTTACATCTCTGGATCCGGCAACGAATATTCCGACAGGTCAGGTAAAAGTAAATACGCACGATACAGGAACCAAAACTTTTTCGTCAGCTTTCGGAAATCAGGCAATTTCGGGAGGAAATACAGACGCAACGATTAAAGCTGAGCTTCAGAATTTCATTAACATGGTTTTTAATCAGGATGAAACGGCAAAAGCGTATTGCAGAAGAATGTATCGTTATTTTGTGGGAAGATTAATTACCTCCGAGATCGAAAACGACATCATTGTTCCTTTGGCAGCATCTCTGAAAGCAGACAATTACAATATTATTCCTGCTCTCACCACGCTTCTTAAAAGTAAACATTTTTATGATGAGGAAGACAGTATTACGGGAGATCAGACGATTGGAAACATTGTAAGAAATCCGGTTGAGCTTTATCTCCATATGTTTTCTCTGCTGAATCTTCAGATTCCGCTTTACAATACAAATCCTTCGGCAATACACAGTCTGATGAACGTGGTGAATAATTATTCTTCGAATATGGGAATGCCTGTTTTTAATCCGCAGTCAGTAAACGGATATGCGGGATATTACAGCAGCCCAAATTACGATAAAAACTGGATCACAACATCATCTCTGAGAATACGGTACAACAATACAATAGATTATCTCATCAACGGTCTTACCTATAATGGCTTTACCTTTAAACTGAACAATGCATCTTTTGTAAAAGACAGCGGATATTTTTCAAATCCTGCCAATGCAGATACACTGGTTACAGAATTTCTCCAGATGATGTTTGTGGAAGTTCCGGACGGCACCCGTTATGATTATTTTAAAGGTGTTTTTCTGAATAATTTAAGTACCATCAACTGGCAGAATGAATGGAATAACTACCTCAGTACAGGAAATGCCAATAGTGTAAAGATCCCTATTGACAGACTGGTAAAAGCCATCATTAAATCTCCAGAATTCCAAATAATTTAAGATCATGAACAGAAAAGATTTTTTAAAATTAATATCTCTTGCGGGAGTCGGAGCTCCGTTTTATCTTAACGGAATGCCTTCGAGGTTTATGAATCAGTTTTTGGATTTTCAACTGAACTGTGATACGGTTAACGATCGCTCTTTGGTTATTCTGAGACTTGCAGGAGCCAATGACGGACTGAATACGGTAATCCCGATCAGCCAGTACAGTACCTATGCCGCATTGCGTCCCAATATAAAAATTGAAAGTTCAGGAACAGGAAGTTATATTCCGTTAGACAGCACGGTATCTTCGGGTAAACTTGTAGGTCTTAATCCTTCTATGACAGGTTTTAAAAATCTGTATGATTCCGGAAAACTGCTTTTAATGAACGGAGTCGGCTATCCGAATCCGAATTATTCGCATTTCCGGTCAGAAAATTTAATGTTTGCAGGGAAAGACGGAACTACAAACTCGGATCTTCTCGACGGTATTTTCGGAAGGTATCTTGGTGCGCTGTATCCTGGACTTGCCGGAAATCCGACAACACTGAATCCTGATCCGCTTGCTATACAGATGGGAAATCTCAATCCGTGTCTGTTTTATGAGCACACGACTGAGAAAAATATCGAATACAACATGACCGGATTTCAGTCGAGTGTTTTCAGCAATTTGAATTTAATGAATTCTGAGTATAATGATCTTCTCAACTATATAAAAGGAGTCGCCACGAGTATGGATGCGTATTATGACCGCGTGATGCAGGTTTTCAACGCCGGAAACAATTCAACCACTACTTATCCTAATTCGTCTCTTGGAAAACAACTGAAAACAGTGGCAAGAATGATTAAAGGAGGCAGCAAGACCAAGATTTTCCAAGTGAATTTAAGCGGATTCGATACCCATGTGAGTCAGGTACAGACGGGAAGTACGCATTTGGGAACCCACGCGAATCTATTGGCAGATATTTCCAATTCTGTTGCCGCTTTTCAGGCAGATATTCAGCAGTTGGGAATTGCAGATAAAATAATGACGGTTACTTTCAGTGAATTCGGAAGACAGGTTCGCGAAAACGGAAGTGTGGGAACCGATCATGGAGATCTTGCTCCATTTTTTGTGGTAGGAAACGCTGCTGCCGCAGGAATTTTGGGAGATCATCCTGTGTTTACCAACCAGACAAGTTATTACTACAACCAAAATCAAAGAAGATATGATTACCGGCAGATTTTCGCTTCTCTTCTTCAGGATTGGCTTGGCGCAAGTACGAGTCTGATGATTACTTCGGAACTGGATTATTACGTTACAGGAAATCAGAAAGTGGATGTGATTAAAAATTCTCAAAAAGCGAATGCAGTATGCTCAACTTTGGGAACATCGAATGTGGTTTCCGACAAAGGAATTAAGATTTATCCAATTCCGGCAAGCCAGTTTGTGTATGTAGAATTTGAAAGCAGAATATCCGGAAATATAAAGTATCAGTTAATGGATATGAGCGGAAGAGTGATTTACAGTTCGTCAGAAAAACCAATCTCCAACCGTATTGAAATTAATGTTTCGGGAATTCCTGAAGGAAATTATTTGTTGAAAATTAATACAGATTCTGAAGAAATGAGCAGAAAAATTATTGTTTCGCACCGTTAGAAGTTGAGCCTGTTCAAACTTTTTATTTAACCACAAAAGGTACAAAAGATGACTAAACTTTTATTTAAAGCTGATCATTATAAATGAAAAAGTTCACAATAGTTTTTAAAAATCTTTGATTTTTATTCTTTTGAGCGCTTTGAATATTATTGAAATTAGCTTTAACGCTTTAACATTGTCTTTTGCGCCTTTTGTAGCTAATTCTGAAATTAGTTTAAACAGATTTTAAATCAAAAACAGCCCGACAGAAATTGTCGGGCTGTTTTTATATTGAACAAGATTAAATTTATTCAGATTAAGAAGCAACAACTGTACCTTTAAAAGAAAGAGTCTTTGGAGTTTTGCTGTCGCTTGTGGTAACATTTACTGTTTTCATGAACGGACCCGCTGCAGCAGCGTTGTAGCTAGCTTCTACAAATCCTTTTTTACCCGGAAGAATAGGCGTTTTTGTATAATCCGCAGTTGTACATCCGCAAGAAGGCGCTACATTTTCGATAATGATAGGCTTCTTTGAAGTATTTGTAAATTCGAATCTGATGGTTTTTGGTTTTCCCTGAGGAATATTCCCAACATCAATAGATTCTGATTTCCATGTAACGTCTGCAAGAATTCTTACAACCGGATTATTGTCAGTCGGAAGTGTATTTGCAAAAAACGGAGAAAATGCCAAAACAGCTAATAATGCTGAAATTTTTAAATTTTTCATGAGTATAAATTTTAATAATTAAAAAGAACCGATTTATTTTTGTTTTCACAAATGTAAGATGAATATTTATATTAATCCTGTTAAGCGGTCTCAAACATTTGTTAATAAGTTGTTAATGATCAGGAATTAATAGATATTTTTGGATATTATTGTTCCTGTAAAATGGAAATAAAGAAACTCAATATTATTATAACGCTTGGTTTTGTTGCTATTATCGGAATTCTGATAGCACAGCTTTTGTGGACACGACAGGCTTATAATCTTGAAGACAAGAAATTCAATCAGACTGTAAACATTGCTTTACTGGAAGTGGTTGAAAAACTTTCCGGCGGAAAAACTTCCTTTACGGAAAGTCCGGTTCAGAATATTTCCAATGATTATTACGTGGTAAATATTAACAATGAATTTCACCCTGAAGTTCTGGAACACTACCTGAAAACCGAATTCACACGTTTTCAGATCAATACCGATTATGTTTACGCATTGTACAATTGCCACAGCGATCAGATGATCTACGGAAAATTCGTATCCAAACATCAGGAAAGCCCGAATGAAAAAGTGATTAAATTTCCGAAGCATAAAAATCTGGTGTATTATTTTTCCATCCGTTTTCCGGATAAAACCACGTATCTCATCAGTTCGTTACGCTTCTGGTATCTTCTCACCTTTGCCCTGATTATCATTCTCCTTGTGTATGTATATTCCATTTATACGATTATTCAGCAGAAAAAATTCTCGGAGCTGCAAAGAGATTTCATCAATAATATGACGCATGAATTCAAAACACCTCTTTCATCGATATTGCTGGCTTCAGAAGCTTTAACCAAGCAGGAACAGATCAAGGAAAATCCCAAATTACAAACGTATACTTCCATCATCACGGATCAGAGCCACAAACTGAATAATCATATTGAAAAAATACTGAATATTGCCAAAAATGATGCTTCAGGATTGTCTCTGAAACCGCAGCGAATTGTTTTAAAGCCTTTCATTCAGGAAATTGCAGAAACCGTAAAGCAGAAGAATGAAAACATTTCGATTGATTTATCTATTGATGATAATATTTCCGTTATAGCCGACGAATTTCATTTCAGCAATATCATTTACAATATTCTGGACAATTCCATAAAATACTGCGAAACCCAACCGCACATTATTATTTCTTCTTTAAATGACACAAAAGGTTTATATTTAAAGTTCAAAGACAACGGAATCGGGATTCCTGCGAAAAATCTTCCTCATATTTTTGATAAATTTTACAGGGTAAACACTTCAAAAAGCGATGAGGTAAATGGTTTCGGACTGGGACTTTTTTATGTAAAAAAAGTAGTTCAGCAGCATAACTGGAAGATTTCTGTTGAAAATAATAATGATAAAGGAATTACCACGACTCTGTTTCTGCCTTTGTAAAGAATATGTGTAATCATGGAAAAATCTAAAATTCTCTACGCCGAAGACGATAAAACCATTGCGTTCCTCATTCAGGACAGTCTGGAAAATCATTATGATATTTCCTGTTATTCGGACGGAAAATCTGCTCTGGAAGCTTTTAACAGAGGAAGTTTCGACATCTGCCTTTTAGATATCATGATGCCCGAAATGAATGGTTTTGAGGTTGCACAGCATATCAGAGAAAAAGATGCTGAAATTCCCATTATTTTTATTTCTGCCAAAGCATTGAAAGAAGACCGCATCAAAGGATTGAAAATCGGAGCGGATGATTATCTGGTAAAACCTTTCAGCATTGAAGAGCTTATCCTTAAAATTGAAGTCTTCCTGAGAAGATCTAAGAAAAAAGAATCTTCGCCACAAAAATACAGAGTAGGAAAATATGATTTTGATCCGAACAATTACACTTTACAAAATTCTGACAATAAAGTAACACTTACTCAGAGAGAATCTGAACTGTTGTTGTTTTTTATCCGTAATAAAAATACGGTTCTCAAAAGACAGGATATTCTTAAAGCAGTCTGGGGCGATGATGATTATTTTATGGGAAGAAGCCTTGATGTTTTTATTTCAAGACTGCGAAAAGTTTTTTCCGATGAAGAAAATATTTCCATTGAGAATCTTCATGGGATTGGTTTTCGCTTTTCTGAGAAATGATTTTTTTGTATCCACTCTTAATTAGCCTGAATTTGATCTAAATATTCCAAATAAAAAATTGGCTTTATCCGAACTTTGGGATAAGTTTCGGCTAAAGCCAATTCAAGTTATTAATAATGAAAAAGCGGGCTAAAGCCCGCTCCTATTGATATCGGTTATGTCGATCTTATTCCTGAACTTCAAAAAGCAAACGCTCCCCGAATTTCTGTTCATTAATTTTTCCGTTTTCGTATACAAGATTTCCGTTGACAAAAGTATGGGTGACTTTAGAATGGAAATTCATTCCTTCCAACGGACTCCAAGCGCATTTGTAGAGGATATTTTCTTTTTCGACTGTCCAGTTTTCGTTTAAATCTACCAAAACAAGATCTGCTTTATAGCCTTCTCTTATGAAACCTCTTTTTTCAATTCTGAATAAAATGGCAGGATTATGAGCCATTTTCTCAACAATTCTCTCTAAAGAAATTTTTCCGTTCTTATAATTTTCAAGCATCACCACCAAAGAATGCTGAACCAAAGGCGCTCCTGAAGGACATTTTGTATACAGATTCTGTTTTTCTTCCCAAGTGTGAGGTGCATGATCCGTTGCAATCACATCAATTCTGTCGTCCAGTAATGCTTCCCAAAGTCCGTCTTTGTCTTTTTGCGTTTTTACGGCAGGATTCCATTTGATCAATCCGCCTCTGGTTTCATAATCTTCATTGGTAAATGTTAAATGATGAACACAAACTTCTGCGGTAATTTTTTTATCTTTTAAAGGAATATCGTTCCTGAAAAGCTCCGTTTCTATTGCCGTTGACAAATGGAAAACGTGAAGTCTGGCTCCTGTTTTCTTTGCTAATTCAATGGCTTTGGATGAAGATTTATAACAGGCTTCTTCACTTCTTATCAAATGATGGAATTTCACCGGAATATCTTCCCCGTATTCATCAAGATATTTTTGAGTATTTGCTTTGATCGTTGCTTCATCTTCACAGTGAACGGCAATGAGCATTTTTGTATTGCTAAAGATTTTTTCTAAAGTTTCAGGATTATCAACCAACATATTTCCGGTGGAGGAACCTAAAAACAATTTAATTCCGGGAACATTTTTTGGATTGGTTTTTAAAACTTCTTCCAGATTATCATTGGTTCCGCCCATCATGAAACCGTAATTGGCGTAAGACTTTTGGGAGGCAATTTCGTATTTATCTGCTAATAATTCCTGTGTTATCGCATTCGGAACGGTATTGGGTTGTTCGATAAAACTGGTTGTTCCTCCTGCAATTGCCGATCTCGATTCTGTTTCAATATCTCCTTTGTGCGTTAATCCCGGTTCACGAAAATGCACCTGATCGTCGATAACACCCGGTAAAAGATATTTTCCACCGCCATCAATAACCTGATCTGCTTGCTCGGAAATTTGAGAATCTATTTTGGAAATTAAATCGTTATCCAATAAAATATCGCCTTCAACAATCTTTCCTTCGTTTACGATTTTTACATTTTTGATTAAGGTTTTCATTTTTACTTTTTTTACAAATTAGAGATGGAGCCATGCTTCCAACTTTGTCAAAGTTTAAAACTTTGACAAAGTTCTTCAAAATTAAGGTTTATGAATGAATTTTAATGCGGCTGATAAAAAATCAATTTCTAAATATTTACATTTGCATAAAATTTCAGATCTTGAAAAAACTTCTTAACGAAACTATTATCTATGGAATCGGGGCGATTATGCCGAGGATAATTGTTGTACTACTTAATTATCTGTTCATTAAAAATATCGACAACAGTGCTTTTGCAATTTTCACCAATCTCTATGCGCTGATTTCTTTCGTCAATATTGTCCTTTCGTGTGGTTTTGAAACTGCTTATTTCAGATTTTCCTCTGATAAAGACAATGAGCAGAAAGTTTTCAACACCTCTTTCTGGTTTCTGACAGGTTTATCCTTTGTTTTTTTAATCTTTGTTTTATTATTTAACCAGCCGATTGCAGACATTTTTGATTATTCAAATACTCCGGAATTCATCACGTGGTTTGCATGGATTGCATTTTTCGACAACATTCTAGTTATTCCTCTGGCTTGGTTCAGATTTCATAACAGACCCATAAAATATACTGCAATCCGAGTAATTCAGGCTGTTTTTCAAAGTGCATTTGCAATTGCATTATTCCTTTATATACCACAGGAATTTTCTTTGAAATTAGGCTTAAAAGAAAAAGTTTCTTATCCTTTTTACAGCAATCTTGCGGCAAGCTTTTTAGGGGTTTTGCTGGTTTTACCTGTAATTTTAAAAGTTAAATTTCAATTTTCAAAAGATCTTTTTCTTCAGATGATCAAATATTCATGGCCGATTATGATTGCTGGTTTGGCGTTCATGGTAAATGAAAATTTTGATAAATTCATACAAAGATTTTTAATTGAAGATGGAGACGCAGGAGCTTATGGAGGATGCTACAAAATGGCTGTTTTAATGACGCTTTTCGTTACCGCTTACCGAATGGGAATTGAGCCGTTCTTCTTTAAACAAATGCAAAATGAAAACGCTAAACTTACATATGCAAAAGTAACGGAATATTTTTCTTTTTTTGCTTCGGTCGTAGCTTTGGGCATAATTGCAAACGTTTCATGGATCAAGCTTTTGCTGGTTCCGAACAGTTCTTACTGGATTGCCATAAATATTATTCCTATTATCGTTATTGCTAACTTGTTCTTCGGAATTTATTATAATCTTTCGACTTGGTATAAAGTAACCGACCGGACAAGAGTTGGAACTTACATTTCATGGACAGGAGCGATTATTACCATTATTTTAAATTTTGCTTTTTTAAAAACCTATGGTTTCATGGTTTCAGCATGGGTAACTTTGGCAGCCTATTTTTCAATGATGGTTCTTTCTTATTGGTTAGGTCAAAAATATTATCCGATTCCTTACAGAATGAAGAAAATATCTTTTTTCATTGCGCTTTTGGCAGTTTTCAGCTATGTGATTGTTGAGTTTTTTGATTACAACTTGTGGATCGGGAATTTATTATTCATCATTTACACCGGCATTCTAATCTATTCCGAAAAAGACATGCTTCTTTCTAAAATAAAAAGATAAATTGGCTAAGAATTTGCTTATAACGGATTCTCACTATATCAGACAAAACTTTAAAACTCTTAGCGATACTATCACACTCAAAGGTTTTATTGCTATATTTATAAAAAATTAGAACTAACAAAAAAAACATATTTATATAATTTATGAAAATTATTGTTCCTATGGCTGGACGCGGTTCCAGATTACGTCCACATACACTGACTGTACCAAAACCTCTTATTCCGATCGCGGGAAAACCGATCGTACAAAGATTGGTGGAAGATATTGCTAAAGTTGCGGGGGAAACTATTGAAGAAGTAGCTTTTATCATTGGAGATTTTGGTCCGGAGATTGAAAAATCTCTTATTCAGATTGCCGAAAAACTGGGAGCAAAAGGAAGTATTTACTATCAGAATGATCCGCTTGGAACGGCTCATGCCATTAAATGTGCAGAACAGTCCATGACAGGAGATGTAGTGATTGCTTTCGCAGATACTTTATTCCGTGCAGATTTTGTTTTAGATAAAAACTCGGATGGAGTAATCTGGGTAAAAAGTGTAGAAGATCCTTCTGCTTTCGGAGTAGTTAAATTAGATAACTACGGTTTCATTACAGATTTTGTGGAAAAACCTCAGACTTTTGTTTCGGATCTTGCCATTATCGGTATTTATTATTTCAACAGTGCCGAGAAACTGATGGATGAAATTAATTATATCATGGACAATGATATTAAAAACGGTGGTGAATATCAACTGACTACAGCACTGGAAAACCTGAGAACAAAAGGAGCAAAATTCACTCTTGGAAAAGTGAATGACTGGATGGATTGCGGAAACAAAAACGCAACCGTAGAAACCAACAGCAAAATTCTTGAATACGAAAGAGATGCAATGTCTCATTTTCCGACTTCAGCGCAGATCGAAAATTCATTAATCATTCAGCCATGTTTTATCGGGGAAAACGTGAAAATTTCAAACTCAAAAGTGGGTCCCGGAGTTTCTTTAGGGAATAACACCATCATCGTTAATTCAAATATAGAAAACTCTCTGATTCAGGAAAATACAAGAATCAACCATGGAAACCTTTCCAATTCAATGATTGGTAATTCCGCACAGTATTTTGGCGTTGCAAGGGAAATTTCTCTGGGAGATTATTCCGTTTTGGATTTTTTGTCTAAATAATTTTTCGAAAATATAAAATATTACCATAAATAAATTATCTTCAAGCCACACAAAATGTTTTGTGTGGTTTGGCGTTAATATTGCAACAATTTATCAAATTTTCCGGCATGAAAAAGTGGATTCCATTACTTATTTTAACTGTATTTCTTTTTAACTGTAAATCCAGAAAAACAGCCATGCAACAAAATCAGAATACCGACAGTCTCGTTTTGAATGACATGAAGGATCCTGACAAAAAAGAAAATCATGTTGGAGACAGAATGGATTTTTATCAGAAAATTTATCTTCATCCACAGTTTGAATATCTTAAAATTACCAGCAAAATAACGGCAGACAACATAAAAGTAAGTCCGCTGGATGCAGTTATTTATATTGAAACCGATAAAAAAATATGGTCCAGAATAGACTTTCTGTTTTTTAATGCAGCAAGAGCTTTAATTACTCCGCAAGGAATCAAGGCGATGGATAAATACAACAAAAACTATATCGATTCGGATTTTGATTACCTGAATAATCTTCTGAACGTTAATTTTATTGATTATAAAAATCTTGAAAAACTTTTGGAAGGAAGAACGTTTTTCACTTTAAGCGATAAAAATGCAAAAATCGTAAAAAATACTGATGGCTATCTTGTGGAATCTATTTCCAACATCAAAATTTCTACCGAAAATATTGAAAGGGAATATAAAATCATGATGCAATATTCGGAGGATTTTGATCTTACAACAGTAAATTTGAGGGATGCTAAATCCAATGATGCCATGCAGATCGTATATAGTGATTGGGAGCTTCAACCAAATAATGTAAAGTTGCCAAAAAATGTTAAAATAATTATAAAAGGAAGTAAAAACAGCCAGATTTTAATAGAAAATACGAAATTTGATTTTTCGAGGATGGAAACACCTTATTCTGTTCCATCTAGTTATAAGAAAATTGAGATTCAATGATTAAAAAATTTAGCTTTTTAATAGGTATTTTACTGTTCGGATTCCACCAAGGGCAGAATCAGAAAAAAGAGCAGCTGCAAAAGCAAAATGCTGAACTTAAAAAACAAATTGCACAAATAAATACAGACCTTGCAAAGACAAGAACAGAATCTAAACTTTCTGTTGCTTATCTTGATAATGTTAATAAAAAACTGGCTTTAAGAGAAAAAGTTTATACCAATACCCAAAAGGAAAAAAGATTTATTGAGGACGATATTTATCTGCGTCAGTTAGAAATTAACCGTCAGAATAAAGATCTTAAAGTTTTAAGAGACAATTATGCCAAGGTTTTGGTAAATGCCTACAAAAATAAAGGAGTACAAAACAAGGTAACGTTTATCCTTTCGGCTAAAAATTTAGGAGAAGCGATAAGAAGAGTTCAGTATTTAAAGCAATATTCAGATTATCAGGATAAAAAAGCGGCTGAAATTACCAATGCTGCAGAAAAAATAAAGCAGACCATTGCCAGAAGACAAAACTCTGTAAAAGAAAAAGCAAATTTATTGGTTAGTCAGCAAAAAGATTTAACAACGATAAATGCAGAAAGAGCTCAAAAGGAGCAGCTTGTTGCAGAATTTAAGAAAAATGAATCTAAACTTACTGCTGAACTAAGACAGAAGCAGACTCAGTCTAAAGCTTTGGAAGGACAGATCAGAAGCATTATTGCAGAAGAAATCCGCATAGCCAAAGCAGAAGAGGAAGCAAGAAAAAAAGCAGAAGCAGAAAAAATACGTCTGGCAAAAATAGCGGCTGAAAGAGAAAAAGCAAGAATTGAGGCAGAAGCTAAAGCAAGAGCAGAAGCTTTGGAAAAAGAAAGACTGGCAGCCGAAGTGGAAGCAAGAAAAGCCAGAGAATTAGCCGATAAAAGAGCGGAAGAAGAGAGAAAACGTAATGAAGAGGCAGCTCGTTCCGAAGCAACAGCAAGAGATGAGGCTAGAAAAGTAGCCGCGAAGAAAGCATCAGACGAAGCAGCAGCAAAAGCGAAAGAAGCATCTGATAAACTAACTGCCGCAAGAGCCGCAGAAGCTGCTTTAGCAAAGAAAAAAGAGGATGACAAAAAAGCTGCAGAAAGCAAAGCAATGACCAATTATGGCGTTACTACTGTTGCGGGAAGTAATTTTGCAGACAATAAAGGAAGATTAGGATATCCTGCAGACAGAATCGGGCAGATTACGCACCGTTTCGGGAGACATCCTCATCCTGTATTTAAAAATATTGATGAAGAAAATAACGGGATAAAAATCTCCGTACCTTCCGGAACCAGAGCAAAATCTGTATTTCCGGGAACTGTATCTTCAGTATTGGCAAACAGCGACGGAACAAAAACCGTTATGCTGAGACACGGAAATTATTTTACCATCTATTCCAATCTTTCCGGCGTAAGTGTTTCCAAAGGACAGCAGGTTTCTGCAGGAACACCGGTCGGAGTAGTAGGACAGGATTTTGACGGAACCTATACCCTTGATTTTCAGGTATGGAACGGAAGTACTCCGGTAGATCCATTAGGTTGGGTTTCTTATTAAAAAAAGACTAACTTTGTAAAAATTTTAGAAATGAATACATTAACAATACTGTCATTATCTTGGCAACACATTTTGATCGTAGCGATCATTCTGCTTTTACTTTTCGGAGGAAAAAAAATTCCTGAACTAATGAGAGGTGTAGGTTCGGGTATCAAAGAATTTAAAGATGCTGTAAAAGAAGAGGACAAACCGGGTTCTGAAAATAAGACAACAAACAACAACTCTTCGAGCAACTAAACAATTCTTCACACTCAATGAATTTTACTGAGACTGCATGGAAAGTCTTCAATCAGGCTATTGAAGACTATCACGTGTCTGATGACGTTAACACTCTAATTAATAACCCGTTCGAAAAGGATACTTTGGAACGGATTTTGTATGCTAAAAACTGGATTGACACCGTTCAATGGCATTTGGAAGATATAATTAGAGATGAAAATATAGATCCCACTGAAGCTCTTCAACTGAAAAGAACTATTGATGCTTCCAATCAGAAAAGAACTGATCTGGTAGAATTCATCGACAGCTGGTTTCTGAAAAAGTTTGAAAATATTACTCCTAAACCTGATGCAAAAATTAATACCGAAACAATCGCATGGGCGGTAGACAGGTTATCAATTCTGGCATTAAAGGTTTATCATATGTCGCAGGAAGCCTATAGAGAATCTGCTTCAGAAGAGCACAGAGCAGCTTGTAAAGCCAAACTGGATGTTCTTCTTACCCAGCATGAAGATCTTTCCACTTCTATAAATCAGTTGCTTACTGATATCGAGAACGGAGATGTTAAGATGAAAGTGTACAAACAAATGAAAATGTACAATGATGAAAGTCTTAACCCAATCCTTTATCAAAAGGGGCAGCAAAAATGAAACGAATAATTTTTTTTGGAGTACTACTAATTATAATATCTTCCTGCGCAACGGAAAAACCCAATTTTTCTCCGTTGTCGAATAGTTTTTATAGCGAAACCAAAGGATCAGATTCTGATAAAGGAGCCAAAAATAACATCGAAGTTAATGTTGGTGACAATGTAAATGCTTCAGAAATATCCAATCTTATTGCTACTTTTCCACAGTTTAAAAACAATGCTTTAAATACCGAAATCACTATTTTAAAGTACAGCCTGCAAAATTATCTTTACGCTATAGATGCAGGAAATCTTCAAGGGAAAAACAGAGCAATAAAAGACTTTGAAAAATCCTATAAAAAAATTCAAAAGCTAAGACAGAATCTTAAAGGGGACGACAATGAGGTTCTCAACAGATATCTGGTAAGATTAAAAACCAACATTTCTGCGATAGAAGATTCTGTAAAAAGAAATTAAAAAACCAATTAGGAATTAATGATTAAAATTCAGGCGGAATCCAACGTTCCTACGGAATACGGAACGTTCCGAATGATCGCGCTTTCTGAAAACGAAAACGACTGGATGCCTCACATGGCGATCGTTGCAGAAAATACAGATTTTTCCAAACCTGTAAACGTGCGTTTTCATTCAGAATGTATTACCGGGGAAGTTTTCCATTCCAAAAAATGTGAATGCGGACAGCAATTAGATGCTGCGATGAAATACATCCATGAAAATGGAGGAATTATCATTTACCTTCGTCAGGAAGGAAGAAACATCGGGATCATCAATAAATTAAAAGCATACTCTTTACAGGAAAAAGGTTTTGATACCGTAGAAGCCAATTTAAAACTTGGACTTCCGGCGGATGACAGAAACTTTGGAGTTGCCATTGAAATCCTAAATTTATTGGGGGTAAAAGACATTAATCTTCTTACCAACAATCCTGAAAAAGTAAAATACGTAACCGAAAGCAATATTCATCTTAACTCAAGAGTTCCGTTGCAGATACCGGCAAATGAGATAAGTAAAGGATATTTACAGACAAAGAAAGATTATTTTGGTCATTTACTCGATGACAGCGATAAATAAAAAAGCAAAAGCTCCGAAAGAAATTCCGGAGCTTTTTTGTAATTATAAAAAACTGAAAAGATATATTCTTAATTTGCTTTAACAGTGATTACTTTAGATTCATCTAAGTTATAATATTTAATTACCGCATTGTAATCACTTGTATCTACAGTGGATGAATTTTTAGCAGGACTAGCCGGAACTAAAACAACTCTGAACGTCTGGTTATTCAGGTAAGTACTCATCTCAGAAGATGTCATTGTTGCTTGGTCAAAGTTCGCTTCTGTATAAATTTCAAGATTTTGAGAACTGAAAAGTGCATTATAATCTAATTCTCTACCTCCTGAAAGATAATAGGTTTTAGGAATTAATTGCCAAGCATTACTTGCAGCCGGGTCTCTTCTGTATACTAAAACCACATCTGTACTTTCTATGTTAATAGGAACAGTAAAAGAATACCCGTTTGAACTTGTAAAACTTCCGGAAACATCTCTCATCTTTGGATATGTATCACCATCACCAACAGTATTATCATTATTATCACAGCTAAATATAAATAAACTTACAAAAGCCATTATTAAGATTGGAAGAAATTTTTTCATTTTATAAAAGTTTAGTTGTTTATTATTTATAATCCGTATTCAAATCATATACCAAAAATTTCAAAAACTTTGTTTTCATCATTTTTTTAATTGTATTTTTGTTCTTATTCAAAAAATTATGAAGAAGCTTATTTACAGTTCACTTTTCATTTTCATATTTTCAAGCTCAAAACTATCTGCTCAATATCAGCCTAAAAATATTTCTAAAGACGATTTGAAAAAGGCAAACCAATGGGTAGATAAAACCTATAAAAACCTGTCTCAGGACGAAAAACTGGGACAGCTTTTCATTGTGGCACTTTACACCAATAGAGGAGAAAGTGAAATTGAAAAAGTAAGAAATATTGTTGCCAATGATAAGATCGGAGGATTAATTCTGATGCAGGACGATGCGGCAAGAGAAATCACTTTGGTAAATGAATTTCAGCAGAAATCTAAAGTTCCTTTAATGATCGGGATGGATGCAGAATGGGGACTATACCAGAGAATTGCAACTGCACACAAATTTCCGTGGGCAATGACTTTGGGAGCTATTCAGGATAAAAGTTTAATTGAAAAAATGTCGGCTAAAATTGCTGAAGACTGTCACCGAATGGGCATCAACTGGGATTTTGCGCCGGTTGTGGATGTAAATACCAATCCGAACAACCCGATTATCGGAAACAGAAGCTTCGGTTCGGAAGTAAGTAATGTGGTGAATTCTGCATCAGCTTACGCAAACGGACTTCAGAATAACAATATTTTAGCGGCGATTAAGCATTTTCCGGGACATGGAGATACAAGTACAGATTCTCATGCGGATCTTCCTTTAATTGCTCACAATTTAGACCGACTTAACGCTGTTGAATTGGCACCTTACAAAGCTCTTATCAATCAGGGAATCGGCGGTGTTATGGTGGCTCATTTATATGTTCCTGCATTGGAAACCACCAAAGGAATTCCTGCTTCCGTTTCTAAAAACATTATTACCGGACTGTTGAAAAATAAGCTTGGATATAAAGGGTTAATTATTACCGATGCTCTTAATATGGGCGCTGTTGCGAACAGATACAAACCCGGAGAACTGGATGCAATGGCTTTTAAAGCCGGAAACGATATCATGCTGTTTTCACAGGGAGTTGCAGAAGGAAAAAAACTAATTCAGAAAGCTATTGAAAGCGGCGAAATTTCACAATCCAGAGTGGAGGAAAGTGTGAAAAAGATTCTTTTAACCAAATACTTTTTAGGGCTTGAGAAATACACTCCTAAGAATCCCGAAAACATCAATTCAGACTTAAATAATGATTCTCATAAAACTTTAGTTCAGAATCTCTATTCAAATGCGATCACTTTACTGAAGGATGAAAAAAAACTACTTCCGTTAAACGGAAAACAAACCTATTACGTTCCGTTGGAAGAAGCTCCTTATCAGACGTTTGTCAATCGATTAGGTTCAAATATTACGATTAAAAAAGCTGATGAAATTGCTACGATTCCTGCAAATTCCACAGTGATTGTCGGTTTCCATAAAGATAATTCTACGGCTTACAAACCATATAAAATCTCGGACGCTTCAAAAAAAGTATTATCCGATCTTACGAAAAACCAAAATGTGATTCTAAATGTTTTCGGAAGTGCTTATTCATTGAAGGATATTGATATTTCTAAAGTTTCTACCGTTCTGGTTTCATATGAAAACAATGAAGACTCCATGAACGCAACAGCCGATGCATACAACGGAAAAACAAAAATCCAAGGCAGACTTCCTGTTCTGGTAAATGATACTTTGAAGGCAGGAATGGGAATGGATCTCATTCCAGCAATTGTAAAATAAAAGGTGTAAATTCTAAAATTTACAACATCAAAACCAAAAAAATAAATGAAAATAGGCATACTTTGCTATCCCACCTACGGAGGAAGCGGAATTGTAGCAACAGAACTCGGAATGTCGCTTGCCAACAAAGGCTATGAAGTCCACTTCATCAGCAGTGCGCTACCTGCGAGATTAGATATTACCAATCCGAATATTTTCTTTCACAGGGTAAATGTTCAGACTTATCCGCTTTTCCAATATCAGCCTTATGATATTGCGCTGAGCTCGATGATTTACCGAGTGGTGAATCTCTACAAACTGGATCTGCTTCATGCACACTACGCGATTCCTTACGCTTATGCTGCGTTTACAGCCAAACAGATGCTGAAGGAAGACGACAACGATATTCCCTTGGTTACAACCCTTCACGGAACAGACATTACATTGGTCGGGCAGCATCCAAGTTACAAACACGCCGTGGAATTCTCCATCAATCAATCGGATGCGATCACTTCGGTGTCGGAAAGTCTGAAAAGAGATACGCTCCAGTTCTTTAAGATTAAAAAAGAAATTCAGGTGATTACGAATTTTATCGATAATTCTGAATTTGACGAATGCAACGAATGCCAGAGAACACAGTTTGCCAATCCGGACGAAAAAATCCTGATCCACGTATCTAACCTGCGTCCTGTAAAACGTGTGGAAGAAGTATTGCAGATTTTCAAGAATGTTCAGAAAAAGGTAAAATCCAAACTCATCATCATCGGAGAAGGTCCCGATATGGAGAAAGTAAACCAGTTTCTGGAAGAAAATCCGGATCTGATTTCAAAAATCCGTCTTTTGGGTAAAGTAAATGATCTTTACAGGATCCTTCAGCTTTCGGATGTATTCTTACTGCCTTCTGAACAGGAAAGCTTTGGTCTTGCCGCACTGGAAGCAATGGCAGCCAACACTCCGGTCATCAGCTCGAATGCAGGAGGAATTCCGGAAGTAAACATTCAGGGAGAAACAGGTTTTCTTGCCGAGATCGGAAATGTGGAAGCGATGAGCAATTACACCATCAAGTTATTAAGTAACGACGAACTTCTGGCGAAGATGAAAATCAATGCCAAAGAACAGGCGATAAAATTCGACCTTAAAAATATTCTTCCGATCTACGAAGAAATGTACAGAACTACCATCGAAAATTTCAAAAGTGAACTTACCAAAGCATAGTTTTATATTGAAAAAAATTGGAATTGGAATTACAAAACCTCACAGGTTTTTAAAAACCTGTGAGGTTTATACCATAAAAATACAACGGCTGCATTCAAAAGGATGCAGCTTTTTTATACATCGAGTTTTGGAAGATTAATATTTTTCATGCAAATAATTATTTTCTTTGAAAGGATTTATGAATTTTGAATTATTCATAAAATAATTTTCTTATTTAATTGATTTTCAAATATTTAATATTTTTAAATCATTTTTATTCTATATTTGCATTAAACACCCATGACCGAAAAACTACTACAATATCTCTGGAACTATAAAGTGTTCAAGCATTTCGACTTCAAAGATCTTGAAGGCAATCCTGTTGAAATTTTAGACTTCGGGAAATGGAATACAGATTCCGGTCCTGATTTTCTGGCGGCGAAGGTAAAGATCAATGAGATTACTTTTGCAGGAAACATCGAACTTCATTTAAAATCTTCCGACTGGATCTTTCACAACCATTCACACGATCCCAACTATCAGAATATAATTCTTCATGTCGTTTTTCAGAACGATTGCGAGATTGAGGAACTAAAAAACAGAAACATTCCTACCATAGAATTAAAAGATCATATCGACGAAAATATCCTGTGGAAATATGAAAAACTGATCGGCGGAACACAGTTTGTTCCCTGCGAAAATATTTTTGATCCCGGCAAAATTCCGGTTCAATTTCATGAAGAAAATGTTCTTAAAAAACTGGCGGAGAAATCTTTAGAATTTGAGAAGAATTTAGCTCAGTTTAAAAATAATTTTGAAGCCGTTTTATTTCATTCTTTAGCCTATTCTTTCGGATTAAAGGTGAATGCATTTATTTTCAGGCAAATTGCGGAAAGCATAGATTTCACCATCATTAATAAGATCCGGCAAAACGAAACCCAACTGGAAGCTTTATTTTTCGGTGTTTCCGGCTGGCTGGAAAATCCTGAGGATGAAACGATGAAAATCTGGAAGCGGGAATTTGATTTTATTAAGGCAAAATTCAACATTTCCGATCTTAAATTTCACCCTAAATTTCTCAGATTACGACCACCCAATTTTCCTACGCTCCGTTTGTCGCAGTTGGCGAACCTTTATTTCCTGCATCAGAACTTATTTTCAAAAATCATCCATGTAAAAAATACAGAAGAGCTTTTCGAAATTTTTAAGAATGTAAAAGCTTCCGAATACTGGAACAATCATTATAATTTCGGGAAAATATCATCGGTAAATCAGCACAAAGTTGTATCGCGGGATTTTATCGAATTGATTATTTTGAACACTATTTTACCTTTAAAATATACCTATCATCAATATCACAACGAAGAAATTGCAGACGAAATTCTGCTTTTCTACAAAAACATTCCCTCCGAAAAAAATTCAGTTATTGCTGACTGGAAAAAGCTGGGCTTGAAGTGTAAAACAGCACTGGAATCGCAAAGCCTGATTTATCATTTTAAAAATTCCTGTGAAGGAAAAAATTGCTTAAATTGCGGTATTGGATTTAAAATTTTAAAAGAATCTTCAAATGCTTGACAATATTCGCCACAAAATGGAAAGAGAATGGTTTGGCGTTCTTACAAGAACGGGCGCAAAACTCGGAATTCCTGTTTCTAAACTGAGAGTATTTTTCATCTACTCTACTTTTGCAACGGCAGGATTTTTCTTTTTAATTTATCTGGGACTGGCATTCACACTTTGGGTAAAAGATATTTTTATCACTAGAAGACCCAATGTTTTTGATTTATAGATATGGAATTTTTACACATCACTTCTACAGAAGATTACAGGGTTAAGGAAATTTTTGAGGCATACTGCAAAACGTTTCCCGCAGACGAAAGAAGAGACTGGGACAAATTGTCTCCGCTGTTCTCACACCCTAAAGTGAAAATAATTTCTGTACTTCACGAAGCTAAAAATATAGGCTACCTCATCATCTGGGAACTCAGCAATTTTGCTTTTGTGGAACATTTTGAAGTGTTTGAGGAATTCAGAAGCCAGAAACTGGGATCTCACATTACCCGTTATCTTTTTGAAAATTATCCAAGAATTGTTCTGGAGATAGAACACGGGCATTTAACCGAAGATACGAAAAGACGCTATTCTTTTTATCAGAAAAATGGTTTCAGCCTGATTGATGAAATGTATGTTCAGCCAAGTTACGGCGAAGGAAAAAATCCTTTGAATTTATGGCTTCTTGCTAATTATCAACCTGAAAGTCTAAAGGAAGTAAAAGACGAAATCTACGATATTGTTTATCATTAAAATATAAAATCCGAAGTTTTAAATGCTTCGGATTTTTTTTTCAGTAAAAAATTAATTTACCTGATATTCCAGCTTTATGGTAATACTTGCTTCCTTATCTTTTGAAGCGGTATTGAAGGTTCCGCCATAAGAATAATCTTCATTGGAATTCGGAGCCGTGATCTGGATAACGCCCATCGTTGCTTTTTTCAGATTTCCCAGACTGCTTCCGGAATTATCAGCAATTTTTTCCGCGCGTTCTTTGGCATCTTTTGTGGCAGAAGCAATCATTTCCTGTTTCACCGTTGCTAATTTGGTATAAAAATAATTTGGCGAAGACGATGTAAATTCTATTCCTCTGTTGATGATTTCCGTAATATTTCTCGAAAGATTTTCGATTTTCGCAACTTCTTTACTTTCAATCGATACAGTCTGCGTAAGGTTGTATCCGGTAAATTCGTTCTGAACGTTATTCCCGTTATTATCTGTATAATTCTTAAACTGTTTCTGGATATCAACAGAAGAAAAAACAATCTCATTTTGCTTTACTCCTTTTGATAATAAATAATCGTTGATGGTTTTTCGGTCCAAAGCCAGTTCATCATAAGCCAATTTCAGGTCAAAATTATTCTTAGAAAAACTTCCCGACCACGTAATAAGATCAGAAGTAAATTGTTTGGTTCCCAAACCCGTAACAGAAATGGTATTTTCAGATTTGTTTCTGTTTTTAATGGCGTTTCCTAAAAGTCCGAGACCGATAACGAAACCTAATGCTGCAATGGCAATCGAAAGAATATTTTTATTCATAAAAATTTGTGAATTTGTTTGTTACAATAATTTTAATATCTGTTTACTGAAACTATTGCATCAATTCTTATTCCAAATTTTAAGATTTTTTAACATTTATTAAGGCGTTTTGCTTTCTTTAATTCTTTTAACAAAAACAGGAATAGCATCGTCCATTCTGGATAAGGCTCCGGTTAAATTTTTTGTCCTAACAAAAGTTCGCGTTTGTGGTTTATTCACAAAAGAAAATTCTATAAACTCTGAAATTCTTTCAGCAGGAATACCTTCTTTTGTAAAATATTCGTCTTCTACCCTGTTTCTTATCCACGCAATATCTTCCTGAAGATCATCATATCTGTATTGGCGCTTCATTCTTCTTGCATCGCCGCTTACAAGATCATACAATCCCTGAACATTAAGGCTTCCCAAAAGGATCGGAATTAAAACCTGCCTCACTTCCGCCGGTTTTTCGCGCATTTTTCCTACGGGTTGCGGCAATCCTACCGCATCTTCCACAATTTGTCCCTTATCAGTTTTTGCCACCGCTTTCGAATCTTTATCGAGATCTCCGGTAATTTTAGCCACTTTTACCTCTTCAATTTCTTCTGCAATTCTTGTCAGTTTAATATTTAGCTCTCTGTCTAAACCGTATTTTGCTTTTATGGAAGATCTTTCAAAACCATTTCTTACAAAACGAATTTCGTCATCGGGAGAAGCAATCTCAATAGAAAACGTTCCGTCGTTTCCTGTATATGTTTTTTTGTCCGCAGAAATATTCATTACCGTAACGGAGGGTAAACTGATTCCGTCCTCATCGGTAATTTTTCCGGAAATTTTTTGCTGTGAAAAACCATTCACAAACAGAAAAAGCAGGATTATAACTAATCTGAAATTCATAAGATTATTTATTTTGAGGCTGCGGCGATTTGTAGGCTGAAATTCTGCCCAAAACTGCATTTTTAAACCGATTCATATCTGCTTCTGTACAATAGCCGTATTTCAGGATATTTTTCCTTTCAAAACCTGTTCTTAAAATATAGAGAATGAAATGCTGGATCTGTGGTTTAGAAATTTGAAGTTCTTCAAAGAAGGTGTCTCCCAAAGCATTTTGAAGATAATTCATCAGATCTACATCGTCCCATTTGTTTTTAACTTTTCCGAAACTGTAAATTCCTTTGGTTACCGGCTGTACAAATTCTCCCGGTCTGGCTGCCAAAACTCCCGGAGCCGACTTTTGCGACATATATTTTGCCAGATCGTTCTTCAGTTTTTCAACTTTTCTTGGCGGATTTAGATTTTTAGCATCGATCTTAATATCTCCCGTTATGTTTTTTTTAATTTCAACTTCCGCAATCAGTTCTGCCGCTCTTATCATTGTTACATTTACAGGAGCCGTGATGTTTTCCTGGGTAATTTTACGATTTGTACGCTCATAACCCGATTTTACAAAGCGAAGTTCGTCTCCCGCTCTTCCCGAAATCATGAAATGACCATCGCGGTTTGTAAGAACCCTTTCATCTGTCCGGATATTGATTACCGTTGCTTCAGGCATCTCATTATTATCCTCGGAAGTTACTTTCCCGAAAATATAATTCTGAGCATTACAGTTGATAAAAAAAAGGGAAGCTAAGACAAAGAATAGTTTTATTTTCACAGGTTATTTTTTATAAAGCAAAACTAAAGTTATTTTTAAATTAAACTGCAAGTTTAACCACAGTTAACGTGTTTTAGGATTTCTTTTAGAATTTTATTTTTAAAACTGTTAAATAGTAGCAGAAAATTGTTAAAATTTCACTTAAAAATTAGCTAACTTGCACTTTGAATTCCACTAAAAATGCAAAATTCTTATACAGTAATTAATGCTTCGGCAGGTTCGGGGAAAACCTATGCTCTGGTGCAGAGGCTTTTAATGATCTGTCTTCGGTATCCTAATCAGCAGCAGTCGATCAGGAATATTCTTGCATTGACTTTTACCAACAAGGCAGCCAATGAGATGAAGGAAAGAATTCTGACGTGGCTTGGAAATTTTTCCAATGATAATTTTGCGGAAAATCCGGATTTAAAAAATATTCAGAAAGCATTTGAAGAAGAAGGTCTGAAAATAACGATCGATGAACTGCATCACCGCGCGAAAAAAATGCTGGATTATGTGCTTCACAATTATTCTACTTTAAATATCGGAACGATCGACCGTTTTAATTCTCGACTGGTAAGAAGTTTTTCTTATGAACTGGGACTTGCCAAAAACTTCAATCTGGAAATTGAAGCGGAACCTTTTCTGATTGAAGCGGTTGATAAAATGCTCGATCAGATTGGCGAAAACGAAGTAATCTCCAACTCTTTCATGGATTATGTGGATTACAGTCTCGAAAATAATGAAAGAATAAACCTGAATAAAAGTCTTTACGGTTCGGCAAAAGAGTTCGTGAAAGATATTCATTACGAACATCTTAAAAACAATAAGGATTTCGACAGCACGAATTACGAAAACATCAAAGATACACTCCGAAAAGAAATTGCCCAGAACAAAAAACAGGCGGTTGAACTGGCTACACGATCCATCGAATTATTCAGATCAAGGAATATTGAAATTGAAGATTTTGCACAGGGAAAAAACGGAATCGGAGGATTTTTTACGAAAGTATTAGACTTTTATCATCAGAAAAGACCGGGATTTCCTTTTCCTACGACTGCGGAAGAATCTGTTGTGAATAACTACCGGAAAGGTGCTTCGGCAAAATCAAAAAACAAGGAATCTGAAATTCTTGAAATTCTCGATCAATTACTGGATTACAGAATGCAGCTTATTCGGCTGTACATAGAAACCCAGAAAAAAGAGAAAATTTTATCCGCACTTTTGCCTTTAAAGGTAAATAAAGACATTCAGGATGAGCTAAAAAAAATTGAGGAAGAAAACGACCTTGTTTTACTTTCTAAATTTAATATTTTAATTAACGAAAACCTTCGGAATGAGCCTTCGGCTTTTATTTATGAAAAAGTAGGCTCCCAGTTTCAGCACTATTTTTTTGATGAATTTCAGGATACTTCAGAATTGCAGTGGCAAAATTTTATTCCTTTGAGAGATCATGCCATTTCATCAGAAAATACTTCTTTTACGTTGGTTGGAGACCCGAAACAGAGTATTTACCGCTTTCGTGGAGGGGAAAGTAAACTGATGCTCGATATCATCAACAAAAAAGAATTTTCGCCTAAACAGGCAGATTTGCTGGTTTTAAAAGACAATTGGCGAAGTGCAAAAAATATTGTTCACTTTAATAACGAACTGTACAAATTTCATTCTGAATCTTTAGCAGAAGAGCATAAAAATATTTTCGGAACTGATGCCGAACAAAATCCGAAATCGTTGATCGAAGGACGTGTAAAAGTAAATCTGATAGAAAATCTTACGAATGAGGATTTTTACAACGATACGTCTGAAAGCATGAGGAAAGATATTCAGGAGATTCTGGATAACGGCTTTAAATTTTCAGACATTACGATTCTATGCCGTGGAAATTTTGATATTTTCAGCTATTCTCAAAAACTGGGAAATCTAAAGGTAAATTACAAAGGAGAGGAAACGAATATTAAAACGATTTCCGATAAAGGTCTTACCTTAGAATTATCCAACACGCTTAAAGCCGTTGTTGAATTCCTGCGATGGGAAAGCAATCCTAAGAATAAGCCGAATCTGATCATGATGATGTATTACCTGAATAAACTGGGAAGAATTCAGATGGCAGATTTCACACTGGAAATGAAGGAAATTTTAGGAATTGAAACGCACGAAGAAACGTTACACTTTATTCAGGAAAAATACGCTCTGAAGCTTAAGCAGGACAATTTCCCGAGATTCAATCTGTACAACTTTGTTGAATATTACATTAATGAGTTTTCTGTTGAAAATAAAGAGACTGATTTCCTGCTGAACTTTCTCGAAATGCTTTTCAATTTTACACAAAATGCAGGAGCAAGTACGAAAGAATTTCTGAAATATTGGGATGAAGAGGCTTCGGCATATACGATTCAGGCTTCGGAAAATATTGATGCGATCCAGATTATGACGATCCACAAAGCAAAAGGGTTGGAATTTCCGATTGTTTTTATCCCGATGATTAATAGAAATCGTGATGCCGAGTTCACCAATTGGTTTGAAACGAGCAATGACAGTGCTTTAAAGTCGGTTAATATTAATCAGTTCAGTAAAAATCTTGAGGTATATGATGAGGAAATCCAGTATTTCAATCTCCAGAATTCTTATAAAAACTTTGTAGACAGGCTGTGTCTGCAGTACGTTGCGACAACGCGACCGGTAGAGCAATTGTATTTTTATATCCAAAAAGCGAATAAAACTTCTAACAATCTGGAATTGCTGGAGTTTTTACAGTCTAAAAATCCTGAAAATCTGGATGAGTTTGATCTTTATGAAGTGAATCCGGAGATGCTGAAAAAACATTCAAAGGACAAAACCTCCCATTTTGAAACGAAGGATATTCAGAATTTAAAAAACATCAACGAAAAAAATACATCGATTAAGATTGCCACTCCGTCAAAAAATTATCAGGTACGGGTTGAAAAAGTAAGAATCGGGCTTTTTGTCCATGAATTATTATCCCAAATCAATACGGCAAAAGACGTCAGAAAAGTTCTGGAATACTACGTTCTGGATGGTCAGATAACCATTGAGGAAAGCGCAGAAATTGAGAGAAATTTAGAAGAAATTATAAAAAATAACGCTGAATTTTTTGATGAAAAATGGCAGGTTATCAATGAAAAAGATATCATGATTTCCGAAAACGGTGAAAGCAGCGTGTATCGTCCGGACAGAATTTTAAAGAGTCCTGAAGGCTACGTTATTGTAGATTTTAAAACAGGTGAAGAATCTGAGAAAAATGACAGACAGATTGCCCATTATAAAAATATTCTGGAAAAGCTGGGTAGAAAGGTTTTGAAAACGCAGCTTATTTATTTGTAATCTCAAATATTGTATTAAGAAATGTCTACGGCGGCACCTTCGGTGCCGCCGAAACTTGTTTTACGATCTATTTTTCTTAAGTATAAATTAACACTTATTCTGTTTTTCATTACACTTAATCAATATGTGATGACAGTTAATTACTATAACTGGCAATTTAAACCCAATTCATTTACCTTTAATAAGATATAATTTAAAACACTGACTATTAGTATTTTAAAAATAAAATTCTATTAATCTTAAATACATGAATTATGCCAGAAATTCTATTCAAACCACCTTAGATTAAAAACCAGATCATTAAAAAAAATTTTAACCATTAAACAAAGTATTATGAAAATTAGAATATTTACATTCATCTTATCGCTCTTCATTATCCTGAGCATAAGCGCACAAACAGCTTCTAAGTATTTTTATTACTACAAAGGGAAAAAATATTTCCTTCAGTTAGACAAATCATCAATTGCCATTTCGTCTGCCAATACAGATGTTGTAAGAAATTTGAAAACTACCACCCCAATTGTTGAAAATTTCACCAAAAATTCTCTTTTGAATGACGGAAAAAAAGTGGCAAGCGACAAAAAAAGCTATTATGTAGAAATTGAATCCGACGCCAATATTTCAGACGAACAATACATTGCCAATATCGCTGAAAAAAACAAAAATCCCAATGTACTGGTTGCATCCCCTTGTTTTATAAGTGGTGAAAAACAAAAAATGGGAATGTCTAATAATTTCTATGTAAAACTGAAATCAAAAAATGACCTCAAACTTCTGAATGAATTAGCACAGAAAAACAATGTGGAAGTATTAGGCTATAACGAATATATGCCACTTTGGTTTACGATTTCATGTTCTAAAAATTCCACTCTTCCTACGGCAATAGAAATGTCCGCTTTATTTTACGAAACAGGATCTTTTGAAGCTTCGGAACCGGAATTTATGTATCACAATCTGGAAGCTACGGCAGATCCTTCTTATCCCAATCAGTGGTCACTGAAAAATACAGGACAGTTTGGGGCTTCTTATGCGGGAATTGATATAAAAGCTGAATCGGCATGGACTTTATCCACCGGAGCCAACGTGAAAACAGCCATCTTTGATCATGGTTTCGAAATGAATCATCCGGATCTTTCAGCGAATGTTTTCGGATCAGGATATGATGCGCAGACCAATACTTCACCTTCTGTGGTAAGAGGAAGTCATGGTACCGCCTGTGCAGGAATTGCCGGAGCCGTTCAAAACAACAATTTAGGAATCAGCGGCGTGGCTCCCAATACAAAATTAATTTCCATAAGTATTAATCTTACCTTTGCTGATACTCCTCAACAATTGGCTAATGGTTTCAACTGGGCTACAGCAAATGGTGTAGATGTAATCAGCAATTCATGGGGAGGATATGCACCTTCCACCATCATCGAAAACGGAATTACCAACGCTTTGGTAAACGGCAGGGGCGGAAAAGGGATGGTTGTGGTTTTTGCTGCAGGTAATGAAAACAATACCACGATCAGATATCCAGGAAGCTGGAATCCACAAATATTGGTGGTTGGAGCATTAAGCCCTTGTGGTGAAAGAAAAAATCCGGGCTCATGTGACGGAGAAAACTGGTGGGGAAGCTGCTACGGAAGCCAGCTCGACATTATGGCTCCCGGTGTGAAAATGCCTACCACAGACAGACAGGGAGGCAATGGTTATAATGCTTCAGACTATACTCCTGATTTTAACGGAACATCTTCTGCATGTCCTGTTATTGCCGGTGTAGCTGCCTTAATTTTATCTGCAAACCCTTGTTTAACCGCTCAACAGGTAAGAGATATTATAGAACAGACTGCTCAAAAGGTAAGAACAGATCTTTATGCTTATGCCTCCACTTCAGGAAGACCAAACGGAACATGGAATAGCCAGATGGGATATGGATTGGTAAATGCTTATGCGGCAGTTCAAAGAGCTAAATCAATATTCAGTCTTGCGGCTTTCGACAGTTCTGCGGATATCGGTCTGGAACCTAACCCTTCTGCAACGACATGGGCAAATATTTATCAGAGTCCTGATATCTGGAACAGACGTACCAACAGTTCTCTATTAAACTTTACTCATCAGGATCCGGGATATCTTGGACCGGGATTTAATGTGATGAGATTCAGAGTTCGAAATATCGGCTGTACAACTTCTGCCCCAAGTTTTGCAAGATTATACTGGACGATGGGATCTACCGGCGAAACATGGCCAAACTCATGGAACGGAATACAGTTAATTAACGGTTTTTCGGCAGGTGGAGAACTTACTACTCCGTATACAGGATTTAATGCTTCGAATGCGTATGCAACAGGTCAGGGATTCAAAATTCCGGCTCTGGCTCCGGGACAAACTTATATTATTGATGCCAAATGGAATCCGGTAGATCCTGCAATTTATGGAGGGCTTACCGATAATCAGGTTTGTTTCTTAGGCAGAATTGTATCTCCGGGAGATCCTATGTACAACGAAAATCCGGGTCCGAATGCTCCTATTCAGCCTAATGTTACCAATAACAATAACGTTGTAACCCGAAATACAAGACTGGTAAGCTTAAGCGGAACTTTCCCTAAAAAATCAGGATTCTTCTTCGGAAATTATTTTGATTTTGAAAAGAATTTTGATGTTAAATTCAATTTGGTAAAAGATTCTAACATACCTTTCAAAAGCGTAGGAAATATTGTAGTAAAACTAAATGATATAGCCTGGGAAAGATGGGAAAACGGAGGAAAGATAATGGAAGGAATGCAGGTACTGAATTACAATGAACATGAATTTATCATCACAGATCTTCAGAACGCTTCCCTTAAAAATATCAGGCTTAAAGCAGGAGAATATTTCCCTGTTGCGCTTAGTTTCCAACAGGAAAATACAAGCATTACCTCACCGGAAAGCTATGATTTTGCCGCTACTCAAACCATTACAGGAAGTCCTGATGAATTGTACGGAAGTGTTTGTCATTTCCTGATTACCATCAACCAGAAAGAGCCTTCAGACGGAGAGCAGTTCTGCGACGAAAAATGCAGACAGGCAAAAGCTCAGTCTGCCATTTTACAGGATGTGAAATTATCTCCAAATCCGGCTTCTTCCAATGCTACTTTAGAATTTAATCTGGCTGAAGATGCAAAAGTAAATATCGTATTGGCAGATTATAACGGAAAAACACTTAAAACGATTTCAGAATCCGAATCTTTAAGAAAAGGAATCAGCAGAAAAGTATTTTCTATTAACGATCTTCCGAATGGAGTTTACGTAGTAAGTATTCTCGCTAATTCTGAGAAAAAATCTATCCATCTGATAGTAAAACATTAAGAATTAAATATAATTATCAACAAAAAAGAGCAGGAATTTCTGCTCTTTTCGTTTTTTATGCTGTAAAATAAATATTAAGCGGTTGTATCCGGTGCAAAAACTCTCTGCGCCAATTCCTGATCAAAAAGATATAAAGCGGATGGATTATCGCTTACCATTTTGATTTTGGTAACCAACTGAGATGCGCTTGCTTCTTCTTCTACCTGTTCGTTGATGAACCACTGCAGAAAAGAAGTTGTTGCAAAATCACCTTCATCATTTGCATTTTTCACGATATTAAAAATACTTTTGGTTACTTTTTTCTCGTGTTCCAAAGCTTTTTCAAAAATGTCGATTGCGTTTGCAAATTCGTGGGGTGGCTTTGCGATTTCACCAATGATGATTTCTCCGCCTACATCATTTAAATAGTCGAACATCTTATCCGCATGCATTAATTCTTCTTTGCTCTGTACACGGAAATAATTGGCGATCCCATCCAGATCTTTACCGGAAAACCATGCAGACATAGAAAGATAATATTGTGCAGCGTATTGTTCGTGAGCTATTTGTTCGTTAATTAATTTTGCAATTTTTTCGCTAACCATAATTCGTAAATTTTCAGTCAAAATTAGGGAATAAAACCCCGAAATCAAAAGTTTTAATAGAATTTAATGAAAAAGGACAGAATAAATTCCGTCCTCTCACACATTAAAAAATCAAAATTATAAACTACTTAATTTGCATCCGGAGCCGCCGTATTCATTGGTTTGTGCATTCTTCCGCCTTTCATTCCTCTTTCTTTCATTGCCACTTTTCTCTGCTCCATTTTTGCTTTTCTGTCTGCCTGCCATTTATCATATTGCTGAGGAGTAAGAATCTGTTTCATATCGGCATCCATCTGTGCTCTTTTTGCCTGTCTCTGATCTTTGTTTTTCTCAAAATCAGCTTTCATTTCAGCTTTTCTTTTTTCGTGAAGTGCTTTAATTTTATCTACCTGAGCCTGATTTAAATTTAAATCTTTCTGCATCTGCGCCATATGTTCCTGCTCTCTCTGCTGAAATTTTTCTTTCATTTTCGCTCTTTTAGCCTGTCTGTCCTGAGGTGTCGGAGTTGTCTGCTGTGCCATTGCAAAACTTCCCATTCCGATAAATGCTATTGCTAAAACTAACTTTTTCATTTTTTTAAATCTTTAATTAATTGTTATACATCTTTTTGATTATTAGTTAAAAAGAAAGTTAAAAGACAAACCTCATAAAAAATGTTAAATTTTAACACGAATTTTTCAATCATAAAATAAAAAAAAGAGCAGATCATAAATATCTGCCCTCACACCACTTAAATATAATATATGAAAATTAATTCTTTGCAAATCCGGTTCGGAAGCCGCCGTTTCCTCTGCTTTCTCCTCCTCCTCTGTTCTGTTCTCTTGGAGCAGCATTTTCACTTCTTCTGAAACCACCGTTATTCCTGAAACCGCCTCCGTTATTTTCCTGTCTCGGAGCTTCTTCTCTTCTTACTTCTCCTCCTCTGAAACCGCCACCTCTGGTTCCGCTGTTATTCTCCGCTCTTTCATTTCTGAAACTTCCGTTATTTCTTGTACCTCCTGCTTCATTTCCGCCACGGAAGCCTCCGTTATTTCTTACTCCGTTATCACTTCTGAAAACCGGATTATTGTTTCTGTTTTCTGTCTGATTGCGGAACCCACCGTTATTACCGTCTCTTACACCTCCACGGAAACCGTTGTTCGGTCTGTCGCTTCCTCTTACAATATTAAAGGTCGGATTATCATATCTGCGGAATTTGTTTCTGTCTACTCTGTAGATATTGATGTTTATATTTCTGTAACGCGGTATCGGTCTGCAAATTCCTGCATAATGCGTTCTTCGGTAATTCTGAAAATAAACTACAGGACTGTATCCTCTGTAATAATTATTCTGGAATACCACAAAAACTCTCGGTCCCATAATTCTTTCCAACGCGTAGAATCTGTCATAATACCATCTGTCCGGATTGTATCTGTAGAAATTATTCCATGTAGAGAAACTTACATACAGATTATTTAATCTTAGGATCTGGTCTATCTGCCAACGATTCAGCCTGTTTTGGGCAAAAAAGCCATTCCAGTTGATGCTTATAATGCTGTTCCTGTAATCATTGTAATTGGTCTGGTAATAATCCTGTGGATAATAATCCTGCGGATAATTGTAGTAATAATCGTCCGGGAAATAATTCTGATCGTCTTCATCACTGTAATAGCCTCCATCATTCTGATAGTAGCCGTCATCTTCCCAACCATTATTCGGATACTGCTGAGCAAACGATAAAGTCGCCATACCCAAAGCAAAACTGATTAATATTTTTTTCATTTCTATAGTCGTTAATTGGTTAATATAGTCGAATTTCTACTTCTATCTTTTGGATATAAATAAAAAAAAGAAGTTAAATCTTCCGATCCAACTTCTTTTAATTTATTATTAACTAATTGATAATCAAATGTTAAATTTATATTCTTCCGCTGTCTTTAATCCAATAAGCTATTTTTTGATTAAAATCTTTCTGCTCTTTCAGATCTTCCAGATTAAGATGCATTCTGTATCTCCAGTAATGTGGAAAAACTGCGGGATTGTTGATTCTTTCATTATCCATTTTAGGATTGCTAAGATTTTTATCCGTTGCTAAAAACTCCTGAATCGGGAAAATTGCTAACATTGAGTCATTATAAAGATGCTGTTTCATTATAATTTCGGCTAAATGAGGATCCAGTTCTTCCGGAGCTTTTCCATACTGTACCAACTGCTGATTGAAATATTTCTGTGTAAGCGCAGGATCTTCTTTCCACCACTGTCTTAACGTTGAGCTGTCGTGTGAGGAAGCCGTCACCACATTCAGATAACCTGCATCTTTTGGGTTGTAAAAAGGAATATTATCTGAAGGCATTCTCTGCACTTTTAAAGCAATAATCGCCAGTTCATCCATCACAACAGGAACACAGTCCGGAACAAGACCTAAATCTTCTCCACAGATCAGCATTTCTGTAGCATTAAGAATCATCGGAAGTTTCTCCATCGCTTTTTCATACCAGAGATGATCCTGTCTTTTGAAGAAATAGTCGTGATACAGGTCATAAATGGATTTTTTCTCCCAGTCCGAAAGATATTTATAAGATTCTGTGTTGTACACATTAAATCTCGGATGATAAACAACCTGCCCGTTTCGCTCTTCAATTAAAAATAAAACATTGGCACAAAGAGAAATGAGCTGATCTTCAATCGGTCCTTGTGGATTTTTCTTAAAAAAGTCGGCTAATTTACGCTGTGTATTGAATTCTTCTTTAAATGAATAGGTTCCGTTCTGATTATTATTGATAAATTCAAGCGCTTTTCCGCTGTTTTCGCCTAAATATTTCCAGAGAATCTGATCATTGATAAATGGCTTACAGTATCTGTCGAAATTAAAAGGAATATGTCTTGCACTGAATTCTTCCAGCGTAATAGGAACGGCAGGATAAAAATATCCTAAAATTCCCTGAGTTGCAGAAACCGGCATTCTCCAGATTCTGAAAAACCCTAAAATATGGTCGATTCTCATCGCATCAAAATACTGTTCCAATGCTTTGAACCTGTTTTTCCACCACTTGTAATCATCAGCTTTCATAGCTTCCCAATTATACGTAGGAAATTCCCAGTTCTGCCCCAATTCGGTGAACTGATCCGGCGGTGCTCCTGCCTGAAAATCCATTCCGAAAAGTTCAGGTTCTGTCCATGCTTCCACAGAATGTCTGTAGATTCCGATCGGCAGATCTCCTTTCACGGAAATTCCGAGGTTATGCGTATAATCAATCGCATCCTTTAATTGTTTATGAAGCTGATACTGAACCCATGCATGAAGCATAGAAGCATCATAATCTTTACTTTTTGCTGAAAAAAATGTAGAAACCTTTCCTGCAATGTATTTTTTATGCGTTTTCCATTCGTTGAAATTCGGAGTCTTGTATTTGTCCCTCAGTACACAAAATGCTGCATAAGGAAGAAGCCAGCTCTCATTATCTTTGATGAATTTCTTGAAGTTTCTGTCCTTGTAGATCTTTTCTTTATCTTCATTGAAAACGGCTTTCAGATATTTCCATTTTCCGGAAATCATCTTTTCGTAATCGATTAATTCTAATGAATTTAGTTCTGACTTTTCAGCCTGATAATCTTCCATTAAATCTTTCGGTAACGCAAAATCGAGATTTTCAAGGGAAATATACTGCGGATGAAGCGCGTACACAGAAACTGCCGCATAAGGATAAGAATCTGTCCATGAATAATTTGCCGTTGTATCATTGATCGGCAGAATCTGGATAATTCCGAGATTGGTTTCTTTTGCCCAGTCTGCCAGTTTTTTCATATCGGAAAATTCACCAACACCGAAGCCGTCTTCCGTTCTCAGAGAGAAGACAGGAACAGCAACTCCTGCATCGTGATACATCTGATACAGTTTGAATTTAAAATAATGATCCGAAACAATCTGTAAAACGTCCTTCGACTGATTGGGAAGAGCAAATCTATTTTCGCCTGTTTCCACATCGATTACTTTGCCTTTACCGGCATCGTAAAGACAGTATTTATATTGAATAAATTCGTTTTCAGGAATTTCCAGAGAAGTTTCCCAAATGCCGAAATCGGTCTGAGACAGATGGATCGCCTTTTCGTAGTCCCAATTTCCTAATGAAGCCGTACTTCCGAATACAACAATCTTCCAGTCCGGATTATAAATCGGAGCTTCTATTCTGAATAAATGCGTATGCTTCTTCAGCACAGAAACTTTTTCCGGCTTGAATGTATTCAGCTTGTTATAGAGAATTTTATTATTGAGGTAGTTTTCAGGAAAATTTTTATTATTCCATTCGTCAAAAACCACAAATTCCTTGTAATTGTGCGGAAAAGTAAGATGATGCGGAACAAACTCCTCGCGAAGAATATTTCCTCTTTCATCGATAAGCTGATAGTGATATGATATGGTTTTGGAAAAGTAATCCACCTCACACTTCCACAATCCGTTTTCTCCGTAAAACATAGCATGAGTCTGATGTACAGAGCCTTCATCTTTGATCATCAATTGCAGATTCTCTCCGACTTTCGCACTGTAACCTACATTAAAGTATAGCTTCATTTATATTTTTTTATAAAAATACATTATAATCCTGAAAAATAAAACTTATTGAATATCAAATATTCATTAAAAAAACCTTTTCAAAATGTCTGAAAAGGTTTCTAAGCTTTATACAAAGTTAAAGATTATTCTGTAACTAAAATTTTCTTGTTTAATAATACTTTTCCGGATTCGTCGGTAATGTTTACCAGATAAGCTCCGCTGATCAGATTTTTAAGATAAACCTGTTGATTTAAAGAACCGTCTTTTACAGATAAATTCTGTTTCATCACATTTTTTCCTGAGAGATCGAAGACATTCAGTTTAATATTTCCTTTTACAGCTTTATCATTTACATTCACGTTGATCAGCTTTTCATCCACTCTTGTCGGATAAACATCCAGATTGGCGTAAGCATTATTAGAAACGGCTTTATCATTAGCAAAATATTTACTTGCCAAATCATAAATATGCAGATTCTGTTCTCCTCCAAGCGGTTTTGCCTGTAAAGTAGTAAGATCCACTTCATAAAGAGGAGCACCTTTTGCACTTGCAATCACTACTTTTCCTTTTGAATTTACGGCAGATCCGTTTACCGAATAATTTTCAGGAATTCCGGCAATTTTTCCTATGAATTTAGCCTTCATTTCCTTTGGTGAAACCTTGAAAACATTTCCCGAAGCCGAAAAAACATAGAAATTATTTTCTGCATCGGCAATCATATCTCCTCCGAAACCTGTTTCAATAGTAGTGAAAGAATTTTTTCCGTTGGAAGCATCATCTTTAATGATCCCCAAATCGTTAACCACATATTGATTTCCTTTTCTGCTGATCTGCAAAAACTGTGTTCCGGAATTGTTGATCGCGTAAATATTTCCGTCGTAACCTGTTGTCATTCTCGTTACATGAGAATTGATGTCACATGAAGTAACTCTTGCCACACTGTTTTCCACCAGAGTAATTTCTTTCGTTTTTGCATTTAAAACGTAAATATTAGAAGAAAACATTGGCATATAGATCAGATTATTATTGTAAGAATCATAAGCCAGCGTTGCCATATTTACAGCCTGCGCGTTATTGTAGGTATTTTTATCCTCGGTTACAGCGCCGTTTCTGCTCTGTGAGAAAACTCTTGCAGAAGAATCTGCATTAAAAATCTGTTCTCCGGAAGTTCCGCTTGTTCCGTCGATGGCACGGAAATCATTGAAAACAATACTTTGTGTGTCTTTTCCGACCAAAGCAAAAAAATCCTGCTGCGCAGAAGCGTTTGCGCCTATTAAAAGCAGGAATAAAGGGAATAAATGTTTTTTCATAATCTATCCATTTAAATTTTCAATCATTTTATTATGACTAAGTTACGTAATTTTTGGATTGAATATAAAAAAAAAATTAAGATTGAGATTTAGGTCTAAGAATTAGTTTTTAACGCAAAGTCGCAAGTTTTTTTGAAAATGTCTGAGCATATTTTTCGTTCGCGAAGGCGTTTCACTCAGCCAAGTTATCCACAAAGTTTGTCATGGTGAAAGCATCTCTAAAATTATATTTGATAGATTTTCCTTCATCGAAATGACAGTATCATGTATAAAAAAACTCCCGCAGATTATACAGATTTGGCGGATGATTCTGTAAAAAATCTGCGTAATCTGTACAATCTGCGGGAGATATATTATAAGCTCTAAAACTTTATTTTAATTCAAAACATAAGAAGTTCCATCTCTTCCGTCTTTCAGTTCGATACCTTCAGCAAGAAGCTTATCGCGGATCTGATCGGAAAGTTCGAAATTTTTTGATTTTCTTGCCTGATTTCTCAACTCGATTAAAACTTTCAAGGTCTGATCCAGTTTTTCATTGTTGTTCTCCTCAATCGTCTGAAGTCCCAAAACGTCGAAAACCAAAGCGTTTAAAGTAGATTTCAGTTCCTCTAAATCTTTCGTTGAGATTGTTTCCTTTCCATCATTTAAAGCAAAGATATATTTTACCGCTTCAAATAAATGTGCAATTAAAACCGGAGAATTGAAATCGTCCGTTAATGCATCATAGGCTTTATTTTTCCACTCTTCAAGACTGAAACCGGATTGTTTTTCATCATTCGGAGTGATGCTGTCCAGTACTTTAATGGCTTCCATCAATCTCGTGTATCCTTTTTCACTCGCAATCATGGCATCATTTGAAATATCTAAAACACTTCTGTAATGTGCCTGCAAAAAGCAGAAACGAACGATGGAAGGATGGAAAGGTTTTTCGAAGAAATCGTTTTCTCCTGTCACCAACTGCATCGGCAAAATATAATTTCCAGTGGATTTGCTCATACGCTGAGAATTCATCGTCAACATATTGGCGTGCATCCAGTAATTTACAGGAGAAGCATCATTGCACGCTTTTCCCTGTGCGATTTCACATTCGTGGTGTGGGAATTTCAGATCCATTCCGCCTCCGTGAATATCGAAAGTTTCTCCTAAATATTTTGTACTCATTGCAGTACATTCCAGATGCCATCCCGGAAAACCTTCTCCCCAAGGCGAATTCCACCTCATGATGTGTGCCGGAGAAGCTTTTTTCCACAATGCGAAATCCTGTGGATTTTTCTTTTCGCCCTGTCCGTCGAGATCACGGGTATTGGCAAAAAGTTCTTCGATATTTCTTTTTGAAAGTTCACCATAGTTTAAGCCTCTTCTGTTGTATTCCAACACATCGAAATACACAGAACCGTTGCTTTCGTACGCGAATCCTCTTTCTATTAATTTTTGAGTAAGTTCGATCTGCTCTACGATATGACCTGTTGCAGTCGGTTCAATATTCGGAGGAAGTAAATTAAACATATCCAACACTTTATGAAAATCTACCGTGTATTTCTGTACGATTTCCATAGGTTCCAGCTTTTCAAGGCGTGTTTGTTTCACGAATCTGTCGTTGTTCACGTCGCCGTCGTCGGTAAGGTGACCTGCATCGGTAATGTTTCTTACGTAACGAACTTTATAACCCAAATGCATCAAGCTTCTGTAGATGAAGTCGAATGAAAGGAAGGTTCTTACATTTCCCAAGTGTACATTGCTGTAAACGGTCGGTCCGCAGACGTACATTCCTACATTTCCTTCTAAAATCGGCTTGAATATTTCTTTTTCTCCCGCAAGCGAGTTGTATATTTTTAGTTGCATGATTTCTTATGAATGATAATTGATGATTAATAAATGATTTTTTAATTTAATTCAGGATAAGTCTTTCACAACAAATAATTGTTGTAATAAAAATTTTATCTGAAACTTTTTTAAATTTTATCATTATTAAATAGCTTTTAAATGATGTTGTAAATGACTAATATAATCATTAATGATGAATTCCAAAGTAAAAATCTGAGGTTCTGTTTTCGTCATATCACAGGTTCTCTGTAAATCTTCATCCGGAATATTTTCAACTACATGTACAATCTGAAGATTCAAAATCTTCCAAAGACTGATGATATCCGACGTTGGAATATTCTGATAATTCTGGGCTTTTACCCAAAAATCCTGATCATAGACAATATTCTCATTTTCTTTGTATTGTGTGATTACAAATCTTCTGATATTGGATAAAGCACTGTCGCAAAGATGCCCTAAAATTTCTTTTTTTGACCATTTTTCTGGTGAAATTTTATATGCCCAATCTTCTTCATTAATTTCTTCGAATTTAAGAAGCTCTTCTTCAACAATATTTTTAAGAATCTGATAGTCCATTCATTTAATTACTTTAATCCAATTTCGCATGGCTTCCTACATAATGAAGAAACTCCTGTCTTGTGATAGGATTGGTTCTGAAAATCCCGCTTAATTCTGCGGTAATGGTAGAACTTGCGGTATCTTTAATTCCTCTGCAATTAACGCAAAGGTGTTTTGCATCAATGATACAGGCAACGTCTTTTGTTCCTAAAGCTTCTTTTAAAGCGTTTACAATCTGCATCGTAAGTCTTTCCTGAACCTGCGGTCTTTTTGCATAATAATCCACAATCCTGTTAATTTTTGAAAGACCGATTACTTCACCATTCGAAATGTAAGCAACGTGCGCTCTTCCGATAATCGGCAGGAAGTGATGTTCACAGAATGAATAAACGGTGATATCTTTTTCCACCAATATCTGGCGGTATTTATATTTGTTTGAAAATGTAGAAATTCCCGGTTTGTTTTCAGGAAGAAGTCCTCCGAAAATTTCATTTACGTACATTTTAGCAACACGTTTCGGAGAGTCTTTCAGAGAATCGTCGGTCATGTCCAAACCCAGCGTTTCCATGATTTCTCCAAACAGTTCGGTAATTTTTTCTATCTTTTCTTCCGGTGATTTATCAAAAGCATCTTCCCTAATAGGCGTATGTTCTTTTCCTGTGAAAATATCATCGTCGTTATCCGTAAAATCAACCATTTTTATTTAATTTGCACAAAAATACGGATAAAATCTGTTCGTCATATTTAATTTGGGCGAAAAACATTATCTTTCGCCCCCACTATCATTTTACACCATGATTATTGCTGAAGAAGTACAAAACGAATCCCAGAAGAAGGAATTTTTAGAATTTCCGGCAAGGCTTTATCGAAAAGACAAAAACTATATAAGACCCAGAAATATTGATATCGAAGATGTTTTTAATCCTCAGAAAAACAGGTTTTTTAAAAACGGGGAATGTGCAAGATTTTTGTTTAAAAATAAAGAAAATAAAACCGTAGGCAAAGTTGCGGTTTTCATTAACGAAACGTATCAGCAAAAACAGTCAACCGGCGGAATCGGTTTTTTCGACTGTGTAAACGATCAGGAAACTGCAAATTTTATTTTTGATTATTGCAAAAGCTGGCTTCAGGAAAGGGGAATGGAAGCAATGGACGGACCAATTAATTTCGGGGAGCGCGACAAATTCTGGGGATTGGTAATTGAAGGTTTTATCGAACCTCTGTACGGAATGAATTACAATTTTCCTTATTACAAAGATCTCTTTGAAAACTACGGGTTTAAAATTTATTTTGAGCAGCTTTGTTTTTCAAGACCTATTTTTGCCGAAGTTTCGAGACTTTTTACGGTTATGCACGCCAAACACAGTAAGAATCCAGATCTTTCCGCAAAACCGATGACAAAAAATAATCTGGAGAAATTCGCCAAAGATTTTACGGAAATTTATAATAAAGCATGGGCTGCACACGGCGAAGGAAAATGTCTTCAGGAATCTAAAGTTCTGAAAATGTTTAAAACGATGAAACCGATCATCAATGAACATATTTCATGGTTTGTTTACGAAAATGAAAAACCGATTGCGATGTGGATGAATCTTCCGGATACGAATCAGTGGTTTAAATATCTGAACGGAAAATTCGGGATCTGGGAAAAGCTGAAGTTTCTCTGGATTAAACAGTTTAAAAAGAACGAAAAAATGGTGGGTCTGGTTTTCGGCGTTGTTCCTGAATGGCAAAGGAAAGGTGTTGAAGGCTACATGATCTGGGAAGGAACGCAACATTTAAGGAAACATACAGATTTTAAAATCACTGAAATGCAGTGGATCGGGGATTTTAACCCTAAGATGATTAAAATTGCGGAAAATCTTGATACTACGGTCACCCGAAAATTAGCGACGTACCGTTATCTTTTTGACAGGAATAAGGAGTTTGAGAGGCATCCTGTTTTGTGATTCAATAGATTTCGGCGGCGAAGCCGCCGAAATCTATTGAAAAGAGCTCTGCAAAAATGCAGAACTCCAATCAAAAATTCACTTTTCACTTTATTAGAATAGCGCTCCGGCTACTTTTTTAATATTATCACTTTTCCCCATGGAATAGAAATGCAGAACCGGAACTCCGAATTCCAGCAGTTCTCTGCACTGTGCGATTGCCCATTCGATTCCGATTTGTTTTACGGCTTCATTATTTTTGGCATTCTCCACTTCGTTTATTAAATCTTCCGGAAGATCAATTTTAAAAATCTGAGGTAAAACCTTTAAATGCTTTTTCGTGGCAATTGGTTTAATTCCCGGAATAATAGGAACCGTGATTCCCATTTCTCTGGCTTTCTGAACGAATTCAATGAATTTTTTATTATCGAAAAACATTTGGGTTACGATATAATCTGCTCCTGCATGCACTTTTTGTTTCAGCCATTTCAGATCATAATTCATGGATGGCGCTTCCATGTGCTTTTCGGGATAACCTGCAACACCGATGCAAAATTTATTATGCTCATCACAAATTTCATCCTGATTATGCAGATATTTTCCTCTTCCCAGATCGTTAATCTGGTGAACCAGTTCCATTGCACTTCCGTGACCACCCTGAGTCGGCTCAAAATACTGATGTCCTTTCATCGCATCGCCTCTGAGAGCCATCACGTTATCGATTCCGAGATACATACAGTCTACCAGAAGATATTCTGTTTCTTCTTTGGTAAAACCTCCGCAAAGCAGATGCGGAACGGTATCTACATTGTATTTATGCTGAATGGAAGCACAGATTCCCAACGTTCCGGGACGCATTCTGGTAATTCTGCGTTCCATTAATCCGTTTCCTTTGTCGATGTAAATATATTCTTCTCTGGAAGTCGTAACGTCAATGAATGGCGGTTTAAATTCCATTAAAGGATCAATATTTTTGTAAAGATCTTCAATCCCGATTCCCTTTTGTGGAGGAACAACTTCGAGGGAAAACAAAGTTTTTCCGTTTGCGTTTTTTATATGGTCTGTGATTTTCATTTTTTTGTTGCTTGTTGAAAGTTTTTTGTGGTTGTTTATACAAAAAAAACAAACACCAAAAACTTATCAAAAAAAAAATATTTTTTAATTTTTTTTTTATTTTTAAAGTTCCAGTTGGGGGGGCGGCAACCCCCCCGCCGAAACTGAAACTAAATTCCGTCTGCCAAATTAGGATTCAACCATTTTCTCGCTTCCTGCAAAGAAATTCCTTTTCTTACCGAATAATCTTTCAGCTGATCTTCTGCAATTTTTCCCAATCCGAAATATTTGGCGTGTGGACTTCCGAAATAGTATCCGGAAACCGAAGCAGTCGGGAACATTGCTAAACTTTCGGTCAGATAAACACCGATATTTTCTTCCACTTTCAGTAGATCCCAGATTGCGTGTTTTTCTAAGTGATCCGGACACGCAGGATAACCCGGAGCGGGACGAATTCCTTTATACTTTTCAGCAATTAATTCTTCGTTGGTTAAATTTTCCTGATTGGCGTACCCCCAATATTCCGTTCTCACTTTTTTATGTAAAAATTCTGCATAAGCTTCTGCAAAACGGTCTGCTAAAGCTTTTACCATGATCGCGTTGTAGTCGTCATTTGCTTTTTCGTATTCCTGCGCCAGTTCATCTGTTCCGAAACCGGTTGTTACACAGAAAGCTCCCATATAATCGGTTTTTCCTGAACTTTCAGGGGCAATAAAATCGCTTAACGCCAGATAATCTTTCCCTTTTGAACGTTGAGCCTGTTGTCTCAAAGTAATGAACTTCGTTATCTGATAGCTGTTTTCATCAAAAATTAAAATGTCATCCGTTTCGTTGGAATTGGCTTTGAAAATTCCGAAAATAGCTTTTGCCGTTAATAATTTTTCATCCAAAATTCTTTTTAAGATCACCTGTGCATCTTTGAACAATTCTTTTGCCTGAGCTCCTACAACCTCATCTTCTAAAATTTGCGGATATTTGCCATGAAGATCCCAGCTTCTGAAAAACGGCGACCAGTCGATGAAAGGCAATAATTCTCTCAGATCCTGATTTTCAACAACGGTAATTCCTAACTGATTGGGTGTAAAAATTTGTTCGTTTTCCCAGTCGATTTTAAACTTATTCTGTCTGGCTTCTTCAATAGAAACGTAGTCTTTTTCTACTTGTCTGTTCAGGAACTTTTCACGAAATTCAGAATATTCACTTTTCAGATCATCAACATATTCTTTATTTCGGTCGCCCAATAATGAACTTACCACGTTTACCGCTCTGGAAGCATCATTGACGTGAACTACTGCATTTTTATATTTTAAATCGATTTTTACGGCTGTATGTGCTTTTGAAGTCGTTGCGCCACCAATCAGTAAAGGGAAATTTAAATTCTGTCTTTCCAGTTCCTGAGCGATGTACACCATTTCATCCAGACTTGGTGTAATCAGTCCGCTAAGTCCAATCACATCCACTTTTTCTTCAATCGCGGTCTGAATAATTTTTTCAGCAGGAACCATTACGCCAAGATCTACAATTTCGTAGTTGTTACAGCCTAACACAACGCTTACAATATTTTTACCGATATCATGAACATCTCCTTTTACCGTTGCCATCAGAATTTTTCCGTTGGCTGGTTTTGTTCCGTCTTTTTCGGCTTCGATGAATGGCTGTAAGTAAGCCACCGCTTTTTTCATCACTCTCGCCGATTTTACTACCTGTGGCAAGAACATTTTTCCGCTTCCGAACAGATCTCCCACAACGCCCATTCCAGTCATTAAATTAATTTCAATCACATGAAGCGGTTTTTCTGCCTGTAATCTTGCTTCTTCCACATCTTCCTCGATAAAACGGTCGATTCCTTTTACCAAAGCATGGGTTATTCTTTCCTGCAAAGGATGATTTCTCCATTCTAAATCTTCAACCTTTTCTTTCTTAACGGATTTATGTTTTTCAGAATAATCAAGAAGTCTTTCTGTAGCATCTTCTCTTTTATCGAGAATCACATCTTCAACGAGTTCCAGAAGTTCTTTGTTGATTTCATCATAAACTTCCAGCATCGCAGGATTTACGATTCCCATATTCATACCTGCCTGAATGGCGTGATACAGGAAAACCGAGTGCATCGCTTCTCTCACCGTATCATTTCCACGGAACGAGAACGAGACATTGGAAACTCCTCCGCTCACGGATGCATACGGAAGATTCTGGCGAACCCATCTTGTTGCTTCAATAAAATCGATGGCATTTCTTCGGTGTTCATCCATTCCCGTTGCCACAGGGAAAATATTTAAGTCGAAAATAATATCTTCGGCAGGGAAATTTAAACGGTTCACTAAAATATCATAGGAACGTTTTGATATTTCGATTCTGCGTTCGTAGGTATCGGCTTGTCCCACCTCATCAAAAGCCATGACAATCACAGCGGCTCCGTATCTTTTGATGGCTTTTGCCTGTTTGATGAATTCTTCTTCACCTCCTTTTAAGCTGATGGAATTAACCACGCATTTTCCCTGTGCAACCTGCAATCCGGCTTCCAGAATTTCCCATTTTGAAGAATCGATCATGAGAGGAATTCTTGCGATATCCGGTTCTGAGGCAATCAGGTTTAAAAATTTAATCATGGAAGCCTTTCCGTCGATCAGTCCATCGTCAAAATTAACGTCGAGAATCTGCGCACCGCCTTCAACCTGATGGCGTGCAATATCGAGCGCTTCCCTGAATTTTTCTTCTTTTATTAATCTTAAAAATTTCTTTGAACCGGCAACGTTGGTTCTTTCCCCAACGTTGATAAAGTTACTTTCCGGTGTAATAATCAAAGGCTCAAGCCCCGATAATCTTAAATATTTCATCAATTTATTCTTCTAAAATAAAATATGCATTATTTGCATTTTGCTTCAGCAAATCCACATGTTTGCCCAAAGCAGTGGTCATTGGAAATCTTTTGTATGCTAAGCCGTTTTCTCTGGCAAACTGTTCGATTTCTTCTGTAATTTCATTATAATAGGCATAACTGTAATTCGGAAAAAGATGGTGGGCAACGTGAAAGTTGAAATTTCCCAAAATATTCCGCACAAACCAGTTATTTTCTTTTAAATCGTTGGTGACTTCAAACTGATGGTGAAGCCAGCTAAAAGGAAGTCCGTTTTTCTCATCAAGTTTCGGGAAGGCATTATCGGGAAGCGGATGCAAAGGCAACAATACAAAAAGCGCAAAAATACTCGCTGCAATTACCTGTAAAAACCATGCTCCCAAAGCCAAGCCTAAAGACACTTTAAAAAACAGAACGGGAACGGCGATCTGATAGAAAAAATAAAACAGTTTATACGCCACCATTTTAATTTTTTCTTTTACCGGAATCGCTCCCTGCGTTTTCAGGATCACTCTTTCGTTATCGAAAAAATCTCTGAAATCACGGATAAACATCCAGTTGAACAGATATAAAGGATAGACCAGAAAGAAAAAGAAATGCTGATATTTCTGAATTCCTTTTGCTTTGATCCACGGAACGATTAAAAGCAGTCCGCTCTGCTCAATGTCTGTGTCCCAACCGTCCACATTCGGATATGCGTGATGGCTTGCGATGTGTCTTTTCTTCCAGATGTAGGAGTTGGCTCCCACAAAATCGAAAATCTGTAAAACCAGACTGTTCAGTCTTTTACTTTTAAAAATATTATTGTGAGCCGCTTCGTGAATTAAATTCAGATAAATTAAAACCAGAGAAAGACCCATTAAAATAAAACTCAAAATGTAGACAGAAGGCTGATCTGCATGTAGAAGAGCAAAGACATATAAACCAAAATAGACCAAAGGCAGAATAACTGCTTTGATCTGAATATAAATGTCCCTGTTTTCAGGAATAGATTCTACTCTTTGGTTCACTTTTTTTCTGAGTTCATTAAATAATCTGGCATCTTCCGGATCTTTAAAGTAAATAGGTTTTTCCATTATATTTAATTTTGTGTGATAATTAAAGATAATATTAAAAACTGTTCCTTTTTCTTATGATTTAATTAAAAAATTCTATTATTTCAGACCAATTCCTTCAATTTTCTTGGTGGATATTGCGAAACCAGATCTGCAATTGCTTTGATATGATCCGGCGTTGTTCCGCAGCAGCCTCCGATAATATTGATTAATCCTTTCTCCACATATTCTTTAATCTGACTCGCCATATCTTCCGGTGTCTCATCATACTTTCCGAAAGCGTTCGGTAAACCTGCATTCGGATAAGCTGAGACAGCAAATTCTGAATTATGAGCGAGTGTTTCCAGATAAGGCGTTAATTGATTTGCTCCTAAAGCGCAGTTAAAACCTACACTTAAAAGGTTTAAATGAGAAACTGAGATCAAAAATGCTTCTGCTGTCTGTCCGCTCAATGTTCTTCCTGAAGCATCGGTAATGGTTCCTGAAACCATGATTGGAATTTTGATATTTCTTTCGTCCTGAAGTTCGTCAATGGCGAAAAGGGCAGCTTTTGCATTCAATGTATCGAAAATGGTTTCTACCAACAGAATGTCCGATCCTCCTTCTAATAAAGCTTCGCACTGTTGTTTATAAGCAATTCTCAGTTCATCAAAAGTAATGGCTCTGTATCCGGGATCGTTTACATCGGGGCTTAAACTTGCCGTTCTGTTGGTTGGACCTATGGAACCTGCCACAAATCTTGGTTTATCCGGATTTTTCGTAGTGTATTCGTCGCAGGCTTTTCTTGCAATTTTTGCAGATTCGTAATTCAGTTCGTAAACGAGATCTTCCATGTGATAGTCTGCCATGGCAATGGTTGTTCCTGAAAATGTATTGGTTTCGATGATGTCTGCTCCCGCTTCAAGATATTTTTTGTGAACTTCTTCTATTGCGTGGGGCTGCGTTAAAGACAACAAATCATTGTTTCCTTTTACCGGATGTTCCCAGTTTTTGAAACGTTCGCCACGGTAATCTTCTTCTTCGAATTTATACCGCTGAAGCATGGTTCCCATCGCTCCGTCGAGAATTAAAATTCTTTCGGATAATACTTTGTATAATTGTTCTGAATTTTTCATTTATTATATTTTTTTCCATAGGTTGCACCTACGGTTATTATTGTTGAACCCTTCGGGTTCGTTGTTAATCCAATGCCTGTCTTAAATCTGCAATGATATCTTCCACATTTTCCAGACCTACTGAACAACGAACCAGACCTGCAGTAATTCCGACTTCGTTTCTTTCTTCATCGGATAATTTGGAGTGCGTTGTAGAAGCAGGATGTGTTACAATGGTTCTCGTATCGCCTAAGTTTGCGGAAAGGGAACACATTTTTATTTTATCTAAAAAGTTTCTTCCGCCTTCAATGCCTCCTTTGATTTCGAAGGCAACAATGTTTCCGCCTAGCTTCATCTGTTTTTTCGCAATTTCATAGCTTGGATGAGATTTTAAGAACGGATATTTTACCAGTTCTACATTTGGATGATTTTCAAGAAACTCGGCTACTTTTAAAGCATTTTCACAATGTTTTTCTACACGAATGGCTAAAGTTTCCAAGCTTTTTGACAAAACCCAAGCGTTGAAAGGTGACATTGCTGGCCCTGTATTTCTGGCGAAAAGATAGATTTCACGGATCAGGTCTTCTCTTCCAACCGCTACTCCGCCTAAAACACGACCTTGCCCGTCAATTAATTTGGTTGCCGAATGCACCACGATATCTGCTCCGTATTTTATTGGCTGTTGCAGGTAAGGTGTTGCAAAGCAGTTATCCACAATAAAAATTAAGTTGTACTTCTTCGCAATCTGTCCGAAAAACTCTAAATCCAAAACCTCAATTGCAGGATTGGTCGGTGTTTCCAGATATAAAATTTTTGTATTGGGCTGAATATATTTTTCTACATTTTCGGCGTCTTCTGCTTTAAAATAGGTTGTTTCGATATTCCATTTCGGGAAATATTTTGTGAACAAAGTATGCGTAGAACCGAAAACGGACTGACAGCTTACAATATGATCTCCGGCATTTAACAAAGTGGCAAATGTTGAGTAAATCGCTGCCATTCCTGTGGCAAAAGCATATCCTGCTTCTGCGCCTTCCATTTTGGCAATTTTATCAGTAAATTCTGTTACGTTCGGATTGGAAAAACGGCTGTATAAATTTTTTTGTTTTTCTTCCGCAAAGCTCGCTCTCATGTCTTCCGCATCCTGAAAAATAAAGCTGGATGTGAGATACAAAGGGGTTGAATGCTCATCAAACTGAGTTCTTTCAGTCTGGGTTCTTATGGCAAAGGTTTCAAAATTGGTTGATGGTTGATGGTTGTCAGTTGATAGTTTTTCTTCGTTATTCATCACTAATACATTTTACTTTTGTACTTTTCACAGAATCATTTCGTTTCACTTACTCTTAAAATGTCTCCGAATACACCTCTTGCCGTAACTATTGCGCCGGCGCCGGCTCCCATGATGACGATTGGGTTTTCTCCGTAACTTTCGGTGTAGATTTCGAAGATTGAATCTGAGCCTTTCAGTTGTCCTAACGCGGAGGTTGCCGGAACGGAAATTAATTTCACATCCAATTCTCCTTTTTCTTTCTGCAAATCTCCGTGAAGATCTCCCACATATCTTAAAACGTGTCCTTCTTCCTGATTTTCTTTGATTTTCTGATATTCCGCATCTAATTCGTCCAGTCTTGAAAGGAATTCTGACTTAGAAACAGAAAGCAGATTTTCAGGAACAAGATTCTGAATTTTAATATCTTCAAACTCGTTGATTAGGTCTAATTCTCTCGCCAGAATCAATAATTTTCTTGCCACATCGTTTCCTGACAAGTCTTCTCTCGGATCGGGTTCGGTATATCCTTTTTCCAACGCTTCATTGATGATGGTGGAAAATTTATCATTTCTCAAAGAAAAATTATTGAAAACATAGCTTAATGTTCCCGAGAAAACGCCTTTAATTCTGGTAATATTTTCTCCTGAAAGGTGTAGAAGTTTAATGGTGTCGATCAATGGTAAACCTGCTCCCACATTGGTTTCATAAAGATAACGTCTGTTGTTTTTGTTCAACGTATATCTTAGTTGACGGTATTCTGAAATCGGAAGGGTGTTGAAAATTTTGTTGGAAGAAACGAGATCGAAGCCGTTTTCCGCCAAAGTGTGGTAATTTTTTACGAAGTCTTTGCTTGCGGTGTTATCCACAACGATTAAATTTTCAAGCTGATTTTCTTTGGAGAAATTAATCAGTTCCTGAACATCGGAAGGTTTTTCTGCCGTTAAAACCTCATCATTCCAATTGCTGTCGAATCCTTTTTTGTTGAATGCTATTTTTCTGGAATTGGCAACTGCAACTACTTTGAGGTCTATTTTTTTTCGTCTTTTAATTTCTTCCGAAGATTCCAAAACCTGCTGTATTAAGGTCTTCCCTACGTTTCCGTGACCGATGATTGCCAGATGAACGGTTTTCGGTTTTTTGGAAATTTCAGATTCGATGATATTTTTTGCTTTTTCGTCCTGTGAAGATGTCACAACGATATTTACCCGTTTTTCGGCTGCAATCTGGTTCAAAAGCAACGGGAAAACATTATTTCTTGCTAATTCTGCCAAAACTTTATTGAAATCTTCAGCAACAAAACCTATGACAGAGACATTATTGATGCTGTATATCTGGGAAACTTTTCCTGATTTTCTTTCTGGTTCAAATTCGTCAATCAGACAATTGACTGCTTTTTCGGAATCGTTTTCATGAACTAAAATGGAGATTCCGTTTTCAATTGCCTGCTGGGAAATTACTCCCACACTGATTCGCGCCAAAGTAAGCGCTTTAAAAATTCGTCCGTCGATCCCGATTTCACCCAAGAAATCTTCTCCTTCAAATTTGATGATGGATCTGTTTTTTAAAAATTTTATTTCTTTAGCATTAATCTTACTCATTTTTCAAAATATTTTTAATGATCGTATTTAATTGTTTATATTCCATTAAGAAGGCATCGTGCCCATGAACTGAGGTGATCTCGTGATAGAAGACATCTTTGTTTTTCTCTTTCAGTTTTTCAGAGCACTTTCGGATTTCTGAAGCGGGGAAAAATAAGTCTGTATCTACAGAGATCATGTGCATTCGTGCCTGAATTTTTTCCAAATGTTCTTCATTGGCATTGATGTTCATCAGCAAATGATTCATGAGCTTATATGATTTTAAACTAAATCTTTCGTTTAAAGCTTTTCCGTGATAAACAAGCCAGTCTTCCGACTCTAATCTCTGCTTTTCTTCACTGTATCTGTTTTGAAATCTGCTATTTAACGATTCAGGTGTTCTGTAGCACAACATTGCATGAATTCTGGCTTTCTGTAAAGGTTCATCGTGTTGGTTTAATAAAAATTTCTGAACCAGACATTGTGCATGAAGCCAGTCGTGGGTTTTAAAATCGCAGGCTAACGGGATGAAAATTTCGGCAAGATGTGGATTTTTCACCAGCATTTCCCAGCCGATTCCGCCTCCTAAAGAACCTCCAATAATGGCGTGTAAACTTTTGATATTTAAAATTTCAAGACCTTTCAAAAATATGTTTGCTATATCTGAAGGCGTGAAATCTTCACATTCATCAATAAAAAAATCATCAAATCCGTTTCCGGGAATATTGAAGCACAGAACTGTATATTGGTCGGTATCGATTACCTGATGTTCTCCAACCAGTTGTTTCCACCATCCTTTTTCTCCGGAAACATTGGAATTTCCGGTTAAAGCATGATTCACTAAAATGATCGGGGCAGAAAACAGGTCTTTCCCGAAAAGCTGATAGCTCAACGGTATATTGTATTCCTTTTGGGAATCGGTACGATACGAAAAATTAATATGTTTAAGTTCTGTTTTCAATTCTATTATTTTAATACAATTGAAAATGCCACAGGAAATGGCTGAAAGAACTTCAGTGAGTTATCTGTCCAAAATAATTCTGGTAGAACGTAGCACCTTCATTGCTTGCGCAAAGGGTTGCTAAGGTTTCATAGGGTCTAATCCCTCAACCTTTCTTGATAACATTTTCAATATTTGAATGAACGAATGGTGCAAAGATAAAACTTTTCTTTTAAATATTTATAAAAATTTAATTTAATCTTACAAACCCCGATAAACAGAAGGCTTTCAGGGAAATATTAATAATAATTCAAATTTCGTGAGTTGGAATTTTTTCGCAAAAAAACTAACTTCGTAATGAAAATGATGAGATATGATTGCTGAAAAACAAAGATTACAAGACACAAACTGGAAAAACTGGGGACCTTACGTGAGTAACCGGCAATGGGGAAATGTACGCGAAGACTACAGCCCAAATGGCGATGCATGGAATTTCGCCAATCACAATAACGCAGAAAGCTATGCCTACCGTTGGGGAGAGGAAGGGATAGCGGGAATTTCTGATGCAAAGCAGCTTTTCTGTTTTGCGCTTTCGTTCTGGAACAAAAAAGATAAGATGGTGAAGGAGCGCTTCTTTGGACTGAGCAATCCACAGGGAAATCACGGAGAAGACATTAAAGAACTATTTTATTATCTGGATAATACACCTACTCACAGCTATATGAAAATGGTGTACAAATATCCGATTAATGCGTTTCCGTATGATGAACTGCTTTCTGAAAATGGAAAAAGAAGTAAAAAGGAAGCGGAATATGAAATTTTCGACACCGGAATTTTTGATCAGGATGAATATTTTGATATTTTTATAGAGTACGCTAAAGCAGAATACAACGATATTCTAGTAAGGGTAACGGTCTGCAACAGAAGCAATATAGTGGCTCCGATTGTAGTGGCTCCCACGGTGTGGTTCAGAAATAACTGGAAATGGGGGTACAATACATATAAAGGACAAATCAATGCTTCTCATGAAGGCTGCATCACCATCAACCACGACAGTGTTCCGATAAAAAAGTTTTATTCAAGAAATATTGCAGCGGAAAGTGTTTTCTGTGATAATGAAACCAACAGTCCGAAATTATACGGAACACCCTATCCTGGAAATACTTATTACAAGGATGGCATCAACGATTATATTACTTACGGAAGCAACACCGTGAATCCTGAAAAGAGAGGAACAAAAGCTTCTTTTTTAATTGATGAAGTGATTGAAGCCGGACAATCGAAAACATTTGATTTCAGATTATCGCCTAATGAACTGGATAATCCGTTTTATGATTTTGATGAGATATTTAATACAAGAATTTCGGAAGCGAATGAATTTTATGCCGAAATTCAGAATGATGTCACCAATGAGGATGAAAAAAATGTGCAAAGGCAGGCTTTTGCGGGACTTCTCTGGAACAAGCAGTTTTATCATTATAATGTCGGAAAATGGCTGAAAGGCGATCCGAATTTTGAAGCTCCGAGAAATTTTAACCATTATGTCCGAAACACGGAGTGGAATCATATGCACAATAAAGACATCATCTCGATGCCTGATAAATGGGAATATCCCTGGTATGCAACTTGGGATCTTGCCTTCCATTGTGTTCCGTTTGCGATTATTGATGCGGAATTTGCGAAAGGACAGCTTCTTTTATTAACAAAAGAATGGTATATGCATCCGAACGGACAGCTTCCTGCCTACGAATGGAACCTGAGCGATGTAAACCCGCCCGTTCATGCGTGGTCGTGCTTCCGAGTATTTAAAATTGATGAAAAGCAAAACGGCAAACCGGATCTTTTATTTTTAGAAAAGGTTTTTCAGAAATTACTGTTAAACTTCACTTGGTGGGTCAACCGAAAAGATAAAAACGGAAAGAATATTTTCGGGGGAGGTTTTCTTGGGCTTGATAACATCGGGGCTTTTGACCGGAATATGGTGTTAAAAGACGGACAGCATCTGGAGCAGGCGGACGGAACGAGCTGGATGGCAATGTATGCTCTTAACATGATGAGAATTGCCATGGAACTGGCTCAGTATTATCAGGTGTATGAAGATATGGCGATTAAATTCTTTGAGCATTATCTTTATATCGCCGAAGCCATGGAAAATCTGGGTGAAGGCACAAAAGGACTCTGGAATGAAGAAGACGGCTTTTTCTACGATGTGCTTCAGCTTGGGAATGGTGACAGTGTTTCCCTGAAGCTGAGAAGTATTGTAGGATTGATTCCTATGTTTGCCGTGGAAATCATCGATCATCATCTGTTGGATAAAATGCCCAACTTTACCACCAGAATGGATTGGATTCTGAAAAACAAACCTGAACTCACGAAACTTGTTTCACATTGGGAAGAAGAAGGCCATGGAAGAAAGCATCTGATGAGTATTCTGAGAAAAAACCGTCTGACAAAAGTTTTGACCAGAATGCTTGATGAGAAAGAATTTTTAAGCCAATACGGAATTCGGGCAATGTCTAAGGTATATGAAGAAAAACCGTTCAAATTTTCTGTTCACGGCACTGAAAATGTAGTTTATTATACGCCGGCAGAAAGTGACAGCCGTATGTTCGGGGGGAACAGCAACTGGCGCGGACCGATCTGGTTCCCGATCAACTTCCTGATTGTAGAGAGCTTACAAAGATTCCATTTCTATTACGGAAACAGCATGAAAGTGGAATTGCCGACCGGAAGCGGAGAGAAGAAAAATCTGGATGAAGTCGCTCACGATATCAGCAACCGACTTTGTTCTATTTTCCTAAAAGACGAGAATGGAGAACGTGCTTTCAACGGAGGAAATGCGAAGTTTAATTATGATGAAAATTTTAAAGATTACATTACCTTTTTCGAATATTTTCACGGAGACAACGGACGCGGCGTAGGAGCTTCTCACCAGACGGGATGGACAGCTACGGTTGCCAAGCTTTTGAAGCCAAGATTATTGATGTAATGGAGTAAATGATAAATTTTAGAGGCTGCCCAAAACTTTTAGGACAGCCTCTTTTTTTATTGAATTTAGCTAGATCTAATCTTTTACACTTTCACCATTTACAAAAACCTCATATACAATTTCTACATTCGGTTCCAGTGTTTTGGAAACCGAGCAGTATTTTTCGAAAGACAACTGAGCTGCTTTCTGCGCTTTTTTAGGATCAATATTTCCTTCCAGAAGAAATTTAACTTTTATCGATTTGAAAGGTTTCGCATCATCTACAGGAATCCTTTCGCCTTCTACTTCTGCTTTAAAATCTGTAATTTCCTGTCTCTGTTTTTTCAGAATAGAAACCACGTCTATTCCGCTGCATCCCGCAACTGCCATCAGAACACTTTCCATCGGAGAAACGCCTTTCGCTCCGGGCTGTGTTGTATTATCTAAAAGAATTGAATTTCCCTGAGAATTGGTAAATTCAAATAAAAAATCGTCGTTGATTCGGTTAAGTGATATTTTCATTTTTAAATTTATTTTTTAGATGTGGTAACCCCGATCATGACTCCGAAGTCTCCATCCTTCTGAATCCATTTCTGTTTGGGGCAATAGGTTCTGGAAACAAAGCCATCGAGGTACAAAGCTTTTACGCAGCCTGATTCTTTAAATACGGAAGCAAAATTATAAAAATTAACCTCTGTTTTAGACATTATAAAAACAATATTTCCATTTTTTAGGATTCCGACTCCGTTTCTGATGTTGATATTTTTTGAATCTTTTTTAAATATTGGATTTATTTCCCCATCAATCAGCAATATCGGTCCGGATTGTGTTGCATGTTTTATTTCAGGATTGTTCCTAAAAGCCTTTGTTTCAACAATTTCAGCTTCATTATTTTTTGTGAGGTAAAATATTCCGTTAGGATGGAGATAAAAATTTCCTTTACCGGATAAAGTATCGGTTTTATTCAGTATTTTAAAATTTTCAATATACAATCCTTTCGGAAAATTATTGGGTTCAAACATTCCGCCGTTCATGGCAAATATTAATTCTTTATTTTCCTGCTCTGTTTTAATCTTTAAATGAGCAATATTTTTGAGAATTGTTCCGTTATCATCTTTCCAGTAAAAAGCAACATTTTGTATTTTAGGATTTACTTTAAAAATGACAAAATCATCCTCTTGTTTTATTTTCTTGTCGCAGGATAAAAAACAACAGAGACATACTATAAACAATGCAATTTTCGTCATTTATAAGTTTGCTTAAATCATTTGTGAATTTTGCGGTTCATTTTGAAATGAAATCCCTGTTTAAAAATTACAAAATCCCTCTCGCTTTAATTTCCAGATATTTATTGATGACATCAATGTTCAGATTTTCCGGTAAAGTGTATACTGTGTAAATTCCGTATTTGCGGAGTTCCTGAATGATCAGTTTCTTTTCAAACTCAAATTTTTCGGCGATGATTTCGTCATACACTTCCTGCATACTTTCAGGATTTTTATGAATTAACGTCTGCAATTCTGAATTTTTGAAGAAGACCACGACCAATAAATGGTTTTTAGCGATTCCACGAAGGTATTTTAACTGACGGTTTAAGCCATCCAATGTTTCAAAATTCGTAAATAACAGAATTAAACTTCTCTGGTTCAGCGAATATTTTACATCCTGATACAACCTGTTAAAATCACTTTCAAAAAAATCTGTTTTGATGTTGTAAAGGGCTTCCGAAATTTTTCTCAGTTGTCCCGATTTATTTTCTGCCGCAATTTTATTTTCTGTTTTTTTCGAAAAAGTCATCATTCCGGCGCGGTCGCCTTTTTTCAGAATAATATGCGATAAAGCCATCGTTGCATTAATGGAATAATCCAAAAGACTCAGTCCTTTGAAAGGCATCTTCATCGTTCGTCCTTTATCAATCAGCATGAAAATACGCTGTGATTTTTCGTCTTGAAACTGATTAACCATCAATCGGTTTGTTTTGGACGTAGCTTTCCAGTTGATCGTTCTGATATCATCTCCCGGAACATATTCTTTAATCTGCTCAAACTCCATCGTATGTCCCAGTTTTCTGATTTTCTTGATTCCGCCCAACAGAAATTCACTCTGCAAAGCCATCAGTTCATATTTTCTCAAATGAATAAATGACGGATAAGCCGGTAAATTGGCATCTTTCTGAAAATTAAACCGTTTTGCGACAAAACCTAAAGGAGAAGAAACATACACATTTAAACTGCCGAAATTATATTCTCCTCTTTCCTTTGGCTCCAGAATATATTGAAAAAATGTATTTCTTCCCGGTTCAATCTGTTTTTCGATTAAAAAATCTCTCTTCTGAAACTGAAACGGAATTTCGTCGATTACTTTCACATTGATTTTGAAAGCATAGTTATTTTTAATATCAACTTTTACGGGATTTTCATCACCATTGGATAATTTTTCGGGCAATATTCTCTGTGCAGAAATCCCTTCTTTCCTGTTGAAAACAAAAAGATAATCCACCATTGCTGCCAAAAAAACCAGAAGCAAAACGATGTGCGCTACCCACATGAGTAACGGAAAGAAAAAAGCGAGAACATACAGAATCCCCACTTCGATGAGCGTGAAGAAAAAGCGTGTATTGAGGTATAAGTTTTTCATTTTGTAGATTGCTGGTTGCAGATCTTAGGTTACAGTTTAGTAGCCCTACATTTTAATATTATTTCAAAGAATTAATGAGCCCATTCAGCATTTTAGAAATTTCAATAATATCATCATTTAATTTTAAATAATTTTCTTCACTTAAAAAATGAAGATTTCTGGAAATAATCAATTGAGTTTCAACTTCAGCACAACTTCCTCTCGAAATTTTCAGAAATTGCAGATAATCCGGTTTGCTTCTTCTGGAGTTTCCTTCTGCAATATTAGACGGAATAGAAACTGAAGCTCTTCTGATCTGAGATTTTAATCCAAATGTCTCCTCTTTTGGAAAAGCATCGGTTGTTCGGTAGATTTCAGTTACAAAATCAATGGCTTTCTGCCAAACCAGAAGCTCTTTAAAATTAGCCATATATAAAATTTAACGTTGAATTAAAAACTACAATCTGCAACCTTCTACCCGCAACCTACCTTGGAATCTCTATTCCCTCTAAAATCTGTCTGATAATTTCATCCGCGGTAAGGCCTTCCATTTCTCTTTCCGGCGATACAATAACTCTGTGTCTCAGAACGGCATAACTTGCTTCTTTAATGTCTTCCGGCGTTACAAAATCTCTTCCTCTTAAAGCTGCAAATGCTTTTGATGCGGTTAACAAAGCCAGACTCGCTCTCGGAGAAGCTCCCAAATACAGGAACTGGTTTTCTCTGGTGTTGATGATAATTTTAGCGATGTACTCCATCAGCTGAGATTCAACGATGATTTCTTTTACCAGATGCTGATAATTTTTCAGCTGCTGTGCAGTAATCACTTTGTTAACAACCTCTGTTTTATCTTCCTGCTTGCTTTCGTGTTGGTTTCTGATAATGGCAATTTCCTGCTCCAGATTCGGATAACCCACATTTATTTTAAACAGAAAACGGTCAAGCTGGGCTTCCGGAAGTCTGTATGTTCCTTCATGTTCAATCGGGTTCTGTGTTGCCACCACAAGAAAAGGTTCTTCCATCGGATAGCGGGTTCCGTCCATCGTGATCTGCCTTTCTTCCATCACTTCAAACAAAGCTGCCTGAGTTTTTGCCGGAGATCGGTTGATCTCGTCAATCAGGATGAAATTAGAAAAGATAGGTCCTTTTTTAAATTCAAATTCAGAATTTTTTACGCTGAAAACAGAAGTTCCCAAAATATCGGAAGGCATCAAATCGGGTGTAAACTGAATTCTGCTGAATCCTACATCGATCGTTTTTGCCAGTAATTTTGCCGTGATGGTTTTGGCAACTCCCGGAACACCTTCAATAAGAACGTGACCGTTCGAAAGAAGTGCTGCCAAAAGATGCTCCACCATGTTTTCCTGACCGACGATTACTTTTGCAATTTCGGCTTTTACTTTTTCAAGACTTGTACGAAGTTCAATCATATCAATTCTCGACTGAAACTGATCTTCTTTTTTATCTAAGCTGATAGAAAATTCGTTTTCTATATTTGGGTTTTCAAAGTTTTCCATATCCTATAATTTATCAATAGAACAGTGCATCCAATTACCAATCACATTGAGAATTACCACACTGTTATATTTTCAGATTGTTACATTTTTTTAAATAATTTCATCCAAAATTTTATTCATTCTCACAAGATCTTCCTTCATTACATGCGCATAAGGATCCTGTCCTTTTTTAATCAGTCCAATGGCTTCATCAATTATTTCCATCGGTTTTCCGGTTTTCAGATGGAGTTTTTTTGCAAATTCTTCATCTAGTTTCTGGGTATCGATAAGGAGATCCATTCTTACTTTGTTCAGGAAGTACTGGGCTTTTTTCGACATCATGTCATGGAAATCGCCTTCCTGAAGATAAAGATTTCCGATACTTTTCACAAAATCTACCGAGTTATTTTTCAGTGGTTCCACAATAGGGACAATGCGCTGCTTTCTTTTGGCATTAAAGAAAATAAACAAAGCCAGACCGCCCAGAAGAACCCACCAAGCATATTTTAAAGCAGGATTTGAAAGGATAAACCTCAGCAGAAACTGGGAAGATTTCGAATTGCTTTCCAGAAACCACAATGTTTCTTTATCATCCAGATAAGAAAAAACGTCCTGTGCATATTTTACATTGCCGGGTTTCAGAAGATAGTAATTGGTAATAAAAAGCGGTTCGCAATGAACGTAAAAGTAACCTTCCCCGAATTTTATTTTAACAAAGTTTGCCTGATCGTCATTATTTTTTTCCACTGTCTTTCCTAAGACTTCAGATCCCGGTTTAATGAAAGTAAAACCTCTTCCCGATGGAAATTTATCCAGTTTAATGAAATCGTTCTGGTATTTTGTGTCGGTAAGTTTTAAAACATTTTCGTCCCGAAAAGAAATCATAGAATCATAATAACCGATGCTGTCGGAAATTTCTTTCGGCATTTCGCTGATAATCAACATCGCGTTGGAACCTTTGGAAACTTCTTCCAGAATTTTATTCCACGATTCTGTATCTACTTCATGCTCGATAACAAGGATATTATGACTGCCTTTTTCTTTATTCTGGGTATAATAATCGTAAGGAGTCTGATCTATTTTTTTAACTTTATTCTTAAAAAGATCTTTGATCTCGTTATTAAAAACATACAATCCGAACGGTGATTTCTGGTAAGTCTTGAAATTCTTCCTCCAATCCGTACTTTCTGTTTTGTTGACTTCAAACAACGCCAGAATAATCATCACCACGACGAAGATTACAGCATATATTTTGAAAGTTTTGTTCATGATAACAATTAATTACGGTTTAAAGGATTGATATTGGTTTTTAAATTTCAGGTAGTTTTCTTCATCAATAGAGAATTCTCCGTACCAGACATAATCGAAAATATAGGCAAGATCGTAAAAACTTTCTTTTAAGTGCGGTGCTTTCAGCTCTGCCGCATAATCTTTATTGGTTTTTTCCGGATTCCAGACGATGAGTTTCTTATCGCTTAATTTTTTTAAGACAAATAAAAACTGATAACGCACCGCCGAACGGAAATCGCCCGATTTTTCAAATTTCAGAATACTTTCCGGAAAATTAATTTCGTGAATATTTTCATGAAGTTCTTCTTCGCGGATCTCCACTTTCCGGTTTTTCTTTCCGAAGAATGAAATTCCGCCGTTCCCGATGAGATATTTAATGATGAAATACAGCAGGAAACCGACAAGAACAATCACAAAAAGACGCACTAAAATCCCTGCGAAATTTCCGGATTTTGTAAATACGGTTTCCCCGAAAATACTGTCTAACAATTCTGCGAGCTTCTTCATCAGCTTCTGTCCGAAAGACATTCTGGGTTTTACCGTAGTATAATCGAAGTCTTTGTCTTTGTATCTTGAAGGGATGTTGTCTTTAAATTTTTTAGGATAAACAGTGTTTTCCGTTACCGGATTTTTATACAATACAGAATCTGCACGGTACATATTCCTGTAATGTCCCGTTTCTATCGAGTCCAGAAAAACTGCTTCTTCAGGAGGCAGATCGTCCTGCTGCTGAGAAAAAACAGTTCCGAAGCTGAAAAAAAGCAGTAAAAGAAGAAGCCTATTCATTATTTCCTATTGTTTCTATTTCTGCCAGTTCCATTTTCTGATGAAGATCGGTGCGGCTGTCGTAATACATCAATCCTGAATTTACATACAGAACATTCATTAAAATGGTTGAAACCAATGTTGAAAGTCCGTAGATCAAGAATATAACAATCCCGAAATTTCCGGAGAAAGGATTCTGTTCAAAATTCCCATCCGGAGCGGTTGTTGAAAGTTTAAGAATGTATAAAATCATCGGAACTCCGGATAAAAATCCGCTTACAATATAAAAAAGCAGTCCCAAAATAATGGTTGCTCCCCAATATTTCCAGTAGGGAGATTTTTCTCTGCCATTCGGGTAAGAAAACTGAGATCTTATAGCATAACTTAGGCTTTCGAAAAAACCTTTATTTCCGTTAAAATAATCGTAGCAGAGAAAAGTGATAATGCTGAATAAATTCGGAAGGATAAAAAGTAGCAGAAAAATTCCAATGAAAAAAAACACGAGAAGATAAGTAAATCCAAAAATAGCCGTTGCAGCCGGCATTACCAAAAAGGTGAGTCCGAAATAGGCAATGAAAACTTTTTTAGAATTCACTTTAAAATCACTGATGATATCGTCTGTTTTTATTTCTTTCTGCCCTTCCGCAACTCTTTTCATATAAAATACAGGAAAAAACAGATTAACCGTCATTAGAGCTGTGGAAAGTACAAAAAGCACAATTCCCGCGATGATAATCAGTCCTAAATTATTCTGAAAATACTGTTCAAAATAATAGCTCTGTCCGCTCATATTCGATCCGAAAATGGCTCCGAAGAATTCTCTGAATCCTACCACCATCACAACAACGGTTAAAATAAGCAGCAAGCCGTTCAGCAGAATAAAATTTTTAAAATAATTCTTACCGTATAATTTGAAAAAAGCAAAAGTATCGCTGATGAAACTTCCGAAATCTCTTTTTTTATAAAACTGCATCCTGAATCTGGTTATTAATTTTTTTGCTGACAACAGACGGATAAATACAGTAATAAAACCCGATGATTGCCAAAGACCCGAAAATAATAATTAAATTTAAAATTAAAGGCATTTTCAGGGCGTGTCTTGTTACATATCCTTCAATAATTCCTGCACAGATGGTGAAAGGAACGGTACTCAGGAATATTTTGAATGAATCTTTAAATCCGCTTTTGAAAGAATTAAATCTCGACAGTGTTTTTGGAAATAAAATAGAGGCTCCCAGAATAAGACCGCACATCGCTTCCACTACCATCGCAAAGATTTCAAAAACTCCGTGAAGCCAGATTCCTCTTGCGCTGTCCTTCAGTGCGCCGTAATCGTAAAAGAAATACTGGAAAGAACCGAGCATCACGCTGTTGTTCAGCAAAGCCCACAACGTTCCCACTCCGCCTGCAATTCCGTAGATATACAGTCTTGCACCAACTTTTATATTGTTGAAAATAATCCCTATTGTACTTCCCCATGTAGAACCGCTCTGGTAAACTCCTACCGCATTTCCTGCCTTAATGTTTTCAATCGTCTGGTTCACATATTCTTCACCCAGAATAACTTTGGCGAAATCTTTATCGTAAATTCCGGAAAGCAGACCGATTAAGGTAAATAATGTAAAGAACAGAAAAGCATATCCCAAATATCTTCTGTACTGGTACACCAGCAAAGGAACTTCGGTTTTGAAAAAATGCAGAAACCTGTTTTCTTCTACCCTTTTGGTTTTATAAATTTTCTGGAAGATCTGTGCAGACAAATGGTTAAGATAAACCGTGGTATTACTTTTCGGATAATACGTCTGTGCAAAAGAAAGGTCGTTAACGAGGTTGATGTACAGCGAAGAGAGATCATCAGGATTTTTTTTAATTTTCCCCTGAATAACCTGTTCTATTCCCAACCATTTTTCTTTATTTTGTTTAATGAAATAAACTTCTCTCATAATTGTAAGGCTAAAATAATAAAAATAATGTCTCAAATCGCGATAAATACTTCACAAAATGTAAATATTAATTTCAACATTGCGGGTGTTGGAGAAAGACTTCTTGCTTATATTATCGATCTTCTTATTCAAATTGCGTACACCATCGCTATTCTGTATCTTTTTTTCAATATTCTGAATCTGGGATATGTGATGGACGGGCTGGATCAGTGGTCGATTATTGCTATTTACAGCATTCTTCTTTTCCCGACTGCGATTTATCCGCTTGTTCTGGAAAGCCTGATGGAAGGGCAGACTCCGGGGAAAAAAGTCATGAAAATCCGTGTGGTGAAAATCGACGGTTATCAGGCGGGATTCGGAGATTATATGATTCGCTGGGTTTTCAGGATTATTGATATTTCTATTATCGGTCTTATCTCTGCCATTGCTTCCAAAAACAACCAGCGTTTGGGAGATATTGCATCGGGAACCGCCGTTATTTCCTTAAAAAACAACATCAATATTTCGCATACGATTCTGGAGAATATTAAAGAAGATTATGTTCCTACTTTTCCGCAGGTCATTGCTTTAAGCGATAATGATATGAGAATCATTAAAGATAATTATCTGAAAGCTTTAAGAGTGGACGACCGACAAATTATCAGCAAACTTTCCGATAAGATTAAAGGAATTCTGAAGCTGGAAGTAGATCCTACCAAAATGACGGAAAGACAGTTCATCGGGGTTGTTATTAAGGATTACAATTATTATACGGGGAAAGACAGTTAGGAAGACGATTTTAAAATATTTTCAAACCACTCTGCTTATAAAAGCTCCCGCAGATTTTGCGGATTTTGCAGATGATTCTTAAAAAAATATCAAATGCTTATACAAAAATTTTTTATTGATTTGATTTAAAAACTGCAATCTAAACGCAAAGGAAAAAGTTTTCACCTCATTAAAGAGAAGCAAAGATACTCCGTCGCAGACGGATGATAAAGCGCGCTTCTGAGCAGATGAAATCTGCCTTCACTTTGCTCCCTTAATATATTCATTCTCAAAATAAAAACTTTGCGTTTAGATAATCTGGAGCAAAGTTTGTCATGCTGAAATCATCTAAACGATTATTTTTGGCAGATTTCTCCTTCGTCGAAATGACATAATATTCAAACTAAATCATTCTAAAACTACGTGTATAAAAGAACTGAGCAATCATCGCCAAAATCAACAGGACAAAATGCAATACTCTAATTTTTAGTTTATATTTACGGATGATGCAAAGAAAAATGATGTTGATAACGGATGTAAAAAGTATCGCCACATCATGCATATTTTTCACTTCAGAAATATCAAGATCAAAAGCGCAACGCCTTACCGTTCCAAAATTGAACCTGCAAAAGTGAATTAAAAAAGACAACATACACGAGAGGTATAAAATGATAACGTATTCTGAAAAATCTTTTACAAATTGGTTTCTTCCTTTACCAATCAGGGCAAAACCTAAATTTATAAGTGACAACAGCAAACAGGATGTTATGGTAAAAAGAATATCATAATGCCCAAAATTCAGAAGATGGTACACCACAAAATACTGAATGGAAATATACAGTGCTCCCACCGTTACAGGAAGCCAAAAGAAATGATAAGCAAAATAATTTAAATTTGATCTTTCCGGCATTTTAGTTTTTAAAGGTATTTTTTGAACGTTTGTGTTTTTTAGCTAACTTGTCAAAAGTAAAAATTAGAAATCAACAAAAAGACTTTTCTTTTTGCGATTTTATTGCGATTTTTCGCAAAAAATTTATCTTTACACTAAACTTTACAGAAATGGAAAAAACAAAACTCATCGAAGCCCGCAAAAGAAGAAACATCAGCCAGGAAAGAATGGCAGACATCCTTTCTATGGATGTTTCCAACTACAACCGAAGAGAAAAAGGAACGGCAAAAATTTCTTTATCGGAATGGCAGAAAATCGCTGAAGTATTGGAAGTTCCAATTGAAGACATTTTTGAAAATGAAGAAAGTTTAGTTTTTATATTTAATGATAATTCTACAGGTAACGGAAATGGTATTGGAAATACCAATAATTACAACATTCCGCTTTCTTTGTGGGAATCTCAGAAAAAATACATCGATAAACTGGAAGCAGAAATTGAAGCACTAAAAGCAGAAATCGCAAAATACAAATAACCTTTCGCGGTGCAGTTTTTGTATTTTACACTTCATAAAAGTTTAAGTTATGAGATTTGAAAATAATAAATCGGGAAACGGCGGAGTAATTACTTTAAATAACGATGTTAAAGAAATCGGAAGATTAACGTACACTATTTTCCCCGAAGACAGCAAATTCATTATTTCCTTCGTTCTGGTTCACCCCGAATTTGAAGGTCGCGGAATGGGAAAATATCTGGTAGAAGAAGCCATAAAGTTTGCCCGCGAAAACAACTGGAAAGTTTACCCGCACTGTTCTTACGCGCGATCTGTGATGATGAGAATGAAGGACGTGGAAGATATTTTTTTACAGCGTTAACACTTCGTTCACCAAGATTTCCTCAATATTATCGGGATAATCTACTTTCAGATGCTGATCGGAATTTACCCAATTCTGTATTTCTTCCAGTTTCAAGACTTTAGAATTCGGAATTCCCATCTTGTCTAAAGCACATGCGTTGCATTCCTGCTCATATTGATTATGAATAGGAATTACGAACAGTTTTTTATCCATAAAAAGTGCTTCTGCGGGACTTTCGAAACCTGCATTGCAGAGAATTCCATCGCAGTTTTCAAACGCTTTTAAGTATTGAATTTCATCAATCGGAAAAATTTCAACATTATTTTCCTTAAACTGCAATTTGGAATATTTGGAAAAAACTTTCCATTCTACCGGAATCTGCTTTAAAACTTTAATGATATTTTCATCCGAAAAGCTCGGAAGATACACCAGATAAAAACCTTTTTTGTTGGGATTCAGGTTTCGGATTTTTCTTCTGATCACCGGCTTTTTTATCTGAGGATGATAATTTTCGAAGTGGAAACCAATTCTTTTTTCGCTCGGAACATAATATTTAAGCACCATTTCCCCAAAAAAATCTTTTTTATCCGGTTTCGGCGTTTCTTTAAACAACATGGAAGCCTGATGACTCAACTCGATCATCGGATGTTTTTTGAATTTACAAGCCCATCCCGTTAAAGGTTCATAATCGTTGATGACTAAATCGTACTGAGAAAGCTCGATTTCGCGGATCGCTTTGAAGGCTTCTAAAAAACTATTGTCTGTAAACGTTTTCCGGTAGGATAAACCGCCTGTTTTATCGTAAAGAAGGGAAACGCCTTTGTGTTTAAAGTTAATATCAAAATCAGCCTTTAACTGCGACTGATGTCCGCTGATGAGTGTATCCACCGAAGCATATTTTTTCAGGATCGGAACGATTTCCTGCGCACGTGCGACGTGTCCGTTTCCTGTTCCCTGAAAGGCGTATAAAATTCTCATTGGCTGAAGTTGGTTACTATTTTTAAAAGCTCATCACTATCGATTTCCTGAATTTCCTCTGCGGTATCGTCTTTTAAAGAATCTTTATGTTCATCATAATAAAAAATCTTCCACTCGTTATTATTGTACTCCAGTGCGGAAAGATTTTCGATCCAGTCGCCGGAATTAAGATACGTACAGGAACCTTTTTTATTAATCACCTCCCGAATCTGCGGCTGATGAATATGTCCGCAAACTACATAATCGTAATGATTGTCGATGGCAAGTTCGGAAGCAGTCAGCTCAAAATCCCCGATGTATTTTACCGCTTTCTTTACATTGTTTTTAATTTTTTTTGAAAATGAATATTTTTCTTTTCCCATTTTCTCCAAAAACCAATTGACAACATTATTAATCACAATTAATAAATCGTAGCCTTCTCCTCCGAGTTTTGCAATCCATATCGAATGCTGAACAGAGGCATCGAACACATCTCCGTGAAAGATCCATGTTTTTTTATTGTCTATGTCTAAACAGATTTTATTACAGACTTTAAGTTTACCCAGTTGGAAGTCGGTAAACTTCCGGAACATCTCGTCATGATTTCCGGTAATGTAGAAAACATCTGTGTTTTTTGTGGCAAAGGACAATATTTTTTTGATGACCTTTAAATGGGGTTTAGGGAAGTAAGACTTTTTGAATTGCCAGATATCGATAATATCTCCATTCAAAACTAAAGTTTTAGGCTGAATAGAATTAAGGTATCGCAGTAATTCTTTAGCCTTACATCCGTAAGTTCCCAGATGAACATCCGATATAACAACTAATTCAACGTTTCTTTTCATAGTTTTATACAAAGAAACTACTTGAAAGTTAACTGTATATGAATGTTATATTATTTTTTTACTTATCCTTAATTCATCATAATGCTTAATTTTAACGCAAAGTTCGCAAAAGTCTTTTAAATATTAACCGCTTTTTAAGCTCGCAAAGGCGTTTCACTCAGCAAAGAACCCAAAGTTTTTTATTGATGATAAATTCCGGACAACTACTATTTTTTAGAGAGTTTCCATCAACTCTTCTGTAATTTCCATGTTGTGATAAACGTTTTGAACGTCATCATCGTCTTCAAAACGCTCAAGCATTTTCATATTTGCCTTGAACTGCTCTTCGTTTACTTCCTTTGTATTATTCGGAATTCTCTGAAGTTCTGCGCTTTTTGCTTCAATTCCCAGTTCGTCTAATTTGTGAGATAGAGAGCCGAAATCTTCGAAAGCTGTTGTAATCATTACTTCTTCTTCGTCTTTTTCTACGTCTTCTGCTCCGCCGTCAATCATTTCCATTTCAAAATCGTCCCAATCCATTTTAATCTGAGTTAAATCGATCGTGAAAATTCCTTTTCTGTCGAAGATGAAAGCTAATTCTCCGTTCTTACCAAGATTACCGTCAAACTTATTGAAAATAGCTCTTACATTGGCAACAGTTCTTGTTGTATTGTTTGTGGTACATTCAACGAAAAACGCAACACCACCTTGTCCGTAACCTTCGTAAGTAATTTCTTCATAGTTTTCTGCATCTGCACCACTTGCCTTTTTAATCGCTCTTTCTACGTTATCTTTTGGCATGTTTGCACCTTTCGCATTCTGGATGCATCTTCTTAATGCAGGATTAGATTCCGGATCTGCACCTCCTGCTTTTACTGCCAATGCAATATCTTTACCTATTTTAGAAAATGTTTTGGCCATTTTGTCCCATCTGGCCATTTTAGAAGCTTTTCTATATTCAAACGCTCTTCCCATTTTATATTTTTAATTTTCAACAAAATTACTCAAAAGTGAACGAAAAAAAAAATACCCCCAGAGAACTGGAGGTATTTATATTTAGAAAAATTTAATTATTTTCTTTTTTTAGCTGGAGCTTTTTTCTTAGCTGGAGCTTTTTTCTTAACTACTTTTACCGGAGTTGGATCTTCGTAGTCTCTCTTTTTAAGAGATTCCCATTGAGCCGCATCTTCGATAGCAGTAACAACTACTTTTCTGTCTACTTGTCTTTCAACATCAGAAGCAGTAGCAGGAACTTTAGCTTTAGCTTTACCTACACCGATTGATTTAAGAGCGTTAGCATTAACACCTCTTGCATCTAAAGCAGCAACTACAGCAGCAGCTCTTTCTCTAGATAATTTTAAGTTGTAAGCTTCAGATCCTTTAGCATCAGTTTGACCTTCTAATAAGTAGTTACCTCCTTCTTTCTTAATGATGTCAGCAGCTCTGTCTAATGCAGGAGTAGATTCAGCTTTAATAGTAGCTTTGTTGAAATCAAAGAAAATGCTGTTAACTTGCTCTTGAATTTCTTTTTCTTTTACTTTAGCAGGCTTAGGACATCCGTTGTATTCTGGAAGACCTGGAACTGTAGGACAAGCATCATCTTTATCTAAGATTCCGTCACCGTCTGTATCTGGCCAAGGACAACCATTGTTTTCAGCAGGACCTGCAACTGTAGGACAAGCATCATCTTTGTCGATTACACCGTCACCATCAGTATCTGGCCAAGGGCATCCGTTGTTTTCAACCGGACCAGCAACATCTGGACATTGATCGTCTTTATCTGGAACTCCATCACCATCAGTATCAGGACATCCTTGGAATTCTGGTAAACCTGGTGTATCTGGACATAAGTCGTCTTTATCTAAGATACCATCTTTATCTCTATCTCTGTTACCAAATCTAAAGTTCAAAGAAGCTGAAGCTTGCCAGAAGTTAGCAACTGTAGATTTATCACCCGGAGTTGATACGTAATCTCCCTGGATACCTAAACCGAAGTTTTTAGTTAACCAAAAGTTAACACCTGCACCAGTAGCAACCGTAAAGAAGTTAGCTTTACCGTTTTCAGTACCGTTGTCACCATTTGGAACATATTCTCCGTTGGCATCCGTTCTAGGGAAAGTAAGAGAAGTATAATCGTGTCTCAAATAGTTAGCACCAACTCTTAAATATGGATCAAACCAAGATTCTTCGTCCCAAAGAAGACCTGCAGCCTTCGCCTGGAAACCTAAACCTGTCATCAACATAAACTCTTTACCCATGTTGAATCTTTTGTTTTCAACATTTCCAACAGTAGTCTGCCAGTCTATTACCAAACCTTTACCGATGTTCCTAGCTACAGTAAGTTTTGATAATGGTGGAGTAATAGAGAAGTTGTTCATATTGAACATTGTCTTCGTCAAATTATTAGCAGAGAACGTATTACTGAAATTATTTCTCTGTGCCAAATGGTTTTCCGCGTGAGCACCAACCCCGATTAACCACGGATTGTTGGTAGTCTGAGCGAACACAGTAGAAGCAACAGTAAGTGCCAATGCTGAAATTCCTAATTTTAGATTTTTCATAGAATTAAATGATTAAATAATTGATAATGCAAAATAAATATAATTTTTCTTTATATACAAAGTTTTTCAGATGATTTTTAACTTTTCTTTAATATTCTGTCGAGGTTTCGTTTATTTTCTCTATCTTTTATGCTCTCCCTTTTATCGAAGAGTTTTTTACCTCTACCCAGCGCTATGAGAACCTTTGCTTTTCCCCTGTCATTGATATATAATTTAAGAGGTATAATAGTGTTCCCTGCATCCTTTAACTTTTTTTCTAATTTTTGTAACTCTTTTTTGTGCAAGAGCAATTTCCGTTCCCTTTTTGTTTTATGATTGTAAAAAGTTCCTAATTTGTACTCGTCAATCATCATATTAATGATGTACAATTCCCCATCAATAAACTGACAGAACGATTCTGCGATGGATGCTTTTGAAGAACGCAAAGATTTTATTTCCGTACCTGTTAAAACCATTCCCGCTTCGTATTCTTCCAGAATTTCATATTCAAATCTGGCTCTTCGGTTTAATATATTGACTGTTTTTTCAATCTTCATTTTAAAATCCTTTTGTATTTGTAAGATGTAAAAATTTAATAAAGTTGCAGATGAAATTTATCTTTTCTGAAATTTTTTTTCTGCGTTTTATTAATTTAATGAATGAAATATATAAAAAATACCCCACATTTAAAAACCTGACTATTACAATATTGCGAAATACCCAAATTCTTTTCGTATTTTTGCGCCAAATTTACAAAACTATATGTTAACAGTATCTAACTTATCTTTACAATTCGGGAAAAGAGTTCTTTTTGACGAGGTAAACATTATGTTTACGAAAGGAAACTGCTACGGAATTATCGGAGCAAATGGTGCAGGAAAGTCTACATTCCTTAAAATATTAACAGGAAAGCAGGACCCGACAACAGGACACGTATCTTTGGAACCTGGAAAAAGAATGTCTGTTCTGGAGCAGGATCACTTTGCTTATGATCAATTTACTGTGCTTGAAGCGGTTTTGAGAGGTAACAAAAAATTATTCGAGATAAAAGAAGAGATGGACGCGCTTTATGCGAAGGAAGACTTCTCTGATGAAGACGGAATTAAAGCCGGAGAATTAGGCGTCATCTACGATGAAATGGGAGGATGGACTGCAGAATCTGATGCACAGACCATGCTTTCCAACGTAGGCATTAAAGATGATATGCACTGGCAAATGATGAGCGAACTTGAGAACAAAGACAAAGTAAAGGTTCTTTTGGCTCAGGCGCTTTTCGGAAATCCGGATGTACTTATTCTGGATGAGCCTACGAACGACCTTGATATCGATACGATCTCTTGGCTGGAAGATTTCTTAGCAGATTACGAAAACACCGTAATCGTTGTATCTCACGACCGTCACTTCTTAGACACGGTTTGTACGCACATCGGTGACTTGGATTACGCTAAATTAAATCTTTACACCGGTAACTACTCTTTCTGGTATCAGGCTTCTCAATTAGCAACGAGACAAAGAGCTCAGGCTAATAAAAAAGCGGAGGAAAAGAAGAAAGAACTTCAGGACTTCATTGCAAGATTCAGCTCAAACGTTGCGAAAGCGAAACAGGCAACCGCAAGAAAGAAAATGATCGATAAATTAAACATTGATGATATTAAACCGTCTTCAAGAAGATACCCTGCCATTATTTTCGAAATGGAAAGAGAAGCGGGAGATCAGATTTTGGATGTAAAAGGTCTTGAGAAAACCAAAGACGGAGAATTATTGTTCTCAAACATCGATTTAAATCTTAAAAAAGGAGATAAAGTTGCTGTTTTGTCTAAAAATTCATTGGCAATCACAGAATTTTTCGAAATTTTAGCAGGAAATGTAGAAGCAGACAAAGGAACTGTTGCTTGGGGAGTTACTACAAACCAGTCTCATATGCCTTTGGACAATACCAATTTCTTTCAGGAAGATTTAAGTTTGGTTGATTGGTTAAGACAATTCACGAAAAATGATGAAGAGCGTCATGAAGAATTCGTAAGAGGTTTCTTGGGAAGAATGCTTTTCTCCGGTGATGAAGCTTTAAAATCATGTAAAGTACTTTCAGGAGGTGAAAAAATGAGATGTATGTTCAGCAGAATGATGCTTCAGAAAGCCAACGTTCTTTTACTGGACGAACCTACAAACCACTTAGACCTTGAAAGTATCACGACATTGAACAACTCACTGTCTAACTTCAAAGGAAATATTCTACTGGCTTCTCATGACCACGAAATGCTTTCCACAGTCTGTAACAGAATCATCGAGCTTACTCCAACCGGAATTATCGACAGAGAAATGACTTACGATGAATATCTTGCTGATAAGAAAGTAAAAGAATTAAGAGAGAAAATGTATTCTTAAAATATTTAAAAACCGTTCAACTGCTGAACGGTTTTTTTTAACACTTCCCCTTCAACAATAAACTTTTCTTTTAAATTATAATTCCCTATTTTTGTGAAATGAGTCAAAAATGGATTTACAAGCCCGAACCCGATGAGGAAATTGTGGATGGATTAAGTTCGTCTCTTGGTTTTGGAACTTTTGAATCTAAACTCCTCGTTCTCAGAGGAATTGACAATTATCAAAAGGCAAGAGAATTTTTTAAACCCAACCTTAACGACATTCACAGTCCGTTTTTAATGGCAGATATGCAAAAAGCTGTAGAGCGGATTGCCACTGCAATTGAGAATGGAGAAAAAATATTGGTATACGGAGATTATGACGTGGACGGAACAACTGCCGTTGCACTTATGTATCTGTACCTCAGCAAAATTGTTCAGAAAAAATATTTAGATTACTATATCCCCGACAGAAATTCTGAAGGGTATGGAATTTCTACCGAAGGAATCGACTTTGCCAAAGAAAACGGCTTTTCTTTAATCATTGCATTGGACTGCGGAATCAAAGCATTAGATATGATCAGCTATGCCAAAAGTCTGGATATTGATTTTATCATCTGCGATCACCATTTACCCGGCGAAGAAATTCCTGACGCTGTTGCTGTTCTGGATCCGAAAAGAAGTGACTGCCGTTATCCTTTCAAAGAACTTTCCGGTTGCGGAGTAGGCTTTAAACTTTGTCAGGGGCTCAATACCATTTATAAACTTCCTGAAGCAGAACTGTTTGAATTAACAGATCTTCTCGCCATTTCCATTGCCGCAGATATCGTTTCGATGACCGGCGAAAACAGGGTTTTGGCTAAAATGGGACTGAAAACCCTGAGAAAAACGAGAAATTTAGGATTAAGATTATTAATTCCTGAAGACAAACTTTCTCATTTTGAAATTTCAAATATTGTGTTTGAAATTGCGCCTAAAATTAACGCTGCCGGAAGAATTTCGCACGGAAAAGCAGCCGTTGAACTTATGGTTTCGGATAACCTGAAACACGCCCACCAGATTGTAAGTGACATCATGAATCTTAATGATGAAAGGCGTGAACTGGATATGAATTCTACTCTTTCTGCTTTGAATCAGGTTATTGAATCTCAGCAGGAAACAAAATATACCACCATCGTTTATCATCCGGAATGGAATAAAGGAGTGATAGGAATTGTAGCTTCAAGATTAATTGAAACCTACTACAAACCTACCCTCGTTTTTACGGATGGAAATAATGGGGAAATGGTGGCTTCGGCGAGATCCGTTTCAGATTTTGATGTTCACGAAGCACTGGATATGTGTTCGGAATATTTTTTAAAATTCGGAGGACATCATGCTGCAGCAGGGCTTTCTATGGAGAAAGAGAAATTTGCCGCTTTTAAAGAAAAATTTGAACGTGTTGTCTCTGAAAAAATCAAAGAACATCAGAAAGAGCCATCGATTACGATCGATTCTGAAATTCAGATTGATGAAATTAACAGAGAATTTATCAATTTCCACAGAAAATTAGCCCCTTTCGGACCTCACAACATGAAACCGATTCTTACCTTAACCAATCAGAAGGTTTCGGGGTATATCAAAACAATGGGGAAAGATAATAATCATCTTAAATTTTACATTAAGCAGGAGTCCACCGGAAGAAATATTGAATGTGTAGGCTTCAAATTAGGACAGTTTGCCGATGATTTCAGAAATAAATATTTTGATCTTGCCTTTACACTGGAAGAAAATCACTGGAAAGGAAATGTCACACATTATCTGAATATTAAAGATGTACAATTCAGGGATTAGAAGTTTTTTATGAAAAAAATTGGTTTATTTTTCGGTTCGTTTAACCCGATTCATATTGGTCATTTAATTTTAGCCAATTATATTCTGGAAAATTCCGATATGGATGAATTGTGGTTTGTGGTAAGTCCGCAAAATCCTTTCAAAGAAAAAAAATCTTTGTTAAAAGATCATAACCGACTGGATATGGTGCAGCTTGCGGTAAAAAATTATCCGAGAATGCGTGCTTCAAATGTGGAGTTTTCGCTTCCACAGCCAAGTTATACGATTGACACGCTGACTTATCTTCATGAGAAATATCCTGACTATTCTTTTAGTTTAATCATGGGAGAAGATAATCTGGAAAGCCTTCACAAATGGAAAAATTCTGAAACTTTAATTAAAAATCATCACATCATTGTTTATCCGAGGGTTTTTGAAGGTGAAAAGAAAGATTCTGAATATCTTCAGCACGAAAATATTTCTCTAATCAACGCGCCGGTTATTGAGCTTTCCGCAACAGAAATCCGTAACATGATTAAAAGCGGAAAAAATGTAAGACCGATGCTTCCTCCCGAAGTTTTTGATTATTTGGATGGGAGCAGTTTTTATAAGTAATTTAGCTTTGATAAGCCGATGCAGGAAGATGGAAGCTGGAGGTTTCTTATTAGTCCTGAATTAATGATATGTAAAATTTATGAATTTCTTAGAAAAATTTTTCTTAAAATATCCTCAGGAAAAAATCATTAAGTGGTTTAAGAATATCTGCCTTGCAGAAGCCGTTTCGTGGTTTTTTCTTTTCACAGCAATGATCTGGATCCGTACCAATCCCGATGAAATTCTTCCTATTGTCTACATCAGTACCATCGGAAGTATTCACGGTTTCTTTTTTTCTCTTTATCTGATCTTTTTACCCGCGGTCAGAAAAATTTACGTGTGGGATGATGAAGACAGCGTTTTTGCCTTAATTGCCGCTTTCTTCCCGTTTGCCACCATCTGGATTGATAAAAAATTAGCCCGTTTCGACAGAGAATAAATTCAATAAAAAGAACCATTTCGGTTCTTTTTCTTTTTATTACACCATGACATTTCAGAAATTTTATCCCGAAATGTAATACAATCATGTTCAAAATTGTCTTATTGACAGCAAAGAAATAAAAGCAAAAAATTTAATCTAAAATTTTATTAACTGAAAATCAATTAGTTAAATTTTATTTAAAAACATTTTAAGTACTTTGTATTGCAAGATACTTAATTTATTACATATCTTTGCAATGTTAAATAATAACAAATACAAGCTATTAAAAACTCTCTAAAATTATAAAACATGAAAACGCCCATTCTTATCGCAGCTATATTCTTCAGTGGATTATCTTTCGCACAACAAACTAAAAAGGATACTGTAAAAACAAAAAGCATAGAAGGAGTTACTTTAACCAAACAGGTTTTCAAAAAACAAAGTGACCGTTTTGTATATGATGTTGCTGCATCTCCCATTGCAAAAGGAAATACAACGTTCGATATTCTGAAGCAGACTCCCCTTTTGTCTACAACAGATGATAAAACGTTAAAGATTGCAGGAAAGAACAATGCGCTGATCTACATTAACGGCAGAAAAAGCAATATGGATGCAGAATCTCTAGTTCAGTTTCTGAAAAATACACCCGCAGAAAATATCCAGAAAATTGAAGTGATCACGGTTCCGGGAAGTGAATATCAGGTGGAATCTTCCGATGGAATCATCAATATCGTGCTGAAGAAAAAAATGAGTGACGGAACCAGCGGAAACATGAGAATGTCTAATACCCAGAGTAAATACAATGCAAGCAACGCCAGTTTCTCTGTCAATTACAGAAAAGACAAACTGGGAATTAATGCGAATCTTAGTGGTGGCGAAAATATCAATCCGCAAGCATATGTTCTTAGAAACCGATCTGAAAATGTACAGAATGAATCTATAGGGAATATTGATGATCCGAACAAAAATTTAGGAGGATATCTGAATATTGATTATCAGTTGAATGACAAAAGTAATCTGGCTTTATCATGGAATACATGGGCAAACAAAAGTTACAATTCTACGATTGATCTGATGAACACGATTACAAAATATGATACTAACGGCAATATACTTTCAACCGCTTACACTAAAACCAAAAATAAAGAGGACGCAAGAAGTTACAACAATTCTGTAAATTTAAACTATGAAGTGAAGCTTGATTCTTTAGGAAGCAAACTGAACGTGAATGCGGCTTATCTTAATTATAAAAGATTTCAGTACACGAATAACAACACGCTGATTCAGGATGCGGCAGGAAATTTCACCCAAAACAGCAGCAAAATAATTCAGGATCTTCCGCAGGTTATCAATAATTTTTCCGGGACGATAGATTATATTCAGAAGTTTAAAAACGATTTTACGTTCTCTGCCGGAGGAAATTACAATAAAACAAAAACTGACAACGACACCAAAAACTATTCTTATCCATATGATCTTTCCGGTAACCAGTTAGCTTCTCAAAATGATTTTAACCATTTTGTTTACAATGAAAATATTTATGGGCTGTATGTAACTTTTGAAAAAAAGTTTTCGGATAAGTTTTCAGGAAAAATCGGAGCAAGATACGAAATCACGAACAGCTTAGGAACCGCAGACAGTTGGAAAAACAATGTAGAAACCAATCAGCAGATCGAAAGAAATTATAATAATCTTTTACCTTTTTTAAGCTTCAATTATGCTATTAATGATAAGAACAATATTTCCTATTCCTTTTCAAGCAGAATGAGAAGACCCAGCTTTTGGGAACTGAATCCTGTAAAAAATCTGATTACGGAAGATAATTATACCCAGAATAATCCTTTCGTAAAAGCATCTTCCACTTACAATCAGGAGTTAACATATATGTACAAAAATTCTTACTTCCTGATTTTGAATCATACCTATGAAAAAGACCAGATCACGCAGGTTCCGTTGCAGAGAAGCTATATCGATCCGAAAACCAATCAGAAAAGAGTTCAGTTAGCCTACATCAGAACCAATTTCGGAGACAAGCAGGAAATGTCTGCCATGCTGGGAATTCAGAAATCTTTATTCAAGCAATATCTTACATTAAACTTCAATGCGGGTGTTCAGTATAACATCAACAACGGAACATTAGATACAGATCCTACAACAGGACAGGTTTTTGACACTTATGTAAACAACAGAAAATCGGCAAGTATGTTGATTACCAGTAACAACACCATCCGTTTAGACAAAAAGAAAACATGGTTCTTAGGCGTAAATTTCTTCTATGTGGATAAACAGCAGATAGAACTTGGTATGCTGAAAAACTTAGCAAGTTTAGATCTGAACATTAAGAAAAACTGGAACGACTGGACTTTTGCGGTTAATCTGAATGATGTTTTAAGAACCAATGTCGTGGAAATTGAAGATTTACAGGCTTCCGGAAACTATAACTACATTAGAAACGACCAGTATAGAAGAAGCATTAATGTAAGCATTACTTACAATTTCGGAAACCAGAAAGTGAAAAAGGTAAGAAACATAGAAAGTGCTTCAGACGAAATTAAAAACAGAACAAGATAACAATCATTTCTTCATATAAATCATTTTTTGTGGTAAACTCGCTGAGAAATCGGCGAGTTTTTTTATTTTTAATTAAAATTCAATGATGAAGAGTCGTTTAATTGTTTTAACAGGTTTATTTCTTCTTACACTTTTAAATTGTAAACAAAACACCATTGACTTCGGAAATGGAAAATCTTTTACCATAGAAAAAAATGTTTCTTATGGAAAAGACAGGGAACAGAAAATGGACGTTTATACTCCTAAAGCTTCTTTAAAAGATAAAAACGTTTTCATCGTTATTCACGGAGGCGGTTGGCGTGGAGGAAGGAAATCTCAGCTTACAGATTTCACTTATGATCTGATGAAAAAATTTCCTGAACATATTTTTGTCAATCTGAATTATAGGCTTGCTTCATCTAAACGTTTTGCACTTCCCAGTCAAACGGATGATATTACCAGTGCTATGAACAATGTAGAAAAAACCTTAAAAATTCATCCCAAATATATTCTTCTCGGAAACAGCGCAGGCGGACATTTAGCAATGTTGTATGCTTATAAATTTGATTCGGACAGAAAGGTAAAAGCGGTTATCAATATCGTCGGTCCCACTGATCTGAACGATTCAGGATTTAAAAATTATGAAGATTATGCTTTCGTAGAAAAACATTTGATTGATCCTAAAATCGTTGACAGCAAAACAACGCTAATGGACTTTGGAAGTCCGGTTCACTGGATTACTCCAACTTCCGCTCCTACCCTTTCTTATTACGGAATTAATGACCATGTGGTTCCACTGTCTCAAAAGAAAACGCTGGACTCGGTTCTATCAGAAAATAAAGTGTATCATGAATCTTATGAATTTACCGGAGATCATCTCGGTTGGGATCAGTCTTCCAATGCAGATTTTCTGGTCAATAAAATTGAGGGATTTATGAAGAATATCGACAAAAAATAAACGCTCTGAAAATTCAAAGCGTTTATTAATATTTTATTCAGACTTAAAAATCTCCGATCTTTCTGAAACTCCATTCGCATTGAAAGCTTCGATCTGGAAATAATATGCATCCGTTCTGTCGGCTCCGGTGAAGAAATATTCGTTTTTTCCGTACACCATAATGCTTCCGTATAATTTATCCGGAGATTTTCCCCAATAAATAACATATCCGTCTGCATCGGAATTCTGCTGCCATTTCATCCAGATGCTTCTTCTTTCGCCGTATTTTTTAGGATCAGATCTCAACGGAACAAAATTCTGAACTTTTCCGGGAACAGTTCCTGCGCCTTTTCCAAAAACTCTGAATCCGCTTAATGCAAATTTTCCGGTTGGCATTTTCAGATTTTCCATTTTCAGAAATCTTGCTTTGGCAGGTTTTTCCAATTCTACATAATCATGAGGAACATCTTTGTTGTTTTTGCTTTTATCCACAATAACATTCCATTTTTTACCGTCATCGGAACCATAGATTTTATACTGATGCATTTTGCCCAGTGTTTTTCCCATAAACTCAACATCCTGATCGGCATAATTGATCTGAATGGCATTGATGGTAGAAACCTCTCCCAAATCCGTCTGAAACCATTCTCCGGAATTTCCCGTTTTGGCACTCCAGTACGTTTTAATATCTTCATCCACCGCATAATTAGAATGATAACCACCCAAAGTGGATGAAACCTGAACCGGCTTATTGTAATTCAGCAGCATCCAACCTGCAAAAAGTCCTTTAGAGAAATCTTTTCCCTGTGCATATTGTGGAAGATACGTTGGATAATCTCCGTAAGCCGTGTTGCAATACATTACATCATCTTTATCAAATCCGGCAGGCCAGATTCCCAAACGTCTTTCAAAATTATTTTTTGTTGAAATAAAAATGGTTGAAATATGCCACCAGTTTTTGTAATTGTCTTCAAAGGTTGCACCGTGTCCTGCTCCTCTCGCAAAACCTCCCGGTTTGTAAGAAAACGGATTATGCTGTTGATATTCAAAACCTTCCAAAGGCTTATTACTCACATACACTCCGTCCGAATATCCGCTAAACTCCGTTGCAGGAGCTCCATATTGCAAATAATATTTTCCGTTATGCTTCGTCATCCACGCTCCTTCTACAAAAGGCTGTAAGAAAACATTGTCATTATATTCCCCGAATCTTTCCCAACCGTGATCTTCCGGTTTTAACCTGATGGTCGGCTTTACAAAACCTTCGGACTGAAGGGTATTTACTTTTACTTCGGTTCCCAACAATGGCCATTCGTTGCTTGATCCCCAATACAAGTACAGCTTGTTTTTGTCTTCATCGTAATGAAATGCAGGATCCCATGCTCCGACTTTTAAAGTATCGACAGCAATTTTCCAGTCGTCTTTGGTGGGATTGGTACTTTTCCAGATCGGGAAATCCTGTTCCCATGTAGATCCGAAAACGTATAACGTATCTTTCATTGCCCAAACTGCAGGAGCGTTCAGATCATGGGTATATTTATTGTCTCTCAGAAATTTCCGGTGGACAAACTTCCAGTCGAGCATATCGTCGCTGTACCAGTATCCTTCCTGATTGGTGGAAAAAAGAAAGAGCTTATTTTTAAAATTAACAATCACCGGATCGGCTGTTGCACGGTGTTTTCCCTGTTTTGAAAAAACTTCGAACGGAGTATACCCGTAATCGATATTAATCGGGTTACAAAATGTCTTCTGCTGAGCATTTAAACTGAAAAATCCCAACAAAAGCATGAATGAAAGGAGGCACTTCTGCATTTTCATATGTTTTAACTTTGAGGACAAAATTAATTAACTTTTTTCGGTTTTCTCCAAATAAAGCCATCCAATAAGTAATGTGTAAGCTGAGGAACGACTAATAAAGGAACTAAAAACTGAAACCAGTCCAAAGAAACATTCAGATGTAATGAAAAATGTTCGTTCCAAACCAAAATTTCCCATAAAAACTCCTCGAAAAATGCAAAAGCAAGAATAACGAGAATAAATAAAAATATCCCGAAAGCAGATTTGAATAAAGAAAGACGGTTTAAATTTTGATCTTCTTTTTGCTTTATTTCTCTGATGTAAATTAAGGCGATATAAGGAATTCCGTGCGAAATAACATTCAGGAAAGTGAAAACCAAATCGTTGTTGAAATAAACAATTCCGAAATACCACGAAAGATAAGTCCCTAAAATTAAGGCGATTTTCGGAATATTAAATTGTCTGGTTTTAACAATTTCATAAATCGTTTTTACGATCCAAATCATTAAAATCCCGAAATATAAAATCTTAATGACTGGAATATAATCCGGAAGATTCTGAAACCAGTTGAATTCATTTTGGACAAACCAAGTAAAAGCTCTCGGTGTTTTAAACCAATACAGCATTGGAAAAATCGTGGCAGAATATACCGCAATTTCATCAGCTGTTTTACCCCAGTTATTAGGTTCAAATCTGGCATAAATTCTCATGAAACCATATTGCTGCCTGATAAAATGAAAAACAGCAATCAAAGCCAACACCGACCAAAAGGTAAGACTTCCGAACTGGTATAAAATCAACCCTAAAATCCAGCTCAATGCAGGAATTCCATAATACAACAGTTTTCTTTTCCTGACTTCTTCTTTAACGAAATACGTTTTAAATAACGTTGAATACACATGCGCAACATCTACGAAAACAATCAGGAAAAGCCATGTGTAAAAGGAATAATGATTTTCCAGTCCCTGAATCTGTTTCTGAAATAAGAAAACAATCAGCAAAATAATAAAAGGCGGCGACAGGATAAACCAGCCGTCTGTTTTTGCGTTATGGATCCAGGGTTGTTTCATTTTTATTTTTGGGAAACCTAACAGGTTTTAAAAACCTGTTAGGTTTGGTTTAAATTCATATTCAATTCATTAAGATCGCTGCATCTCTTTTGCGGTTCTCAATCCCTGATAAAATGCTTCTTCAAAAATTGAAATTCCTGAAAGATCAGAATGGGCAAAGAAAATTTTTCCGTCAACCGGCTGTTTTGCTTTTTCTGAATTTCCAAAAATCTGGTTCGGAACCGGCGCAATCATCGCATGACCGATTTTGTGAAACTGCATTTCGAGGATAAAATCTTCGATCATAGGATGGGCTTTTTTTAAATCTTCCAAAACAAGGCTTTTCAACTGTTCTTCTTTCAGACCGTATAATTTTTTTCTTGCTTTTTTACAGTCATTGGTAGAAAAACTTCTGTAGTACGTAATCACTTTTTCGCCCATAATCTGGTTTACATTCTGATGCTGATCGTAAATATAGCCTAAACCATCAGAACCGTAAATTACGTTATCCCAAGCCAATTCTTCATCTCCTCCGAAATCGTTTTGTAAAGTAATCGTTGTTAAAAGCCACGGAACATAGTTAAAATGTTCAGCCCTTTTATTGTTGAAAATTCTTTCGTTGACGAATTGAGGAGTCGCGAAAAGAACTTTTTCAGCCATGATTTTTTTTGTCTTTTTCTGAATATTGTCGAAACTTAAAACCTCAACATTTTTATCATTAATTTTAACATCAAAAACCAGATGATTCTGTAAAGATTTTTCTTTTGTATATTTTGAAAAATGTTTTGCCAAACGAGCATTTCCTTCCGGCCATGTGAAAACCTGATCTTTGTATTTTTTGCTCCAGTTGTTTTTTCTTCCCGCAAAATAATGAATTCCCGCCCAAGCCGAAACGTAATCGATTCCCAAACCGTAATCGTCGCGACAGGAATAATCTAACAGCCAGAGTAGCTCTTCAGAAGCAAAATTTTCGTGTTTCAGCCAGTTTTTGAAAATAATTTTCTCTAGTTGTAAAACCTCATCTTCCCGGCTGGAATCGTGAACCGGAATGGCAAACCAAAATTTTCCTTCCGCATCTTTTTTGTGCTGAAAGTGATCCATCATTTTAAAAAAACGGTCGAATTCCGCTTTTGCTTCTGAGGAAATTCCGTTTTGCGGAACGATATCATTTTGCCATGAATTTTTAAAAAACAACCGTTCCTGTTGCGGGAAAGTCATTTGATATTCATCTAAAATAGGATCACCGTTTTCATCGTTTCCCTGATACATTTTGCAATCTTTCAGAAATTGGATGATTTCAGTATTTTCTTTATTTGGCAATGGTAAATAATGCGCTCCCAGAGGAAATTTTGAAAATTTGTTCTGTCCGTTGGAAGAGTTTCCGCCTAAATGGTTTTCCATTTCGAGCAACAGATAATTGTTTTCCTGATTCTGACTGAAAAATCTACACGCCGAAAGTCCTGAAATTCCTCCGCCGACAACGAGGTATTTTGTGCGAATTTCTTCCGTAGGTTGAGGAAAATCTTTTGCCCAGAGTTTGTGCCCTAAAATATGATTGGTTCCGGTGATTTTTAGCAATAATGATTTGCCTTTTTTACTGCAATAGTGCAAAAAAGGAATCATGAGACTGCCCAAGAACATGGTTTTAAGGAAATCTTTTCTGGAAAATTGAGTGGGTTGAGCTGGCAAGATTTAATGGTTATTTTGAGATGCTTTCGTAGTTGTCTTCGGGATTCTGGAAATTGTTGATAACTCTGTGGATTCTCAACATATCATCCTGATAATCATAAATAATGTAGTTATGTTTCGTTACCAAATATTTCATAAAACCTGTATCTCTATATTTTTCAAAGTATACATTTTTTGAAAGTAGCATTTGAATAGCCTGATCATATTTATCCAAAAAATTTTCTAAAACCAGAACGCCCCATTGATCAAAAAGATAATCCTGAAGATTTTCAAAATCTTTCTTGGAAAGATCACTATATTCTACCCTCATTCTTACGCTGTTCTAATCTTGCACGAGCCTGCTTCATTAATTCCTGGTGAGATATTGTTCTCCCCATTCTGAAATCTTCTTCGGATCTTTTCAACGATTCTAAAATCTCTTCATGGGTTTCGTTTCTATAAACAGGTTCCATTACTTTAGCAATAGAAAGCAGTTCTTCGGAAGTAAATCTCTTTTCTTTCATTTTTTTGAAAAAGGTAGGTTTTTTAATTCCTGTTTTTTCGATAATGTAAGAAATTTTAAATGGTGAATCTTTCAGAATCTGATCGATGTTGTTCTGGATTTCTATATATTTTTCGATTTCAGCTATCATATTTTTACAATTTAAGTATCAATTTATGACACAAATATAATAAATAATTGACACTTTTCTATTGAACTTTACCCCATTCTTCATCAAAATACCGTACTAAAATCTGGTTATCCAATCGATTGACTTCGATATCTTTAGCCTTCATATCTTTTGTAAAGTAAGAAAGCTGTGAGAAATTGTAATCATAAAATTTCAGATTCGGAATTTTACGATAGATTTTATTGCTGATCGGCTCAAAAGAAGCCATTGAAAATCCCCATTCTCCGAATGACGGAACATACGTGTGATAAGCGGAAGTAAAAGGAAAGACCTCGTTAATTGTTTTCTCAATACACCAGAAAGATTTTGGAGCAAAATAGGGAGAAGTAGTCTGCACCACAATTTTTGTATCTAAAGTGGTGAGTCTTTCGAGTTCTCTGTAAAACTGTAAGGAATATAATTTTCCTAAACTGTAATTAGAAGGATCCGGAAAATCGATAATGATGACACCATACTTTTTTGAATTTTCTTTTACCCAAATATAAGCGTCTTTGTTGATTACTTTAAGTTTTGGATTGGATAAAGAGCTTTGGTTCAATTGGCGCATCGTTTCATTATTCCTGAAAAAATTTGTCATTTCTCCGTCTAAATCTACCAGAGTGATGTCTTTTACTTCTTTGTATTTTAAAACTTCACGAACTGCGAAACCGTCTCCACCGCCGAGAATTAAAATATGATCGATCTTTTTAGCCATCGACATCGCAGGATGAACCAACGCTTCGTGATAACGGTATTCGTCTACTGAAGAAAACTGCAGATTATTGTTCAAATATAATCTGAATTCGCGACTGTTTCGGGTTAAAACGATTCTCTGGTAAGGTGAACTTTTGGTGTAAACGACATTTTCACCATATAATTTTTCTTCTGAAAATGATAAAATTCTGTCTGAAAAGATAAAGAGAATAACAAGCAAAAGAAAGGCTCCGATTGATTTAACTCTTAATGAAACTGGTTTTGAAAGTTCATTTTTCAGATAAAAGCACAAAAATATGGCAATTGAAATATTAACCAAACCAAAAAATAAAGGCGTTTTTACGATTCCCAATTGCGGAATCAAGACCAGTGGAAATAAAATGGAAGCCAGCAATGCTCCGATATAATCAAATGCGAAAACATTGGATACCAAATCTTTGAACTGAACCCTGTCTTTTAAGATATTCATTAAAAGCGGAATTTCCACGCCGACCAGACAGCCAGTAAAAAACACAAAAAGGTATAAAACGGCTTCAAAATGAGCCAACGTATTAAACAGAATAAATAAAACCACAGAACTGATTCCGCCGATGATCCCGACCAGAATTTCAATTTCTATGAATTTATCAATTAAATTTCCTTTGATGAATTTGGCAAAATACGATCCGACTCCCATCGAAAAAAGATAGACTCCAATGATGAAGGAAAACTGTTTTACGGAATCGCCCAAAAGATAGCTCGCCAAAGCTCCCGCCACCAATTCGTAGATCAGTCCGCAGGTTGCGATGACAAACACCGAAAACATGAGCAGCAGTTCAAGAGGAATCCTCTTTTTATCCATGAATCGCTGCGCTTATGATAATTGAAATCCCGATGATAAATGCTCCGAAAATAATCGCCAAAGCAGTATTTTTATTGTGAGCGATTTCGTGCCATGTTTTTTCCGGCGTTAATTTTTCAATAATTAAATAACAAAACAGCAGGATTGCAATTCCTAAGAAGGAATAAATGACTGAATTGATGACCGGTAAAAAGTTGATCTGATCCATAATTTTAGATTTTATTTGTGATAGTATCTGTAATATCCCACTCCGGAAGAGTGGTGTCTTCTTGTGGTTCCGTCTCTGTAGGTTTCTGTTTTTTCGCAGTCGCAGAACTGGTTGCCGTCAAAAGTGAGATAAGTAAAACAGCCGACAAAAAAAACTCCAATGAGACAGAGAATCCAGTGTTCTTTTATGTAATTAATAATAGTTTCCATCGTTTATGAATAGGTGTAAGGTGAATTTGAACTGTTGAACCATTTTGATCTTTCGAAAGATTTTCTTCCGAACCAGACTGCTACAACAAACCCGATGATAAACAAAAGAATAAACACAAAATTCCTGAAGGAAACAGGAAGCCATTCTGCTTTAATTTTAACCGATTTGTTTTCGGTTAACTCTGGTGTTGTCGTTCCGGCTGCAAGATTGGTATTCAAAAGGGAGTCGATATCCGCTTTTCCTAATGTCTGATGAACAAACTGTCCGAGGCTGCTTACTGTGTCTTCCTTTATCATTTTAGAGTCTCCGAAAGCCGTTGTTTCCATCGTATTGTTGTTGGTAACATTAATGGTTCCGTTGTTATCTCTGGATAAGGTTAAACTTCCGTCTTGGGTCGCGTAATATGATGGAGGCATAACCTTTGGAGTTTCCTGTTTTTCTGCCGAAATAATAAAGTGGTATTTTCCGGGAGCAACTCCGCAGAAATTAAAACTTTCATTCTTTCTTCCTTCGCTCCAGTTTTCACCGTCTTCATAACCGTGGTATTCCTCGATGTCTTTTGAAGCAAACACAATTTCGTTGGTTTTCTCGTTCACCAATCCTAAACCGACATTTGCCCATGAATTATCCACATTGGAATATACCTCAACTTTTAACGGGGCAGAACCGCCTGATAAATCAAAGCTTTTGCTGACCATTTCTTTATTACGGACATCTGCAAAATTAATCTCCTGCTCAAAAACAGATTTATTGGTTCTCGTCCCAACGACATATAACTGAATCAGACTAATTAGTAATGCTGAAACCGCCATAATATTAATGGTGTGTTTTACATTTACATAAAACGGCTGAACAATTCCTATTCCTGAATAATTGGGAAGGTTAGAAATCCCGAACGCTTTTTTTACTTTGTATTTTGAGATGTGTTTGCCGAAGAAGAATTCAATTTTTCCCTTCGACTGCTCTTGGGAAATCATCTGAGTTGCATTCACATATTCCTTGTATGTTGCCAGTCCGAAATTCAGTTTATCTTCAAAAAAACCTGCAGCAGAATGAATGGTGCATTCTGTAGTTTCATACCACCGGTAATTTCTTCCGTGCATTTCCACTGCTTTTCCGTTCATCTTTTTCTTTACATCCATTGCATTAATGATATGAAGAAAAGTCCAGTGTCCATCACTCTCACTTAAGAAAGCATCTTCTCCTTTTGTATCTTTTAAATAATATTCTCTCCAAAAGATACTGGTTCCGTATTTTCGGATGATAATTCCGGTGACGGTATATTCTGTATTTTCTATGATTCCTTTCTGCCCGATATCCAATACAACATTTTCTGTAGGAACTTTAATGTGTTTCTGATGTTTATTATTTTCGACATCAATAAGATAAGAACAGGTCTTACAGACATATTCTTTTATATCGAAAGTAAGATCCAGCTTATTTCCGGATTCGCAGGCGGGACAAACGTAAAACATTTTTTATCTGTAAATTTTGTGTTTCTGAATGGTTTTAGCTTTAAAATATTCTATTACTTCATCTGCAATTTTTTCAACTTTTTCTGTGTTATCCTGCAGATAATTGCAGAGAAAAACATCAAAAGTAAGTTGTTTAAATTCCGGCCACGTATGAATACAAAGGTGAGATTCTTTAAGACAAACCGCGGAAGTAAAGCTTTTATTTTCAAAAATATGACTGGTAATTCCTACAATTTCCACGTCTTTTGTTGCGAGCATATCTCTGGTAAATGCCAAGAAACCGTCACCGTCTATTAACAAAGCTTCTGACTCCGTTTCCAAAGTCAGAAGAATATGTAAACCTTTGCTGGTTAATGATTCCAATTCAATGTATTTTCAGCAAATATATTATTTTTTTGGTAAGAAAACTTCTGCAAGCATACAACGTGCACTTCCGCCTCCGTTTACTTCAATCGTATTAAGATCAGAATAGATGATTTCACAGTATTTTTCAATCGCTGTAACCTGATCCTGATGTAAGGATTTATAAGCGGTTTCACTCATTACCAAAAATTTCTGTCCGTCTTTATTATTTACCTGAAGCATATTTCCGGCAAACTGCTGCATCTGCTCTTCAGAAATTTCAATAATTTCTTTTCCTGAATTTTTAATGGTTTCAATGACTTTGCTTCTTTCGAGTTCATCATCTATACAATCCAGACAGATTACCACAAATTTATCTGCTACACACATCATCACGTTGGTGTGGTAAATCGGAAGTCTTTCTTCTCCAACGGTTTGGAATGAATGGAAAACAACCGGCGTAAAACCATACTTCTCACAAAATTCTCTGAACAGGTTTTCATCCAGCCTTAAAGAAACCGAACCGTAAGCTATTTTGTTATCGTGATCGAAGATCATGCTTCCTGTTCCTTCCAAAAAGTATCCTTGGGTTTCAGGAAAAGACCAGTCATCGATTTCAGCGACTTCAAATCCCTGCTCTTTAATGGTTTCAATGATATCGTCTCTTCTTTCTACTCTTCTGTTGGAAGCAAACATCGGATATAAAACTACTTTTCCGTCTTTGTGAAAACTTACCCAGTTGTTCGGGAAAATTGAATCCGGAGTGTGAGGATCTAATGTATCTTTTACTGTGATGACGTTAATTCCTTTGCTTCTCAATCTTTCAACAAAAGCTTTAAATTCTGACAAAGCTTTAAACTGGGTATCGAAACCTTTCTGCTCTACCTGAAAATAATTGTTTTTTGCCGTTTCTGCATTAAATCCGAATGCAATCGGCTCTATCATTAGTACTGTATCTGTTGTCTGCATACTTTGGGTTTGAGGATGTTTTGGGTTTGAGAGTGTTTTGTGTTTTAGTGTTTTAGTGTTTTAGTGTTTTAGTGCAAAATTACTACTCATTCTTATTTTGTGAAAACGAACACCATTTTCCAGACTGACTCATCATATTGACCAACATCCCGATTATTTGATTGTATTGTTTATTTAAACTAATAAACTGTTCTTCTTTTATATATTTGCATTTCCATGCGTACAAGAGCCATGTTTGGGTTTCTCTTGCTTCTCCTTCAGAATCTGTAAGCTTTGCGACGAAAGATTTTTCATACTTTCTTTTTCCCCAAGCCTCGCTTATATTTGCCGAAACGGATCGTGACGAACGCCTTATTTGATCTGTAAGAGAGTAGAGTTCTTCTTTAGGAAAAGATTTTGTGAGTTCAAAAATTATCATCGCAAATTCTACTGACTTTTGAAACACCTTTAAATCTTGGTGAAATTTAATTGTTGACATCTTTGTATTTTAAGCTAAAATAGAAAAAATAACAACAACTCAGCCCCAAAACTCTCTAACTCTAAAACACTCAGACTCTCAAACTCAGCTACTCTCTAACAAGTGGCATTGTAGAGCATCTCAGTAATCCTCCCATTTTAGAAATCTCGCGGTACGGAATTTCTTCAACGGTCATTCCCCATTCGTTTCTGAGGTGATTGTTCATTCTTGTGAATGCTTTGTCGGAAACTACGATTTCAGGAGAGATTGAAAAAATATTCGGGAACATTTCGAACATTTCCTCCGCCGTAACGTGGAAACAGTTTTCTTCCCCGAAAATATCAATAATCAGGCGGTAATCGCTTTCGTCTACAAATCCGTCTTTGTAAATAATACATTTATCTTTTCCGATAGGATTGAATGTGCAGTCTAAATGTAAAATTCCTTCGTACGGTATTCTGTCGTTCTTTTTCAGTTCCAGATCGATGATTCTTTTTTTAGGAAAGTATTCTTTAAGAATTTCGATGGCGTATTCGTTGGTTCTTGCCGTTTTATAACTTCTGTAATCTTCACTGAAACACGTTCCGATGAACAGAAAATCGTCCCAGACAATAACATCTCCACCTTCAATGTGTGCTGTTTCCGGAAGATTAATTATTTTTCTCCACGCCACTTTTTCAAAAACCGTTTTATAAGCTTCCTGTTCGTCTGCACGGTCTGCAATAACATTGGAAATGATCATTTTATCATCGATTACAAAGGCAACATCTCTTGCAAAAACCTGATTGTAATCTGCAATGATGTCCGGACGAAGAACTTCTACGTCATATTTTTTTAAAACCGCTTCAAAAGCGTTCATTTCATGGATGATATCCGATTCTTTCGGATAGATGTTATTTTCGATAGAATGATACGATTTTGCATCATAACTTTCGTCTAATGTAGGAACTGCTCCCATTGAATTGGGTTGTCCTAAAACCACTGATTTCAGCCTGCCCGTTTCGTTTTTTATATTTAGCTTCATAAAGATTTATGCAATGCTACAAATATAAGTAAAGGACTGAATCTGGGAAACTTTTGTCCTGTTTTTAGGCGATCTGTGCAATATAAATCTATGAAATAATCTTCTTACAGTTTTTTACTTCAGCAGATTGATAGACTAAAGCATTTATTCACTTAAATAAGCGATTTTATCAGATAATTTTATTCACAATAATTGGTTATGAATTATTTTTTGATAAAATGTAAAAAGTTTTAATTAAAATTCCTACCTTAGTGATATAATTTCTGTAGAAATTAAAACATAAAACATTAACAATCAAACACCAAAACATCATGAACACAAAAAAAGCCGTGCTTTTAAAAGCACAAAAACTAGGAAGAGAACAGCAAAAATCGATTATCGGAGGAGCATCTGCTGCAAGACGCTGCTGCGAATATGATTATGAAACAGGCGCATGCACACTCTGGACTTGTGACAGATGTCAATGTCCATAACAGAAAATTAGACTTAAAGCCTGCTTTTGAAGCAGGTTTTATTTTTTATGTTATTTTTGTACTTTATCATGAAAAAATCCGATAAATTTTTACACACTATCTGTATAGCAAAAATTAAACGAAGTACAATACAGCCTTATGATTTTAAGTGGACTCAATTCTATGAAGATGATTCAAAAGAATTGTTTAGAGATTATCCAATTGAATTACTTGACGAAGAACGAATCATCTGCTCCACAATTATAAATGAAGATAATTTCAGTTTTTTAACTACCAAGAAACTCATCACTTTAAAAAGCGGTAGACTTTCTTTGGGAAGTTGTATTAATGCAACTGATAAATTATATGGAGAATTCAAAAATAAAACAAAAGACTTCTCCTTAGGTTCAGTAGAATTAGAAAATGGCGAAATTTTAGAATATTTTATTGAAACAGGAAGAGCTTCGATGATAATGATTCAAGGAGTAAGGACACTTATACAAATACAGCAGTATAAATAAAACGATTTCTAAAACTGAGAAACAAAAAACTCCCAAAGCAAGCTTTGGGAGTTTTTTATATTTTACGACACTGATTATCTGTTAACCATATCGATATAGTCTCTTTTTGGAGCCCCTTGATAAACCTGTCTTGGTCTTCCAATCGGATCTCCTTTCAGTCTCATTTCTTTCCACTGAGAAATCCATCCCGGAAGTCTTCCTAATGCGAACATTACGGTGAACATTTCTGTAGGAATTCCTAATGCTCTGTAAATAATTCCTGAATAGAAATCTACGTTTGGATATAGTTTTCTTTCTACGAAGTATTCGTCTTCAAGAGCTACTCTTTCCAACTGCATTGCAATATCAAGCGCTTTATCCTGAATTCCTAATGCATTAAGAATATCGTCAGCAGCTTTCTTGATGATTTTTGCTCTCGGATCGAAGTTTTTGTATACTCTGTGTCCGAATCCCATTAAACGGAAGTTATCGTTTTTATCTTTTGCTTTCGCAATGTATTTAGACACATCTCCTCCATCTTTTTCAATCAGTTCAAGCATTTCGATAACTGCCTGGTTTGCTCCACCGTGAAGTGGTCCCCAAAGTGCAGAAACCCCTGCAGAAACTGAAGCGAATAGACCTGTATGCGCAGAACCTACCATTCTTACTGTAGAAGTAGAACAGTTTTGCTCGTGATCTGCGTGAAGAATTAATAGTTTATCTAAAGCACCTACAACAACAGGATCGATTTCAAATTCCTGATTTGGCATTCTGAAAGCCATTTTGTAGAAGTTTTCTACATAGTTCAGGCTGTTGTCTCCATGATTAAGAGGCAATCCCTGAGTTTTTCTGTACGTCCATGCGCAAAGGTGAGAGAATTTTGCAATTAACAATTCTGCAGCATGATCCATTTCTTCTTTAGAGTTTACATTAACCGCTTTTGGATTAAACGCTGTTAACGCAGAAGTTAAAGAAGATAAAACTCCCATTGGATGAGCAGAACGAGGGAAAGCATCCATGATCTTTTTCATCTCCTCTGCTACGAAATTATATTTTTTAATGTTTGATTCGAAAGAATTGTACTGATCCTGAGAAGGCAATTCACCGTGTAATAAAAGGTACATCACTTCTGTGAAGTTGGATTTCTCGGCAATCTGCTCGATCGGATATCCTCTGTAGAATAATTCTCCTTTGTCTCCGTCTAAGTAAGTGATGTCACTAAGTGTAGCTCCGGTGTTCTTATACCCTAAATCAAGAGTGATTAGACCTGTCTGGTCTCTTAATTTTGAAATATCGATTCCTCTGTCTCCGATAGTACTATCCACAATTGGATATTCATATGAATTACCGTCGTAATTCAATATTACCTTGTTGTCTGACATTATTTAATTTATTTTTTTCTAAATATACTACTTATTACAAAATACGGCAAACTAAAAATTTCGCTTGCCGTTATTTATAAATTCGATTAATTATCTTTTGATTTTAAAAGCATCTAAGCCTGGGAAAACTGCGGTTTCACCAAGAGCTTCTTCAATTCTCAACAATTGGTTGTATTTCGCCATTCTGTCTGATCTTGAAGCGGATCCTGTTTTAATCTGTCCACAATTCATTGCTACTGCTAAATCTGCGATTGTAGAGTCTTCAGTTTCTCCTGATCTGTGAGACATTACAGAAGTGAATCTGTTGTTCTGCGCCATTTGTACCGCTGCCATTGTTTCAGAAAGAGATCCGATCTGGTTTACTTTTACCAAGATTGAGTTTGCAATTCCTTCTTTTACTCCTCTTGACAGTCTTTCAACATTGGTTACGAATAAATCGTCTCCTACCAACTGTACTCTGTCTCCGATTTTATCGGTTAACATTTTCCAGCCTTCCCAGTCATTTTCCTGCATTCCGTCTTCAATTGAAATGATCGGATATTTGGCTGCCAATTCAGCAAGATATGAAACCTGCTCGCTGCTTGAGAACTGAGCGGCATCCGGCGTCTGGAATTTTCTGTAATCGTAGATTCCGTCTTTGTAGAATTCAGAAGCAGCACAGTCAAGAGCCAACATAATATCGTCACCCGGCTTATAACCTGCTTTTTCAATAGCCTGAAGTAAAGTATCCAAAGCATCTTCTGTTCCTTTGAACGTTGGTGCGAAACCTCCTTCATCACCTACCGCAGTAGACAAACCTCTTGAGTGAAGAATGGATTTAAGGTTGTGGAAAATTTCCGTTCCTTTTCTCAATGCGTGAGAGAAAGAATCTGCTTTTACCGGCATGATCATAAATTCCTGAAACGCAATCGGCGCATCGGAGTGAGAACCTCCGTTAATCACGTTCATCATCGGAACAGGAAGGGTGTTTGCATTTACACCGCCAACATATTTGTACAAAGGCATTTTCAATTCTGCTGCTGCTGCTTTAGCTGCTGCCAAAGAAACACCAAGAATTGCATTTGCTCCAAGATTTCCTTTATTATTGGTTCCATCAAGATCGATCATAATCTGGTCGATAAGATTCTGATCGTATACAGGAAGACCTACCAACTCTGGCGCAATCACTTCTCTTACATTCTCAACCGCTTTAAGAACTCCTTTCCCCATATATTCTGAACCGCCGTCGCGCAATTCCACCGCTTCATGTTCTCCTGTAGAAGCTCCGGAAGGTACTGCAGCGCGTCCCATCGCACCACTTTCCGTGAATACATCTACTTCAACTGTAGGATTTCCTCTTGAATCCAAAATTTGTCTCGCTTCTATGTAAGAAATGTAACTCATTGTTCGTTTTTTTATAGTTCAGACAAATTTAATCAATTTTTAACTTTTTAAAGCAAATGAATGAGAATTTATGGGGTTATTGTGAGTTAAATTTTAGTTAATTTTAAAGATTATTAAAAGTTATTACTGTGCAAATTTCATGGATGACTGTTGTTTTTGAGTAAGATTATAAGTAATTCCAAAAAATGCCCCTACTCTGAAGTTTTTTGTTAATAAATCTTCATCGGCGATTTTTGAATCGAGTTTATGTCCTTCTTTATAGTTTGATTTTAATTCATCAACAGAGCGAAAAGATGGCCCTGCAGTTAAAATGAATTTATTTTTTTTCCCAAATAAAATACTAAAGCCAGGAAAAAGAGAATTAAAACTAAAATTTGTTCCAAAGGATGTTCCCAAAGAAACACCATAAGCAATATTGCATGGGGTTCTAAAACTTGCATGAAACATAGCGGCAATGGTTGGATTAAATTTATTATTATTCATTCTCTGTACAATATTTTCGTCAGTTAATGTATATTTTTTATCCGTTGTAAAGAAATCGAAAACTGTTCCTATACTAAAGTCAAAACGAATACCTCCTTTTATATATTCTTTGTAAACAAAACTTTTATCATTATCTACATGAAAAGTATCTTCCATGTTTCTTTTACTTCTGATTTTCACATCAAATTCAAGATAATCTTCTTCCCCTTGAATAGGAGCCGAAACATATTCATAAGTTGATTGTTTTCTTAACAATCTATCTAAAATTTCTACTTGATTTAGTTTTTTTGATAAATTAATCTTTTGAACAACCTCGTCTATATTTCTAACTGATTTTTGCATACGGTCAATATCTTTCATTATATTTAATTTTACCACATCCTTGTCATTCAAGCTTTCCAGATTAAAGTTTAAAAAAATTGTGAACAAATTTAAGTCCTGTAAAATCTCCAAATATTCTCTTCGATAGCTATTAAATGTTTTATATGCTCCATTTAAGTTTTTTTTATTTAACAAAAATGTAGTCTCTAATTGAGGAATAATTTCACATTTTGAGTCATCTTTATTTTGATTTTTTAAAATATTCTGATACATATTATAATTAAGCTCCGATGAAATAACCTTATCTATATAATTATTATAATTCTGATTTAGTTTAATAATCTCTCTGGCATTTTTTTCAAATAGCGCATATTTATTGTTTAGTTTTAAGATTTTATCTGATATTATTATTTTAAATACTTCTGCATCTTCTGACGCTTTAATAATATTAGATATTTGAAGTTCTTTTAGTTTTTGTAGCTTTTGATTTTTAAGTAGTTCTTCCTGTAGTCTCGTAATTTCTCTACTGTTATTATCTTTAGAGCTTTCCATTGTATTCTCTAAACTTTCAATTTTCATTTTAATAGTATTTTGCTCCAATGTTAGTGTATCTTTTTCCACTATCTGTTGCTTGATATTTCTAACATTAGTTTTATTTGTATTACTAGTTTTACTTTCTATACTTGATAAGAAAATACCTTGCTCAAAAGAATACTGTTCTTGAATTTTGTAATAATTCATTTGTTGAACCTCAGAGATAACCGTACTTAACTCTTCTTTATCAGTATTTTGATAGGAGATAGTTTTATCATTACTTTTTACATTAATACGATAGAAGAATGGATTAATATTTTTAATTTTAATAGCAACAGGCTCATTTCTTCTAACTTGAATTTTCTTCTCATCAAATTTCCCAGACGCAAAATCATATACTATGAGTTTCGTCAACCCTTCTATAAGAGGCTTACTTTCTTTGCAAGTCTCTTTTTGTGGCACGGCTAGACTATCTTGAGCACTTAAACTATTCACTAATAGAAAAAATAATGTTAATAATAAAATTTTAGTTTTCATGGCTATTAATTTTTAAGTTTGTCCTTCAAAGTTCCTTTAAAAACAAACTTCTGTCAATTACACAAATGGGTGATTTAACACAAAAAACAGCACCATAAAAATGATGCTGTCTGTATTCAATATTTAAAATTTACTATAAATCGATTCTGAAAAACAGATGTGTTCCGTTTTCCGTGGTGACTTCGCAGTGTCCATTTTGTTCCTGCATTCTCCGTTTCATATTTCGAAGTCCGTTTCCTTCTGATTTTTCGTGGTTAATTCCTATTCCGTTGTCGGAGATTTTCATCATGAATTCTTTGTCTTTCTGGATGAATGACAATTTAATCTGATTGGACTGGCTGTGTTTGTAAGCATTGTTCAAAGCCTCTTTTAAACATAGAAATAAATTTCGTCTCTGTTCTGTAGTGATTACTGTTTCCAAAACAACGTCTTCGCTTTCTGTAAGCAGGAGAATTTTTGTTTTTTTCAAAAAATTTTGTGCATACATCTTTGAATAATCGATGAAGCTTCCCAAAGTATCGTTTCCTGAATTGAGACTCCAAAGCATTTCCCGCATGGAAAGATTCATTTCTTCGGAGGTTTTCAGGAGTTCGTCGATGTCATTTTTCAGATCATCATTTTCGGCTCGTTGTTTTAAAAATTCTGCCTGAAGTTTTAGAGCTGAAATTCCTGCACCGAGATCATCGTGCATATCGTGGGAAATTCTTTCCCGCTCTGCTTCAATGGATTTTTGTTTTTCGAGTTCTTTTTGGAGGAGCTGGTTTTGGTGTTCGGATTCTTTGAGCTGGTTTTCTTTGAGGTTTAGTAGCTGCCGCTTGTTATATGTAATAACAACAAAAATAATAAATGCAACAAAAGATAACATTACAATAATAGCAACGATATATATTTGTTTTATTTCATTTGGTAGTTGATTCATTTTTCACATAATAAACCTCTAAACATTAGAATATATGTAAACATTGTTACTCCCTGATATGCCCTATTAACAATTTCTAAGAAACCAATATCATTATTAGCAAAGAAATACATAGGAATTATTCTAAATAAAAAAGTAATACTCCAAAGTAAAATACTTATACTTATCCAAAAACTCATTTTCTTATAAATTCTTATATTGTCGGGAGCTTTTATTTGTTGAATAAACCAATTCATGCTTAAAAAGATATAAACTAGACTTTGAAATATATTAAGATTTCCTCCAAAAATATTTTCTTTAAAAATAAAATATAAGCACAACAAGCAACTTATAATCCATAAAATAATAAAATAACTTTTTTTTCCAACTATCTCCTTGTAATAATATCCGTAAAAAAAAATTAAATATAAAAGATTTGCCCAATTATAAGAATATATTTTTAAATATTTAAAATATATTAAATTTTCAATCGTAAATATTATGAAGAAATATATCCATAAACCTCTTTGTCTTGGCGTTTTTAGATATATTGAAACTGTAAGACAAAGAAGAATTATAAAAATGTAAGCCTGAAACATTTTAACATGTACTTGGTGGGTTTAAACAAAAAGTATCATAATAATCGGATATTGAAGGGTAAAGAATCTCTAAAAGATCATCCGAAAATGCCATTAATAATGTCATTCTATGTAAATACGCCCCAGTGGTAGTTGACAAGGCAGGTAAAAACATTATATAGTCTGGATAGCGACCTCCAAAATGCTCAAAATGATCTTTAAACTTAATTGTAATATATTGAGTATTTTCATAAGAATTTCCGTCATTAATTAAATCTGTTAATGATTTATCAAAATATTTTTTTAAACCATTCTGTGGATCCCTAAATAGATTAAAAGTTTTATCATATTGATCTTGAGTAATTTCTACAGCGTCAAAATCATCTAAAAGAAAATAATACTTATTATCAGGATCTATATAAACAATATTAAAATTATCTCCTAATTGCACTAAACTTAACTTAATATCCTTTTTATTTAATAATGAGTTATTAAATACAGCGGATTTAATTGTAAATCCTTCTAATAAGCTCCCATAATCTTTAAGATATTTAAAATTATCTTTATATTTTCGTCTCATATTTGGAGCATCTGTTATAGGATTTTGAACAGTTCTTTCTACATCATATAACAATATTTTTGATCGCTCATTTAATAGATATCTTTCAAAACCTTGATAATTAATCTCGTCAATTCTAAATTTGATTTTTGTTTTAATGTCTTCAAATTTTTCTAAAGTTTCATTATCTGCCATAATTCTTAGTTTTTAAAATGGTTAAATTTATTAATAGCCTCCACTTTGTTGTTGACGTGGAGTTTTCTGTAAATGTTTCCGACATGTTTTTTAACGGTATCGATGCTGATGAATTTTTTATCGGCGATTTCTTTGTAGAGCAATCCCTGCGATAAAAGTTCAAGTACTTCTTTTTCCCTTTCCGTAAGTTCATCATACCCTTTTATTTCGGGGAGCTTTCTTTCGAAGTGGCTGAGAACTTTTCGGGCAATCGAGAAACTCATGGGAGCACCACCGTTGTAGACATCTCTTATTGAGGAAAGGATCTTATCCATGCTTTCCCCTTTTACAAGGTAGCCCATTGCGCCGGCTTTTAAGGAATTGAAGACTTTTTCATCATCTTCAAAACTGGTACACATGATAAACTGTGTTTGAGGCAATCCCTTCCTAAGCTTTTCGATAATTTCAATACCGAGCATATCCTGTAACTGAATATCCATCATTACCACATCCGGAGAAAGATCAGAAAGATTTTTTAAAGCTTCATTTCCATCAAAAAACTGCGCAACGACTTTCATGTCATCCTGATAATTGATGACTTTCTTCAACGCATTGTTGTAGTTTTTTTCGTCTTCTACTATGGCTATGGAAATGCTCATGTCGGTAATTTTGTTTAAGACAAATTTCAACAGAAAACAAAACAGAGTCAATTACCCTTTTGTGTAATTTTCAGAGTTTGAGTTCATGGCTTTTTGGTTTAGTTTTTGTTTTTATTAAATTTAGTAAAAATTATTTTACAAACGAAAATATTTAACAATCAATATATTAAAAAATTAAAATCATGAAAAATGTACTTTTCATCGCTATTTCAGCGATTTCTCTATCGTTATTAAGCTGTAAAAAAAGTGAAGAAGGGAATAAAAATGTTTTAAAAGCCTCCGATTCGGGAGCTATATTGGCAGATAACGGCAAAGTAGACTCTACGATAAGTTATGATACGGATATTAATGGCAAGAAAAGTATAAAAACAGATTATGTATACAAAGCCACCGACGGAAGCCTCGCAAAAGTGGTTTTTAATTATCCGGAAAAAACAATGAGTATAAGAAGCAATAATAAGACTTTCATCCTGAATAAAGTAGAATCCAACGGCAGTGAAACCGTCTACGAAAAAATGGATATGAAAGCTACTGTGAAAAAAGACAGTTTAATTCTGAATCAGGGAGACAATATCATCCAGCTTGTAAAAACCAAAATTTAAAACATAAAAAAAACCGCTCAGTAATCTGAACGGTTTTTCTTTTTATATCTGATGAATATTATTCTTCAGTTTTTTCTTCAGTAGAATCTGCAGCTTCAGCCGTTGGCTCAGCAGCTTTTTCTTCTACTACAGGAGCTTCAGCTACTACAGCTTCTTTCTTAGCTGTTGCAGATCTTCTGCTTCTTCTTGTTGCTTTTTTCTCTTCCGCATTTGGATTGTAAAGCTCGTTGAAGTCTACCAATTCGATAAGAGCAGTATCAGCAGCATCACCTGGTCTGAATCCTGTCTTGATGATTCTTGTATAACCACCGTTTCTCTCAGCGATTTTTGGAGCTACAGTTCTGAACAATTCAGCAACTGCTTCTTTATTTTGAAGATATGAAAAAACAATTCTTCTGTTGTGTGTAGTATCTTCTTTTGCTTTTGTTAATAGAGGCTCAACATATACTCTCAAAGCTTTAGCTTTAGCTACAGTAGTGTTGATTCTTTTATGCTCAATTAGAGAACAAGCCATATTAGAAAGCATAGCACTTCTGTGAGAAGCTGTTCTTCCTAAGTGATTGAATTTTTTACCGTGTCTCATTATTAATTATTTATCAGCGTCTAACTTATATTTTGCAACGTCGAAACCGAAGTTAAGACCTTTTGAATGCACTAATTCTTCTAGTTCTGTCAAAGATTTTTTACCAAAATTTCTGAATTTCATCAAATCAGACTTACTGTAAGAAACCAATTCTCCAAGAGTTTCCACTTCAGCCGCTTTCAGACAGTTAAGGGCTCTTACGGAAAGATCCATATCTGCTAATTTAGACTTAAGGAGTTGTCTTGTATGAAGAGTTTCCTCATCATATTGGATAGATGCTTTTACAGCTTCAGTTTCAAGCGTGATTCTCTCATCAGAGAACAGCATGAAGTGATAAATTAATATCTTAGAAGCTTCTGTTAAAGCATTCTGCGGACTGATAGATCCGTCAGTTTCTATATCTAATACAAGTTTTTCGTAGTCTGTTTTTTGCTCTACACGATAATTTTCAATGCTATACTGTACTTTCTTGATTGGCGTGAAAATAGAGTCAATCGCAATTGTACCTACAGGTGCATTGTTTGACTTATTTTGTTCAGAAGGAACATACCCTCTTCCTTTTTCTATATTGAAAGTAATTTCGAAAGTTACATCACTGTTCAGGTTGCAGATCACCAAATCCGGGTTTAATACCTCAAATCCGTTGACAGACTTACCTAAATCACCAGCAGTAATAATCGTTTGACCTGAAACTTTAGCAACAACCTGCTCATTCGATTGGTTTTCTGCCGTAGCTTTTAATCTTACCTGCTTAAGGTTAAGAATAATTTCGGTAACGTCTTCAATTACTCCTGGAATAGTTGAAAATTCGTGCTCTACACCTTCTATTTTGATAGATGAAATAGCATATCCTTCCAGAGAAGAAAGCAACACTCTTCTCAAAGCATTACCGATTGTAAGCCCGAAACCTGGTTCTAGTGGTCTGAATTCAAACTGACCTCTAAATTCATCAGAGTTAAGTAAAATTACTTTATCGGGTTTTATGAATTGTAAAATTGCCATATTATTGGGTTGAGCAAAAATTTGATTAAAAAATTATTTAGAGTAAAGTTCGACGATAAGCTGTTCCTTGATGTCTTCCGGAATTTGGATTCTCTCAGGAGCAGAAACGAAAGTACCTTCTTTCTTCTCATCGTTGAATTGTAACCACTCATAATTTGCTTTAGAAGCTAATGCGTTTGTAACTACTTCAAGAGACTTAGACTTTTCTCTTACAGCGATTACATCACCAGCTTTTAGCAAATAAGATGGAATATTTACCAGCTCTCCATTCACCGTAATGTGTCTGTGAGAAACCAATTGTCTTGCAGCAGATCTTGTTTTAGCAAAACCTAATCTGTACACTACGTTATCCAATCTAGATTCGCAAAGTTGTAATAGAACTTCACCTGTTACCCCTTTACTTCTGTGTGCTTTGTCGAATAGGTTAGCAAACTGTCTTTCTAAAATACCGTAAGTATATTTAGCTTTTTGCTTCTCAGCTAACTGAACTGCGTATTCAGATTTTTTAGCACCTCTTCTTTTGTTAGGACCGTGTTGTCCTGGCGGTTGGTTTTTTCTTTTCTCGAAGTTTTTGTCATCTCCGTAGATTGCAGCACCAAACTTTCTAGCAATCTTAGTTTTAGGTCCAATATATCTTGCCATTGTTTTAGATTTTAGATTCTAAATTTTAGATTTTAGATTTTAATAAATGTAATCAAAGACATTTAAAATTTAAAATTCAAAAATTTAAAATTTTAGATTATACTCTTCTTCTTTTTGGTGGTCTACATCCATTGTGCGGCATAGGAGTCACATCAATGATTTCGCTAACTTCAATTCCTGAATTGTGGATAGATCTGATTGCAGATTCTCTACCTGCACCCGGACCTTTCACAAACACCTTTACTCTTCTTAATCCAGCTTCGTGAGCTACAGCAGAGCAATTTTCAGCTGCCATCTGAGCAGCAAATGGAGTATTCTTTTTAGAACCTCTGAAACCCATTTTACCGGCAGAAGCCCAAGAGATAACCTCTCCGTTTTTATTTGTTAAAGAAATGATGATGTTATTGAAAGAAGCCTGAATATGAGCTTCACCAATAGCTTCAACTTTTACTTTTCTTTTCTTAACTACTTTAGTTTGTTTTGCCATAATTCCTAACGATTATTTACTAGCTTTTTTCTTGTTAGCAACAGTTTTTCTCTTTCCTTTACGGGTTCTAGAGTTGTTTTTCGTTCTCTGGCCTCTTAAAGGTAATCCAAGTCTGTGACGTATTCCTCGTTGGCATCCTATGTCCATTAATCTCTTAATGTTCAATTGCACTTCAGATCTTAATTCTCCTTCTACTTTTACGTTTTCAGAGATGTATGTTCTGATTGCAGCCAATTCATCGTCATTCCATTCGTTGACTTTCTTGTCTTCGCTGATACCGGCAGCTTTAAGGATTTCTGAAGCAGTGCTTCTTCCCACCCCGTAGATGTAAGTTAAACCGATAACGCCTCTTTTGTTTTTTGGTAAATCAATACCTGAAATTCTCGCCATAATTTAATTTTAGCCTTGTCTTTGTTTAAATTTTGGGTTCTTTTTGTTGATTACGAATAGTACACCTTTTCTGCGTACGATTTTGCAATCAGCGCTTCTTTTTTTAATTGATGCTCTTACTTTCATTTTGATAGTATTTATTTTTTAACAATAGCCAAATGGAACGGATGCTCCATTTGGCAGATTGTTTTTAATATCTAAATGTAATTCTCCCTTTTGTTAAATCGTAGGGAGACATTTCCAATTTCACCTTATCACCAGGTAAAAGTTTAATATAATGCATTCGCATTTTACCAGAAATATGAGCGATGAGTACATGCCCATTTTCAAGCTCTACACGGAACTGGGCGTTCGAAAGTGCTTCCGTAATAACGCCGTCTTGTTCAATATGTTTTTGTTTCGCCATAAATTAATATCCAGTCGTTCTTGATAATTTAGACTGCATTAAGCCATCATAGTGATGGTTCAGCAGATAAGTATTAATCTGTTGAACGGTATCTAAAATTACTCCCACCATAATCAATAGTGATGTTCCCCCGAAAAATAGGGCGAACGCATCTGTCTGAACAAAGGTTCCATGCACAATTGCCGGAAGGATTGCAAAGATAGACAAAAATATTGCACCTGGCAAGGTAATTTTTGATAAAATATCATCTAAATAATCAGCCGTCTCTTTTCCGGGTCTTACTTTCGGTACTAAACCTCCGTTTCTCTTCAAATCATCAGCCATCTGGTTCACCGGAATTGTAATTGCAGTATAGAAAAACGAGAAGATAATAATTAATAGCGCGAACAATACGTTGTACTGCCAGCTAAAAACATTCTTGAAACCTGCAAGAAAAGTATTGGACTCATCTACTTTCGTTAATAAACCCGGTACGAACATCAATGCCTGAGCAAAGATAATCGGCATTACACCAGCTGCATTCACTTTCAATGGAATCCACTGTCTCGCTCCCTGCATAAGATTTCTGTTTACACCTCCTCTTGCCTGAGCTCTGCTTACATACTGAATAGGGATTTTTCTAACAGCCACGGATAATACCACAGCTAAAAGAACAACTAACATCCAGAAAATTACTTCAATAAGGATCATGATAGATCCCATTCCACCTTTTCCGTTCTGCACTGCCATTTCCTGAACGAATGCTTCCGGTAATCTTGAAAGAATCCCCACCATAATAAGGATAGAGATACCATTCCCGATACCTTTGTCGGTGATTTTTTCACCTAACCACATTGCGAATACTGAACCTGCCACCAAAATAACAATACTTGGCAACCAGAACATAATAGAATTTGGCTCTACATAATATGCAGATGAGAACTGAGCATACGGTAAAAACAACTGAGTGATCGATGTTAAATAAGAAGGTGCCTGTACAAGACAAACTCCGATTGTTAACCATCTTGTGATCTGGTTCAATGTATTTCTACCAGACTCTCCATCTTTCTGAAGCTTCTGAAGATAAGGAATAGCCATTCCCATCAACTGAACAATAATAGAAGCAGAAATATAAGGCATGATACCTAACGCCATTACGGAAGCGTGGCTGAAAGCTCCCCCCGTAAACGACGAAAGCAAGCCAAGGAGACCTGCTCCTTGCTTGTTACCGCCTTGATTTTTATAATGCTCTAAGAGATCTCCTACTTCCGCAAGGTTAATTGCAGGTAATGAGATATAAGATGCGAATCTATACACAAGGATAATTCCTAAAGTAAAGAGAATTTTATCTCTAAGTTCTTTAAGACTCCAAATATTTTTGAGGGTTTGTATAAATTCTTTCATTAGTGATTATTATAAGGTAATTGCTTTTCCACCTGCTTTAGCGATAAGCTCTTCAGCAGATTTAGTGAACTTGTCAGCAGAGATTGAAACCGCAGATTTCAATTCTCCTCTACCCATAATTTTCACTAATTCGTTTTTAGTAATTAAACCATTCTCAATCATAACTTCTCTTGTAATATCTCCTGTGATAGATTTATTTTCAATTAAAGTCTGGATTGTATCAAGGTTAACTCCTCTAAACTCTTTTCTGTTTACGTTTTTGAATCCGAATTTCGGTAATCTTCTCTGTAAAGGCATCTGACCTCCTTCAAAACCGATCTTCTGAGAATAACCAGCTCTTGCTTTCTGTCCTTTGTGACCTTTAGTAGCAGTACCTCCTTTTCCGCTACCTTGTCCTCTACCAATTCTTTTTGAATTGAAAGTAGATCCTGCAGCTGGCTTTATGTTGTTTAAATTCATTTTAAAATTATTTTAAAAATTATTTTTGAACTTCAAGTAAGTGACTAACTGCAGCTATCATTCCTAAGATAGAAGGAGTAGCTTCGTGTTCTACAACTTGGTGAAGTTTCTTAAATCCTAATGCTTCAAGCGTTCTCTTTTGGGTTTTTGTTCTTCCAATAGCGCTTCTTACTTGCTTTACTTTGATTGTTGCCATTGTTTTATATATTAACCGTTAAACACTTTACTTAGAGAAACTCCTCTCATTCTAGCGATTTCTTCAGGTCTTCTGATGTCCAATAACGCTTTGAAAGTAGCTTTCACCACGTTGTGAGGGTTAGAAGATCCTTTAGATTTTGAAAGGATATCGTGAATACCAGCAGACTCCAATACCGCTCTTACCGCACCTCCGGCGATAAGACCTGTACCGTGAGAAGCAGGTCTTAAGAAGATATCTGCACCTCCGTATCTAGCAGTAGTCTGGTGAGGAATTGTGTGGTTCATTACAGGAACTTTCACAAGGTTTTTCTTAGCATCTTCCACTGCCTTAGCAATTGCAGAAGCAACCTCTTTAGATTTTCCTAATCCGTAACCGATAACTCCATCTTCGTTACCTACAACTACGATAGCAGAGAATCCGAAAGCTCTACCTCCTTTAGTTACTTTTGTTACTCTGTTAACAGCTACGAGACGATCTTTAAGTTCTAATCCTCCCGGTTTTACTCTTTCTATATTATCTAGTCCTAACATATTTTCCGAAATTTAATGATTAGAATTTAAGTCCACCTTCTCTCGCACCATCCGCTAGAGCTTTAATTCTCCCGTGATATACGAATCCGTTTCTATCAAATACAATATTTTCGATTCCTGCAGCGATAGCTTTAGCAGCAATAGCTTTACCTACAGCAGCAGAAACTTCAGTCTTAGTTCCGTTAGCGTCAACTCCTTTCTCTCTTGAAGAAGCACAAGCCAAAGTTTTTCCACTGTTATCGTCGATTAACTGAGCGTAAATTTCCTTATTACTTTTGTATACAGATAATCTTGGCAATTCAGAAGATCCGGAGATTTTTCCTCTTACTCTTCTTTTGATTCTTATTCTTTTTTCTAATTTACTTAATGCCATAATACTTATAATTTATTAAGCAGATTTACCAGCTTTACGTCTAACAATTTCTCCTACGAATCTTACCCCTTTACCTTTGTATGGTTCAGGCTTTCTGAAAGAACGGATCTTTGCAGCTACCATCCCTAGAAGTTGGTTGTCGTGAGACGTTAAAGTAATAATTGGGTTTTTACCTTTTTCAGTCAATGTATCTACTTTTACTTCGTTTGGAAGTTCAAGCACGATACCGTGAGAGAATCCTAAAGCTAACTCAAGTTTTTGACCTGCGTGAGAAGCTCTGTATCCTACCCCTACTAATTCCAGTTTCTTTTCGAAACCTGTGTTTACACCAACAATCATGTTGTTGATTAACGCTCTGTATAAACCGTGAAGCGCTTTGTGTTGTTTAGCATCAGATGGTCTGTTTACATTCAGTTCTCCATCTTTCTGTTCTATAGTAATTCCTGCTGTAAGTTCCTGAGAAAGTTCTCCTTTAGGACCTTTTACAGTTACCACACCATCTTTTTCAGTGATTGTAACTCCTGCTGGAACTGTTATAATTGCTTTACCAATTCTTGACATTTTCCTGTGATTAAAAATTAATAAACATAGCAGATTACTTCACCGCCTACTTTTTCTTCTCTAGCTTTCTTGTCAGTCATTACTCCTTTAGAAGTAGAGATGATAGAAATACCCAAACCGTTTAGTACTCTTGGAAGTTCAGTAGAACCTTTGTACTGTCTCAAACCTGGTCTAGAAGCTCTTTGGATAGACTTGATAGCTGGTTTGTTGGTTTGCTTATCGTACTTTAAAGCGATTTTAATCGTACCCTGAACAGCGCTATCTTCAAACTTGTAGTTTAAGATATACCCCTGATCGAATAAGATCTTAGTAATCTCCTTTTTGATTTTCGATGCAGGAATTTCCACCACTTTGTGGCCTGCGCTTTGTGCGTTCCTTACTCTTGTTAGGAAATCTGAAATTGGATCTGTTACCATTTTTCTTTTATAAATTATTGGTTAAAGAACAATCAGTATTGTAAGGACTTGAAGAGTAAAATATCAGACCTCAGAAATCTTGGTCTGATATTTTTATCTTTAGTATCCAGACAACTTAATTGTCCCGATTTTTTAATTAGTAATTATTACCAACTAGCTTTTTTAACTCCCGGGATAAGACCGTTGTTTGCCATTTCTCTGAAAGTTACTCTGGAAATACCGAACGTTCTCATGTATCCTCTTGGTCTACCTGTTAGTTTACATCTGTTGTGTAATCTTACAGGAGAAGCATTTTTAGGCAATTTTTGAAGTCCTTCGTAATCACCAGCTTCTTTAAGAGCCTGTCTTTTAGCAGCGTATTTAGCAACTAGTGCTTCTCTTTTGCGCTCACGCGCTTTCATTGATTCTTTAGCCATTTCTTAGTTCTTTTTAAATGGTAAACCGAAGTGAGTTAATAATGCTTTCGCTTCTTTATCTGTTTTCGCAGTAGTAACGAAAGTGATGTCCATCCCCTGGATTTTTTTCACTTTGTCGATTACGATCTCAGGGAAGATGATCTGCTCAGTGATCCCTAAGTTGTAGTTTCCTCTACCATCGAAACCATCAGCCTTGATTCCAGAGAAATCTCTGATTCTTGGCAAAGCAGAAGAAGTTAATCTGTCTAAGAACTCATACATTTTATTCGCTCTAAGAGTAACTTTAGCACCTACAGGCATTCCTTTTCTCAATTTGAAAGCAGCTTCGTCTTTCTTAGAGATCGTACCTACAGCCTTCTGACCAGTGATGTTCGTTAATTCTTCAACAGCATAATCGATGATTTTTTTGTCTGCTGTAGCATCTCCTAAACCTTGAGATAAAACAATTTTCTCTAATCTAGGTACCTGCATTACAGATTTGTATCCGAATTCTTCCATCATTGCAGGAACAATCGTTTCTTTATATGCTTTTTTGGGTCTTGCTATATATTCCATGTGTTATTTAAAATTATAAAGTTTCACCCGTTTTTTTGTTGATTCTTACTTTCTTATCTCCTTCGATTTTGTAACCTACTTTGATAGCTTTTCCGTCTTTTCCAACTAAAGCTACGTTTGAGATATGAATAGAAGCTTCTCTTTCAACGATTCCTCCTTGAGGATTTGAAGCTGAAGGCTTAACGTGTTTTTTAACGATATTAAGTCCTGCAACTACTACTCTTGGGTCTCTTCCTTCTTTTTTGATCACTTCAATAACTTCACCTGTACCACCTTTAAGACCTTTCTTACCTGTAGTTACGATTACGTTATCTCCTCTTTTTATTTTTAACTTTGACATTTTTTTACAATTTTAAATATTAAAGTACTTCAGGAGCTAATGAAATGATTTTCATATATTCTTTGTCTCTCAACTCACGAGCAACCGGTCCGAAAACACGAGTTCCTCTCATTTCTCCCGCTGCGTTTAGCAATACACAAGCATTGTCTTCGAATTTGATGTATGAACCATCTTTTCTTCTTACTGCTTTTTTAGTTCTTACTACTACAGCTTTAGATACCTGACCTTTCTTAGCGTTTCCTGATGGTGTAGAATCTTTGATAGTAACAACGATTTTATCACCAACTGAAGCATATCTTCTTCTGGTTCCTCCCAGAACTCTGATAACCAATACTTCTTTAGCACCTGTGTTATCAGCAACTTTTAATCTTGATTCTGTTTGTAACATTATTACTTAGCTTTTTCAATGATTCTTACTAATCTCCATCTCTTGTTCTTGCTCAAAGGTCTAGTTTCTTGGATTAAAACTGTATCTCCTTCTGCGCATTCGTTGTTCTCGTCGTGTGCAGTATATTTTTTCGTTTTTAATACGAATTTACCGTACATCGGGTGCTTTACTCTCGTAGTTTCACTAACAACAATAGTTTTTTCCATTTTATTGCTGGAAACCACTCCGATTCTTTCTTTTCTTAAATTTCTATCCATTTTAAAATGAAATTATTGTTTGTTAGTTAACTCAGTGTTTAGTCTAGCGATTGTTTTTCTCAAATCTCTGATTTGGATCGGGTTTTCAATTGGGCTGATCGCATGAGCCAATTTCAATTTAGAATATTGAGCTTTTGCTTCAGTTAATTGAGCTTGAATATCACCCGCGCTTAAATTTTTAATATCAGCTTTTTTCATTGTATTCAAAGATTAAAGAGGTTTAACAAAATCGTTAGCAACGATGAATTTAGTAACTACTGGTAATTTTTGTGCAGCAAGTCTTAAAGCTTCCTTAGCGATATCGTAAGGTACACCTCCGATTTCGAACATAATTTTACCTGGTTTTACTACAGCTACCCAATATTCCACAGCACCTTTACCTTTACCCATACGTACTTCCGCAGGTTTTTTAGTAATTGGCTTATCCGGGAAAATTTTAATCCATAGTTGTCCCTCTCTCTTCATATATCTTGTCGCAGCGATACGAGCAGCTTCAATTTGTCTTGCAGTGATCCAAGCACCTTCTGTCGCCTTGATTCCGAAAGTTCCATAAGCAAGTTGACTACCTCTCTGGGCATTCCCCTTCATTTTCATCTTATGAACTCTACGGAACTTGGTTCTTTTTGGTTGTAACATAATTTCTAAATTTTAGATTTTAGATTTTAGATTTTAGATTTTTTTTATTTTAAAAAAGTAACGGTAATTTAAAATTCAAAATTTCTAATCTAAAATTTTAATTATTATTGTTATTGTTGTTGTTTTTTCTAGGTCTTCTGTTGTCTCTGTCTCCTCCTCTGTTATCTCTTCTGTCTGACTGACCTCCTTTTTTCTGTTGTCCCACTAATGGAGAAAGTTCTCTTTTACCGTAAACTTCACCTTTCATGATCCAAACTTTTACTCCTAGTTTTCCGTACTGAGTAAGTGCTTCACCGATATGGTAATCGATATCTGCTCTGAAAGTAGACAATGGAATTCTTCCTTCTTTGAAAGATTCTGATCTTGCCATTTCAGCTCCGTTCAATCTACCAGAGATCTGAACTTTGATACCTTCTGCACCCATTCTCATTGTACCTGCCATCGCCATTTTAACAGCTCTTCTGTAAGAGATTCTGTTTTCAATCTGCTTAGCAATGCTGTCTGCAACTAATACTGCATCAAGCTCTGGTCTTTTGATTTCGAAGATGTTGATCTGAATATCCTTTTTAGTCAATTTTTTCAACTCTTCTTTCAGTTTATCAACTTCCTGACCTCCTTTACCGATGATAAGTCCCGGTCTAGCAGTAGTAATTGTAACTGTTACTAATTTTAATGTTCTTTCAATATAAATTCTTGAAATCCCACCTTTAGATAATCTAGCTTCAAGGTATCTTCTGATTTTGTAGTCTTCCGCGATTCTGTCTCCATAATCGTTTCCGCCAAACCAGTTAGAATCCCATCCTCTGATGATACCTAATCTGTTACCAATTGGATTTGTCTTCTGTCCCATACCTTGATTTAGTTTTCTTTATTACCTAAGATTAATGTAACGTGGTTAGATCTTTTTCTGATTCTGTACCCTCTACCTTGCGGAGCTGGTCTTAGTCTCTTCAATTGTCTTGCACTATCCACGAATATTTCTTTAACTATAAGGTTTGCTTCCTCAATGTCAGCCCCTTCGTTTTTCACTTGCCAGTTAGCAATTGCAGAAAGAAGTAATTTTTCTAATTTGTTAGAAGCTTCTTTCTTAGAATATTTAAGGATATAAAGAGCTTTATCTACTTGCTCTCCTCTAATGATATCAGCAACTAATCTCATTTTTCTCGGAGAAGATGGGCAGTTATTTAATGAAGCTTTTACAACGTCTTTGTTAGCTTCTTTTCTTGCGATTGCGCTATCTTGTTTTCTTGATCCCATGATTATCTGCTTCCTTTGTTTTTGTTACCACCATGACCTCTGAAAGATCTTGTTGGAGAAAATTCGCCTAACTTGTGACCAACCATGTTTTCTGTAACATAAACAGGGATAAAAGATTTCCCGTTGTGTACAGCAATAGTTTGTCCTACGAAGTCCGGAGAGATCATAGATGCTCTAGACCAAGTTTTGATAACTGTCTTCTTACCAGACTCTATATTTGCCTGAACCTTCTTATCTAAAGTATGATGAATGAACGGTCCTTTCTTAAGTGATCTTGCCATAATTATTTTCTTTTAGATACGATGTAACGGTTAGACACTTTGTTTTTCTTTCTAGTTTTGTAACCTTTAGCCGGTTTACCGTTTCTAGATCTTGGGTGACCTCCAGAAGAACGTCCTTCACCACCTCCCATTGGGTGATCTACAGGGTTCATTACTACCGCTCTTGTTCTTGGTCTTCTACCTAACCATCTGCTTCTACCAGCTTTACCTGATACAGTTAATTGGTGATCAGAGTTGGAAACAGATCCAATCATTGCCATACATTCAGTAAGGATCATTCTGGATTCTCCTGAAGGTAGTTTAATGATTGCATATTTCCCGTCTCTTGAAGTTAATTGCGCTGAAGAACCAGCACTTCTTGCTAAAATAGCACCTTGACCAGGCTTCATTTCAACACAAGAAATTACAGTACCCAATGGAATGTTTTTCAATTTCATTGCGTTACCTACATTTGGTTCTACGCTTTCACCTGAAACTACTTTTTGGTCTACTTTGATACCGTTTGGAGCGATGATATATCTCTTCTCTCCGTCTGCGTACTCTAATAAAGCGATAAATGCAGTTCTGTTTGGATCGTATTCTACAGATTTTACAGTTGCTTCAACGTTTGCTTTGTTTCTTTTGAAGTCAATAATTCTGTATTTCTTTTTGTGTCCACCTCCGGTGTAACGCATGGTCATTTTACCTGTTTGGTTACGTCCACCTGACTTTTTAATACCAACTGTTAGAGATTTCTCTGGTTTGTTAGTAGTAATTTCCTCAAAATTGTTTACAATTCTGAATCTCTGTCCCGGGGTGATAGGTTTTAATTTTCTAACAGACATTACTATTATTTATAATTATAATTAATTTACAGCAAAAATATCGATAACCTCACCTTCAGCAAGTTTGATTACCGCTTTTTTCAATTTGTTTGTCTTTCCTACTTGAAGACCTTTTTTAGTGTATTTCGAAGAAACCTTCGGAGCATAAATCATTGTATTAACGTCTGCTACTTTTACACCATAAGCCGCTTCTACAGCTTTCTTAATCTGGATTTTATTCGCCTTAGTATCTACCAAGAAAGAATAAGAACCTCTTAAATCTGTAAGGTAATTAGCCTTTTCTGAGATAACTGGTTTAATGATAATAGACATGATTTATTTCTTTAAATTTTCCTGGAATTTTTCTACTGCACCTTCGAAGAATACGATCTCACCTGCGTTTACTAAATCGTAAGAACTCACTTCGTTGAAGTTCATTACTTTAGTCTTAGGTAAGTTTCTTGAAGATAAATACACATTCTTGTTAGCTTCAGGAAGAATGAACAAAGATTTTTTACCGTTTAATGTTAATGCATCTAATAAAGTAATGAAATCTTTAGTCTTAGGAGCTTCGAAGCTCATATCTTCTAAAACTTTAATGCTGTTGTCTCTCATTTTCTGAGATAAAACAGATTTTTTTGCTAATCTCTTAAGAGCTTTGTTCAATTTGAATCTGTAGTCTCTTGGTTTTGGACCGAATACTCTACCTCCACCTCTGAAAGTTGGAGATTTAATATCACCATATCTAGCAGAACCAGATCCTTTTTGCTTCTTAAGTTTTTTAGTAGAAGCTGTGATTTCGCTTCTTTCTTTTGCTTTATGAGTTCCTTGTCTTTGTGCTGCAAGGTACTGTTTAACTTCTAAGTAAACCGCGTGCTGATTTGGCTCAATTCCGAATACTGTTTCGTCTAGAGTTACTTTTCTTCCGGTCTCTTTTCCTGATGTATTTAATACTACTAGTTCCATTTTCTGATAATTACATAAGAATTTTTAGCTCCCGGAACAGCACCTTTTACTACTAAAAGATTTTGTTCTTGATCCACTTTTAATACCTGAAGGTTTTGTACAGTTACCTGCTTACCTCCCATTCTTCCAGCCATTCTCATCCCTTTGAATACTCTTGAAGGGTCAGATCCTGCACCGATAGAACCTGGAGCTCTAAGTCTGTTGTGCTGACCATGAGTTGCCTGCATTACACCTCCAAATCCGTGTCTTTTAACAACACCCTGGAAGCCTTTACCTTTTGAAGTACCTGTTACGTCTACGAATTCTCCTTCGTTGAACAAGTCTACCTTTACTTCTTCTCCTACTTTTACTTCATCAACGAATTCTCTGTAGAATTCTACCAATTTAGCTTTAGGAGCAGAACCAGCCTTTTTGAAATGACCAGCTAACGCTTTACCAACGTTCTTCTCACTCTTGTCATCGAAACCTAATTGAACTGACTTATAACCGTCTTTTTCAATGGTTCTGACCTGTAAAACCGAGCATGGACCAGCCTGAATAACTGTACAAGGAATATTTTTCCCTGCTTCGTCAAACAAAGAAGTCATACCGATTTTTTTACCAATAATACCTGACATTGTTTATGTTATAATAAAATTTATCCTTTATTTATCATCATTTTTGGAGGTCTGAAGTAATTTCTACTTTTGAATATAGGCATACTACGCCCCTAAAATGAGTGTGCAAATTTATGAATATTTTTATAACTGACAAATATTTTCAGTAAAATATTTTGATTTTTAATCATTTACAGAAAAATCTTAAGATCACGAGTTTTTAAATGATGTCAAAATTATTCACTTTACAGACTTTTTTTGCAAAAACGAAAGAAATAGCCATAAGAAGGAAATGGTGTGACTTAATCACTGAATAATTAAGGAGCCAGTTCAATCGGATTATTTTTCTTTTTAATCCTATCCTTTATTTGTCGCTCTGTTCCTGAATCGAAACTAAAACCTCCTTTAGCAATTTCAGAGACGAAATTTTCATGAAAATTTTTAAATGCTTTATAAAATTCAGATTTCTTTACCGTTTTTCCTTTAACTCTCTTTTTGAAAATCCACATCTTAGGCTTTTCTGAAAAGGTTTTATAGCTCACAAGCTCGAATGTATATTGTTTTTTAGAATCCTCAATCTCCACAATCAGCCCCGGAAGACCATAAAATTTATAAGAACCATCAGAAACCGGAATTTCGTTCGTGAACCACGCTTTATAATCACGTCCCGCATACGTAACCAACGCAGCCTGACATTTTAAATTTCCTATTTCTTTTGTTTCACCGGTAATCTTCCAGTTAAAATCAGGCTTTTCTTCGTAAATAAAATTGTCCTTAATAATATAATCATAATAAGAAATATTGTTTTTTTCAAAGTTTTTAATGACTCGAAAAGTAAAGTTGGTTTTAGGTAAACTTTTAGGATCAAGACCAAAAGCAAAACGGTTTGCTCCACCAGCTAAAGAATCTCTGTTATATGAAGTTACTCCCATAAACTGAGATTTCTCTTTTCCCCTCTCCAAAATAAAATACTCTTCATTAGAACTGGATTTATCCAGAGAATCAATCTGATATTTCAAAAGATATACATATCTGGATTCAACATCATCAATATTTACCTTTTCCTGAGCGGAAAAATTAACAAGCGCAAAAAAGAATAAAAAAGTAAAAAAATGTAATTTTATAAGACATCTTATTTATATTTTATGATTGGAGACTGCATATGCGTTCTTAAAAATATAAATAAACATTCTATAATCAAAATTAATTGCGAATAATATAGAAAAACAAGACAATAATAATTTGAATTAAAAAATTACGCCGTATTTATTTAACAATAACACTCACGCCAATTTCTTCAAGCTTATTTTTATCCTCCTCTAAAATATCACCGTCTGTGATCAGAAAGTCAATTTTATCCAGATCTGCGATTTTTCCGAAACCTTTTTTATTCAGTTTGGAAGAATCTGCCAGAATCACTACTTTATCCGAACATTCAATCATCAGTTGATTAAGATGAGCCTCCGCAGCATTCGAAGTACTGATCCCGAAATCCATATCAATTCCGTCTACTCCCAGAAATAATTTATTGCACGAGAAATGTTTCAGAATCGTCTCAGAGATGGAACCTACAATGGAAGTCGAACTTTTTCTCACCTCTCCTCCCAATTGTATAATATTAATATTCGGATTATTGCAAAGCTCGATCGCAACCCGTAAAGAAGATGTGAGAACCGTCAACGGGCCAAAATTAACCAGCATACGCGCAAGATAATGCATCGTGGTTCCTGAAGCCAGAATAATACAGTCGTTCTCCTGAATCAGAGAAAGCGCACCTTTCGCAATATTCTGCTTAGCCTCTACATTGATATTTTCCTTTTCATCTACATTTTTTTCGTATGCATACCTCACCTGCTTACTTGCTCCTCCGTGATTCCGGAACAACAATCCCAGACTTTCAAGATAATTCAGATCCTTTCGGATCGTAACCGACGAAACATTGAATTTCTCACAAAGATCCTGAACCAGAATATGATCTTTTTCGTCTAATTCCTTTAAAATATCATTATGCCTTGGAAGCAATTTCTCCATTACGTTTCGTTTTCTCAAAAATACCATTTTTATTTTGATTCGAAAAATTTCATTTATTTTCTTTTTGGTTTCGTTTTTAATTTATAACTTTGAAAACGAAACATAACGAAATATTATGAAACGAAACGAAGAACTCAGCAAATTATCCACCGTTAAAGAATGGGACTTTATCATCATTGGCGGAGGAGCGAGTGGATTAGGTTCGGCACTGGACGCAACGAGCAGAGGATTTAAAACGTTACTGTTAGAATCTCACGATTTTGCAAAAGCAACTTCCAGCAGAAGTACAAAACTGGTACACGGCGGCGTAAGATATTTAGCACAGGGAGATATCGGTTTGGTAAAAGAAGCTTTAAAAGAAAGAGGTTTACTGGCAAAAAATGCAGCACACGTTGTAAAAAACCAGTCTTTTATTATTCCAAATTACACTTGGTGGGAAGGAATTTATTATAAAATAGGACTTTCGGTTTACGATTTTCTTGCCGGAAAATTAAGTTTGGGTAGAACGAAATACATCAGCAAATCAAAGACCGTAGAGAAACTTCCGACCATCGAACAAAAAGGTTTGGCAAGCGGAGTGGTTTATCAGGACGGGCAGTTTGACGATGCAAGACTGGCGATCAACTTAACACAGACCATTATCGAAAAAGGCGGAACAGCGGTTAATTACGTTAAAGTGATTAATCTGATGAAAAATGATTCCAATAAGATCATCGGTGTTGTTGCAGAAGATCAGTTTACAAAACAGCAATTCGAAATCAAAGCGAAAGTAGTCATCAATGCAACCGGAGTTTTCACGAATGATATTTTAAATATGAATAACCCGAAACACGGAAAATTCGTCGTTCCAAGTCAGGGAATTCATTTGGTTCTGGATAAATCGTTTCTGAAAAGCGATGATGCCATCATGATTCCTAAAACTTCGGACGGAAGGGTTTTATTTGTCGTTCCTTGGCACGACAGAGCTTTGGTAGGAACAACAGATACTTTACTGGAAAACGAAAGTTTTGAGCCAAGAGCTTTGGAAGATGAAATTAAATTTGTCCTGAATACCGCAAGACAATATTTAGCGAAAAAGCCAACCCGAGAAGACGTAAAATCTGTTTTCGCAGGACTCAGACCTCTCGCAGCTCCGAAAGACGGCAGCAAAAGCACAAAAGAAGTTTCCAGAAGTCATAAAGTCGTTACCTCAGACACTGGACTCATCTCGATTATCGGAGGAAAATGGACGACCTACCGTAAAATGGCGGAAGACACGATTGATGAAGCCATGAAAGTTCATAACCTCGGAATAACCACTTCCAAAACAGAACACCTTTCGATACATGGAAATGTGAAACCCGAAACGGTGGACAGAACGAATCATTTATATGTTTACGGAGCCGATATTCCGGAAATAAAAAAACTACAGCAGAACAATCCTGAATTGTCAGAAAAAATACATCCTGATCATCCCTTCACTATGGCAGAAGCAGTCTGGGCAATACGAAGCGAAATGGCACAAACCATTGAGGATATTTTAGCACGAAGAGTACGGCTTTTATTTTTAGATGCAAGAGCGGCAATCGACAGCGCGCACAAGATTGCACAGATTATTGCAAAAGAAAACGGACATTCTGCGGAATGGGCAGATGAACAGGAAAGAGAATTTATCGAATTGGCGAAAGGATATTTACTGACTCCTTATTCTCCAAGATCCATTTAACCTTAATTTACGATTACAGCATGAGTGAAAAGTTGATTCTCGCTCTGGACCAAGGTACGACTTCGTCGAGAGCCATTTTATTCAATCACAGCGGAGAAATTGAATTTGTTTCTCAGAAAAGTTTTGAACAGATCTTTCCTACACCGGGTTGGGTAGAACACGATCCCAATGAAATCTGGTCTTCTCAGGTTTCCGTAGCAGCAGAAGTTATTGCCAAAGCCGGAATTTCCGGAAGAGAAGTTGCAGCCATCGGAATTACCAATCAGCGAGAAACCACCGTTGTATGGGATAAAGAAACCGGAGAACCTGTGTATAATGCCGTTGTATGGCAGGACAGAAGAACGTCCAAATATTGTGACGAATTAAAAGAACAGGGTCATGCTGAGAAAATTAAAGAAAAAACAGGTCTTGTACTGGATGCTTATTTTTCAGCAACAAAACTGAAATGGATTTTAGACAATGTAGAAGGCGCAAGAGAAAAAGCAGAAGCCGGAAAATTATGTTTCGGAACAGTAGACACTTTCCTTGTCTGGAAACTTACGCGCGGAAAAATGTTCATCACCGATGTTTCGAATGCAAGCAGAACTATGCTTTTGAATATTCATACTTTAGAATGGGACGAGGATTTACTGGAACTTTTCAACATTCCAAGAGCGATTTTACCGGAAGTAAAACAAAGCAGTGAAATCTACGGAGAAACAGCTACTACATTATTCTCCACAAAAATTCCGATTGCAGGAATTGCGGGAGATCAGCAGGCTGCATTATTCGGACAGATGTGTACGACTCCGGGAATGGTAAAAAACACCTACGGAACAGGCTGCTTTCTTTTAATGAATACAGGAACAGAAGCTGTTTTATCTAAAAACAATTTACTGACGACTGTTGCATGGAAAATTAATGGCGAAGTGAATTATGCTCTGGAAGGAAGCGTTTTTGTGGGCGGTGCAGCCATTCAATGGTTAAGAGACGGTTTAAAATTAATCCGTTCCGCAGAGGAAGTAAATACTTTGGCACAATCGGTTGAGGATAATGGCGGGGTGTACTTTGTTCCTGCATTAACGGGTTTAGGCGCTCCCCATTGGGATCAGTATGCCCGCGGAAATATCGTTGGCGTAACCCGCGGAACTACGAACGGACATATCGCAAGAGCGACTTTGGAAGGTATTGCTTTTCAGGTGTATGATATTGTAAAAGCAATGGAAGCTGATTCCGGAACGGAAAGTTTAGAATTAAGAGTAGATGGCGGAGCTTCTGCAAGTGATTTGCTGATGCAGATACAATCAGATTTATTCGGATTTAAGATTACAAGACCAAAAACGCTGGAAACAACCGCTTTGGGAGCGGCTTATCTTGCCGGACTTGCGGTCGGATACTGGAAAAACATTGATGAAATACAGTCTCAATGGATCATTGATAAAGATTTTCACCCGCAACTGGAAAAGGAAAAAGTGGAAAAAATGGTAAAAACGTGGACAAAAGCGGTACAGCGTTCTCAAAACTGGATCGAAGATTAACCTTTTAAAATAAAACTATGACTCCATTTACAGCAGAAATAATCGGCACAATGCTGATGATCCTTTTAGGAAACGGCGTAGTAGCCAATGTTGTTTTGAAAGGCACAAAAGGAAACAGCTCCGGCTGGATCGTTATTACCACCGCCTGGGCTTTGGCAGTTTTTGTGGGTGTAACCGTTGCAGGTCCCGTAAGCGGCGCGCACCTGAATCCCGCAGTGACTTTAGGATTGGCTTTTGCAGGAAAATTTTCATGGGATCTGGTTCCCACCTATATTGCCGGAGAAGTGATCGGGGCAATGTTGGGTGCATCTTTGGTTTGGATTTTCAATAAAGATCATTTTGCCATTACGGAAGACGAAGGGGCAAAACTTGCATGTTTCAGTACAGGACCTGCCATCAGAAAGCCTGTTTCCAATTTAATCAGCGAAATGATCGGGACTTTCGTTTTGGTGTTTGTGATTTTTCATTTCGCAGATCCAAGCATGACTTTAAATAATGATCCGACAGCAAAAATAGGATTAGGAAGTGTAGGAGCTTTACCGGTAACTTTATTGGTCTGGGCAATCGGTCTTTCTTTAGGAGGAACTACAGGCTACGCCATTAATCCGGCAAGAGATCTCGGACCAAGAATTATGCATGCTCTTCTTCCGGTAAAAGGAAGCAGCGATTGGGGTTATGCATGGATTCCCATTGCAGGACCAATCATCGGAGCTGCCCTTGCTGCGTTACTTCACGGAATTCTGAGCTAACAACACTTTACTTTATGAAAAAACTAATCTATTTATGCCTGATTTTATCAGGTACAGGAACTCTTTTTGCCCAGGAAAACACAGAAACAAAGGAAGAAAGCAGACTGGATTTTACCGCAAACATTCAGAATAACCATCTTTGGAGAGGTTTAATTATTACCGATAAGCCGGTTGTGATGGGAAATCTTTCTTATGCTCTGGATAAAGATAAAAAATGGAAAGTCGGAATTTGGGGCGCATCTGCTTTAGCGGACGATAAAGACAATACACATTATAAAGAAATCAATTATTATGTACAGTTTTCCAGTGGAAGATTTTACATTGGATTGTGGGATTTATTTAATTCAAGAAATATAAACACTGCGGTGGCTTCGGAAGATATTTTTAATTATTCCAACAGGAGAACAGCGCATATTATTGATTTAAGAACCAATTATACATTTGGAGCTTCTTTTCCTTTAAATATTGAAGCAGACATTATGCTGTATGGAGGAGCTAATGCAGGAGAAGTGGTTCTGGAATCTGACGGAACATATAAAAAGAATAAATACTCAACATACGTTCAGGCGAGTTATCCTGTTATTAAAGATAAAAAAGTAAATCTTGACGCATTTGTTGGAGCCGGATTTGCGTTAAATGACAAAAGATTTCTTTACGGAAACGGAGAAAACAGTTTTGATATTGTAAATGTAGGCGTGAAGGCTAGTAAGACCGTAAAAATTACCAATCATTACAGCCTGCCTGTTTCCATGATGGCAATGTGGAATCCTTCCAATAAGTTCGCAAGAATTCAATTAGCTGCAACGGTATTTTAAAAATTAATTGTTAGTGATGCACAGACCATCTCTTTTTGAGGTGGTTTTTTGCTTTTGTTAAAAAACTTTGTTTTTCGAAAATAAGTGAAATGCCTTTGTTTATCTAAATCTACGGTGTTAATAATTTGAATTTTCTTTGTCTTTCTTTGCGTTTAGTTTCATCGCTAAGTTAAACAAAGAGTTAAATTAAACTTTACAAAATCTTGTATAAAAGTAATTACCGTGATTTTACGGTGTAATTTTTGATAGGATATTTTTAATTTTGGGAAAAATTCACTTGTGAAAAAACTTTTATTTCTACTCACACTTCTTTTAGGCTTCCTGTCATTTGCACAGTCCAAAGCTCCTTTTTCAGGGAAAAAAGATTTCAATATAGAAGATGGAACAAATGGCTCCGGAACACCAAGCTATTATATCAACATAAAAGATAACGGCGATGTCTATTTCGGTTTTGTACAGATCAATCAGGCAGACGGAACAGAAACCAAAGAAGAAATCAATGCCGGAAAATATGATCCGAAAGTGATGAAAGTTTATTTTAAAACCTATAATGAAACATTTTACGTGAAATTTGATAAAGAAAAAATTTATCTGACCGATGAAAACGGAAAAGTAAAAAAGTCAGACGACTGCTGTCCCGTTTCTGAAATGGAAAAAACAAATTGCGAATGCTCAGGAATCTTATACCAATGATGAAAGTCTCTCAACTTCTGTTAATTTTATTTCTCGCCGTTTCCTGTGGTAAAAAACAGTCTCATCCATATACTTTTTATTACTGGAAAACCCGTTTGGCTTTAGACAAAACAGAGAAAGACGTTTTACAAAAAGCAACCGATCCTTATTTATATACGCGTTTTTTTGATGTTGATAAATTGGACGGGAAGTTTCAGCCTGTCGGAGTTATTACAAAAGATCAGAGTTTCAGCACCGACAAAAATATTGTTCCGACGATTTTTATTACAAACCGTGCGTTTATCAACATCACCAATGAGGAAATACAGTTTCTTGCAGCAAGCATTCATGATTTAATTACAAAGAAGACTTCAGAATATCAGTTGAAGACCGGCAATCAAATACAAATTGACTGCGACTGGACTGCAGGAACCCGTGATGATTATTTTAAATTTCTGAAAAAATTAAAGGAAGTTTCTAAAAAATCGGTAACCTGTACACTTCGTCTTCATCAGGTAAAAGATAAAAATATCATGGGAATTCCACCGGTTGAGCAGGTTTTTCTCATGTGCTACTCCACTTCTTCACCGCTGGAAAATTCCGATAAAAATTCAATTCTTGATGTTAATACTCTGAAAAATTATCTTTCCAAACTGGAAGATTATCCTGTTAAAAAGATTGAGGTTGCCTTACCAATTTATTCGTGGGGAATTGTCACCAATCATTTGGGAAAACATAAACTGATTAATGCTTTATCTGAAAAGGATCTTAAAAACCCCGATTTCAAGCGAATATCCGACACAGAAATTGAAATACAGAAGGACGGATTTTATTTCGGAAGTTATCTTAACAAAGGTTTCAGAATTAAAATTGAAGAGATTTCAGATGAGCAGCTTCAGGAAGTTATCCGTTTTCTGGAGAAAAAAATAACCAACTTTACTATGATTTATTATCAGCTAGACAGTAAATTTGTTACAGGTCAGAACTTTAGCTTGTAAATTCAATTAAAATTCTGCGTAAATTGCATTATGCTTAAAAAGATAACTCTTACAGATTTTTAAACGAAACGGCGTAAGATTTATTTCAACTAAACATACATTCATTAAAATTATAAACTTAAAAAAACACCATTAACAAAATGAAAAAGTATTTTCTTTCGCTTGCGGTTCTATCGCTTTTTTACAGTAAAACTGAAGCATGCGCATGGTCTGATCCGGATTATGAATATTTCAATCTGTTTACGCAGAGTATCATAAAGGATAAATCTTACCTGCCATTTCTTCACAGCTATTCCACCAGATTTTATACTGATTTTAAACAATCCCAGATTCCTAATGAAAATGTGGATGCCTGGAAAAAATTCTTTAATAATCAACTGACTTTTGCGGAGACAGATTATCTGGTGAATAAAATGAACATCAATGATCTGAATGCTCTGAAAAATGGCAGCACGAACAATCAGCTTCTTACAAAACTCGGATCTGGTTTCTATTCTAAATATAAGGAAGCGATTGATTATCTGATTGAGGCAAAATATCTTGAACCGTACATGAAAATCAACTACGTTGAAAGTCCGGATTCATTTTATTACCGTAAAAGCGAGAGTTCACAAAATGCAACAAATCTTGATTACAATAAAACCATCACTGCATTAACCTCTCTTTACAATGCGGCAAAAAATCCTGAAATCAAACAGCGTTACGGATATCAATTGGTGCGTTTCAACCATTATACAAGAAATTACGAAGCTGCGACAGAGGCTTTCAAGAATTATGTTGAACCCATAAAATCAAGAGGAGCTACTTATTTTATGGCTCTTGATCAATTGGCGGGTGCACAACGCGGACTGGATCTGAAAAGTGATGCCAACTGGAATTTCTTTCAGGTCTTTATGAACAGTAAAAGCCGTAAAGAGTCTGCCTTCGTGTCTATGAAACTTTCGGACACTGCTTCTTTTAATAATATTATGAAAAGAGCGGGAACGAATGAAGAAAAAAACATGGCTTATTTTCTTTTAGGCTATGAAGATTTCAACAATCCGATTCCGATTATGGAGAAAATGTTTGAAATAGATCCTGATTCTGAAATTCTGAAAGTGATGGCGGTGAGAAGCATCAATGAACTGGAAAGAAACTATCTCCCGATTTATTATTACACCAACAATAATGAAAAATCTACGGTAAAAGTTTCTGCAAACACTACAGCGGATCAGCCAAAAACTGAAGTTGCGGAAGCTCCTAAAGAGGAAAAAATATCGTTCTGGCAGAAAATTGTGCGCTTTTTTAAGAAGTTATTCGGAGTTAAAGATAAAACGAGTGCTGAAACGAAAGCCGATCAAAGCGATGATGAATTGCTGGACAACCCGAACAGAATTCCGGTTTTCAACAAGAATAATTATTACTATGACGATCAGACGAAAGATTTCTTAGATGATCTTGAAAAATTCACAAGCAAAACGAAAGAAAAATCTAAGGACGAATACTGGCAGATTGCAGATGCTTATCTGAAGTTCCTTAAGAAAGATTATAAAGCCAGTACGGAGATTTTATCAGACATTCAAACCAGCAATCCCGAATATCAGGAACAGATTAAAAGAATGAAGGTTCTGAATGATATCGTTTCGCAGCCTAAAATTGATGCGGATTTCGAAGATCATTTAATGAAAGATTATGCTGAATATTTTGTGGATAAACCGGAGCCACCTAAAAAAGACAGTACAGAAACAGAATATGATTATTATGGTGAGGTTCCTTCTACAAAAGATTTCCTGAAAGATGTTCTTGCCAACCGTTATTTCCTGCAGGGTGAAGACGGAAAATCTTTCCTGATGAGCAATACGCTTTCTGATCTTCAGTACAACCCCAACTCTAGTCTGGTAAAAAGTGTGGAAGATTTTTACAGAAAGCCGAACAAAACGAAATTCGAGGAACAGATTATTGCTAAAAACATTGATGATGTAGGAAATATCGATGCCTTTTTTGCAGTGATTTATGGTGACAGAGCCATGAGACAGGCAGATTTTGAGAAAGCTAAATCATACTATGCAAAAGCTCAGAATTTCACAGGAATTCCTAGAATCAATTATGACTGGGACGGGAATTCTCAGAAAAAAACGCCTCATCAATACGGAGCTTCAGAATACAATGGTTTCCGAAGTATTTCGGATCTTGTTTTCGGGCATAATGTTTGGGAAAGTTATCAGAGTGCGCCAGAAGAAAGTATAGTGAAGGAAGATTTTTCTCAGTTTTCTTTCATTAAACCTATGATGAATAAACTTGAATTGGCAGATGCTTTAATTCAGCTTAAAAAAATAGGAAGCGGTAAGGACGAAAGATCAACAAAAGCCAATCAGCTCATTGGAAATCTTCTTTACAATACTTCTTCTTTGGGATATTACAGACAGTTATTTGTGATGGATGTTGACAATACGAATGGCGGAAAATATAATTTCTGGAGCACCGACAGTGAAACGCCGTATCAGTACTACTACAAGAACTTTACAAATACTACTTTTATTGAACCTGATAATTTTGATCTGGCAATTAATTATTATAAAAAAGCATTGAATACATCAACGGATAAAGAACAGAAAGCAAGAATTCTGTTTCAGATGGCAAGTGCGGAACAGGGGAAATATTATCAGTATGAAACTAAAAATCCTTCGAACGTAGATTATTCGGATCCGAAATACAGTGAGAAAAGTGATTCTTACCAGAAGAATTTAGATCAGATTAAAAACCAAAAATACAGAACGTATTTTGCCATGCTGAAAACGCAATATGCAGATACGGAGACTGCCAGAAATTTAATGGGAAGCTGTTCTTATTTCGGGTATTTTATGAAATAGTATTCAATAAAAAAAGGAATCAGATCGATTCCTTTTTTTTATTTTCTTTTTGCTGTTGCAACCACTCTTCATGTTTTTTTCGGAAAGCATCATGCTTCCGATCCTGATTTCTTTTTGCCGCATCGATAGAGTGTGAGGAATGGATATCTTCATCCTCTTCGGCAAAATCTGCCAGTTTTTCATAGTAACAATGGAGCTGATCGAGTTCCTTCTCCGTTAGATCTTCAATATCCACAATTCTGTTGCTGGCTTTTTCATTCGCGGCGATCAGTTCATTTAATTTGATCTGAATGGCTTTCGAGTCTTTATTCTGTGCTTTCTGAATTAAAAATACCATCAGGAATGTGATGATGGTTGTTCCGGTATTAATTACGAGCTGCCACGTTTCGGAGTACTTAAAAATCGGTCCTGAAGCACCCCAGATAATAACGATTAAGGTTGCTCCGATGAAGGCGTAGGAACTTCCTGTAAATTTTGTTGCCCAGTCTGAAAATTTCTCGAAAAAACTTTTATCTGACTTATCCATTTTCGTTGGTTTTAATGAGATTTAAAGCATCAAAAACTCCGCCGAAAAAGATGAGTTTGTGGATAATTAAAATGTTAAATTCAGTTACATTTTATACCTTGTTTCTAAAAACAAAATATGACAATACATAAAAAATCCGCTCCCCGAAAGGAACGGATTTTATATAATCATTGCAAAGTATGCAATTATCACACTTTAATTTCAACATCTACACCTGAAGGAAGTTCTAATTTCATTAGAGCATCAACAGTTTTAGAAGAAGAAGAGTAGATATCCATCAATCTCTTGTGAGCTGATAATTGGAACTGCTCTCTTGCTTTCTTGTTTACGTGCGGAGATCTCAACACTGTGAAGATTCTCTTGTTGGTTGGCAATGGAATTGGTCCGTTTACAACAGCACCAGTAGCCTTTACCGTTTTTACGATTTTCTCTGCAGATTTATCTACCAAGTTGTAATCGTAAGATTTAAGTTTTATTCTGATTCTTTGTGACATTTTAATCTAATTTAATATTAACCTTTAGCCTTAGCGATTACTTCTTCAGCAACGTTTGTAGGAGCAGCTTCGTATTTCTCGAATTCCATAGAAGATGTTGCTCTACCTGAAGATAACGTTCTAAGAGAAGTTACATAACCAAACATTTCAGAAAGTGGAACGAAAGCCTTGATAACTTTAGCGTTGTTTCTGTCGTCCATACCGTTTACAGTACCTCTTCTTCTGTTAAGGTCACCTACGATATCACCCATGTACTCTTCAGGAGTTACTACTTCAAGCTTCATGATTGGTTCCATGATAACCGCTTTAGCAGCTCTACCAGATTCTTTGAAACCTAGCTTCGCAGCCAATTCGAAAGATAACTGATCCGAGTCAACCTGGTGGTAAGATCCATCTTTCAATGTAATCTTCATAGATTCTACCTCAAATCCAGCTAAAGGACCGTTCTTCATTGCTTCTCTGAATCCTTTTTCAACTGAAGGAACAAATTCCTTAGGAATGTTACCCCCTTTAATTTCGTTGATGAATTCAAGACCTGTTTTACCTTCGTCTGCAGGACCGATTTCGAATACGATATCCGCGAATTTACCTCTACCTCCAGACTGTTTTTTGTAAACTTCTCTGTGGCTGGCTTTTTGTGTAAGAGCTTCTTTGTATTCTACTTGCGGCTGACCTTGGTTAACCTCTACTTTGAACTCTCTTCTCATACGGTCTACGATGATATCCAAGTGAAGCTCACCCATCCCGGAGATAATAGTTTGTCCTGAAGCCTCGTCTGTCTTAACCTGGAATGTTGGATCTTCTTCAGCTAATTTAGCTAAAGCGTTACCCATTTTATCCTGGTCAGCTTTCGTTTTAGGCTCAACAGCGATACCGATTACCGGATCTGGGAAGATCATTGATTCAAGAACGATTGGGTTCTTTTCATCAGATAATGTATCTCCTGTTTTAATATCTTTAAATCCTACAGCAGCACCAATATCTCCAGCCTCGATATATTCAACCGGGTTTTGCTTGTTTGCGTGCATCTGATAGATTCTTGAGATTCTTTCTTTGTTACCAGATCTTGTGTTTAGTACATAAGAACCAGCATCCAATCTTCCTGAATAAGCTCTAAAGAATGCTAATCTACCTACGAATGGGTCAGTAGCAATTTTGAAAGCTAATGCAGCGAAAGGCTCCTCAACAGATGGTTTTCTTTCGATATCAGCGTCAGTTCTTGGATCTGTTCCTTTGATATTATCCTTATCTAATGGAGAAGGAAGATATTTACAAACAGCATCAAGCATGAACTGTACTCCTTTGTTTTTGAAAGAAGATCCACAAGTCATTGGGATAATAGAAAGATCGATAGTCGCTTTTCTTAATGCTTCGTTGATTTCCTCTTCAGAAATTGAATCCGGATCTTCGAAGAACTTCTCCATCAAAGTCTCATCATAATCAGCTACAGCTTCTACTAATTTCTCTCTATATTCAAGAACTTCATCCTTCATGTCTTCAGGAATCGGAACTACTTCATAAGTTGCTCCCTGTCCTGCTTCATCCCAGATGATCGCTCTGTTTTTAATTAAGTCTACAACTCCTTTGAAATCTTCTTCAGCACCGATTGGTAAAACGATTGGAACTGCATTAGATCCTAACATTTCTTTTACTTGTTTTACAACGTTCAAGAAGTCAGCACCCTGTCTGTCCATTTTGTTTACGAATCCCATTCTCGCAACTTTGTAGTTGTCAGCCAATCTCCAGTTTGTTTCAGACTGAGGCTCTACTCCATCTACTGCAGAGAATAAGAATACCAAACCGTCCAATACTCTCAAAGATCTGTTTACTTCTACGGTGAAGTCAACGTGTCCCGGTGTATCGATAATGTTGAAGTGGTAAGGTTTTGTTTCAGGTAATTTCTTACCTTGATCTGTTGGGAAATTCCAGTTACAAGTAGTTGCAGCAGAAGTAATAGTAATACCTCTTTCTGCTTCCTGTTCCATCCAGTCCATTGTAGAAGCACCATCGTGAACTTCTCCAATTTTGTGGTTTACACCTGTATAGAATAAAATCCTTTCTGTAGTGGTAGTCTTACCTGCATCAATGTGAGCAGCAATACCAATATTTCTTGTAAATTTAAGATCTCTTCCCATTTCAGATTAGAATTTGAAGTGTGAGAAAGCTTTGTTTGCTTCCGCCATTTTGTGAGTATCTGTTTTCTTTTTGAAAGCAGCACCTTCTTCTCTTGAAGCAGCTACTACCTCATTAGCTAATTTCAAAGCCATAGACTTATCATTTCTCTTTTTAGAGTAGCTAATTAACCATTTCATTGCCATAGAAATTTTTCTATCTGCTCTGATTGGCATTGGGATCTGGAAGTTAGCTCCACCTACTCTTCTAGAACGTACTTCTACGTGAGGCATAACGTTTGTTAATGCATCTTTCCAGATTTCAAGGGCTGTTTTTTCAGAATCTCCTTTTTTAGTTTCTACGATATCCAACGCATCATAGAAAATTTTGAATGCGATTGACTTCTTACCGTCAAGCATTAAATTGTTTACGAATCTCGTTACCAACTGATCATTAAATTTTGGATCTGGTAACAACGGTCTTTTTTTCGCTTTCGTCTTTCTCATTGTTTCTGTACCTTATTTAATGATTATTTTTTCTTTCCTTTTGCTGGTGCAGCTGGTGCCTGACCTGGTTTAGGTCTCTTAGCTCCGTACTTCGATCTTCTCTGCGTTCTTCCATTTACACCTGCAGTGTCTAATGCACCTCTTACGATGTGGTAACGTACTCCCGGTAGGTCTTTCACCCTTCCGCCTCTAACCAATACTATCGAGTGCTCCTGAAGATTGTGTCCTTCGCCCGGGATATAGGCATTCACTTCTTTACCGTTAGAAAGTCTTACCCTTGCAACTTTTCTTAGTGCAGAGTTAGGTTTCTTAGGTGTAGTAGTATATACTCTCGTACATACACCACGTCTTTGTGGACAAGAATCTAGGGCAGCCGATTTGCTCTTCTTGGCAAGCGTGGCTCTTCCTTTTCTTACTAATTGTTGAATAGTAGGCATTTAATTGCTTTTTATTTTAGGGTGCAAAAATAGTAATATTTTTTTAATTAACAAGCAGTTATATAGAAATAATATTTTTATTTAAAATTTAATTAACAGATACTTACGGTTTATCAACAATTGTAATACGAACATTTCTGTTCCAGTGAAAATCTTTGATATTATTTTTAAGTTCTTCCAGATTATTACCATTAACTGAATAAACGGACACCTTATCTTTTGCTACCGTAATAGGATTACTGATCTTGAGTTCGGCTACCTTTGTCCAGTTTTTGGGGATGTAAGTTTGAAGCCATGCTTCGTAAATGATGGCAATATCATAATTACTTACAGTAGTATATTTTGTTAGAAAAATTTGAAACTGAGAATCTGCATGCCTTTTATTTTCATTAAAGACAATTGTTTCCTTCGAACCTAAACCCGCTATATCAAGCAAATGAATATCTGTATAATATGTAACAGCTCCAATATCATTGGCAACAACCTTTGACTTATCATAGTAGGTATGCAGAAATCTTGCAGACTGAATTTGCTGTTCATAAATATTTTTGCCCCCGTCAATCAGCATTTTGTGAGCGAAGGAAAATTTATATATCAACAAAAAAATATTTGCCAAGATAAATCCTGAAATAATTAATTCCTTTTTAATGTAAGTCCTGAAATTTTCAAATAAGCCCTTAAGTTTTGGAATCAGAGCCATGGAAAAACCCGTAAGAATATAAGCTTCATACCTGAACATTCCTTTCAGATCAGCAAACATAGAGTGACAGATCATTAGCAAAGAAATAACAATCAGTAAAAAATGATCTTTAACTATTTGTTGAAAGTTCTTTGTTCTAAAATCTCTAATCATTAAAATCAGACAAATCATAATAGGAAAGAGCCCAATTTTATAAAAGCTCACATTTAACAAAAAATTATCAAGAAAAATAGTTTTCAACTGATTCGGAAAATGGGAATCAAAAGTAAACCTCGTTCCTTTTACAATTACTGAATTCGGAAATAAATAGCCATCATGATGAAAATTAAAATAACAAAGCAGTACAATCGGGATAAAACCTACCAGCAAAATCAAGAATACATGCTTCCATTTTTTAATTAAAAAAAACAGAAAAGCAAGAATTACAAAATAAAACATACTTTCAAAACGTACCAACCCCATCAATAATAAAGTGAGGTAAAATCCAAAAACAGAATATCTGTTTTTAAAATTTGAAAGACAAAAAATATTTATCACAAATAAAAAAACATGGAAAACATGCTCCATTCCGGATAAAACCTGCAAATGCATTACAGAAAAGAAAAGGGTAAAAAGCACTGAAAGCACGATATTTTTTGCCGTATTGAAAACACCCGAAAAATATTTATTCAGAAAATAAACCGTTCCGACTCCAAAAAAATATTTACCCAAAGCGAAAGGAAATCATTATTTCCGGAAACTTTTATTAAAACACTTAAAATATAGGTAAATAAAGGAGAAGAAGAAGTTGAAGAAAATTTATATTTCGTTACTCCCCAAACATCATACAGCGCAAAATTTTTAGCCATTGCCAAATGGATATATGCATCGTCTATCAAATATATATAATGTCCGTCAGTCTTCGATAAGGATATCAAAAAATAAACTGCACATACAGCAGCAAAAAAAAGAAGAGAGACTATAAAACTTTTCAAATTAACTTTTGACGAAGCTTCCATGTTTAAATTCATTCTAAAAATATCAAAGATAAGTATCATCAATCACGAAACCGCATTTTCGGCACAATATTTACTTAATATTGTTACAGAAAAATAAACTACAATAGAGATATGAAAAACGCCAACATTATCGGTCTTAAAGAAACCGACTGCAAAAAGATTTCAGAAAAATTAAATATTCTTTTAGCTAACTATTCTGTATTTTATCAGAATACAAGAGGCTCTCACTGGAACATTAAAGGAGATCAGTTCTTTACGCTTCACCCAAAATTTGAAGAGCTTTACAACAGTCTTGTTCTAAAGATTGATGAAATTGCAGAAAGAATTTTAACGTTAGGTGCTACACCGGCTCATAATTATTCAGATTACCTTAAAGTGTCAACCATAAAAGAAAGCGTGGAAGTAAGCGATGCTACAAAAAGTGTTGAAAACATTTTAAATTCATTTAAAGTAGTTATCGATCTTCAGAGAGAACTTTTGGATATGACGGAAAAAGCAGGAGACGAAGGAACCAACTCGCAAATGAGCGATTATATTACAGAACAGGAAAAAGAAGTTTGGATGTACAACTCCTATCTTGGAAAGTAAAGAAAGAAAAAATATCCGGAAAATTAAAAAAAATCACCTTACATTTAGGTGATTTTATTTTTAATAACTATATTTGCGTATAAATTACACAATCATGCACAACGTACGATTAAACTCCATTTTAGATAACGACTTTTATAAAATAACGATGCAGAATGCGGTGGTGAAATTATTCCCTAGTTCTGTGGTAAAATATGAATTCATCAACCGCGGAAAACACCAGTTTCCGGAAGGCTTTGACGCTGCTTTAAGAGAAGCCGTTGATAAGATGGCAGAACTGAAGCTGACGAAAGACGAAAAAAAGTTCATGGCAAGAACCTGCCCTTATATTGATCTTCCCTATCTTGATTTCCTTGAAGGTTATCATTATGATCCTTCCGAAGTTAAAATTCATCAGGAAGGAAACGATCTTTCCGTAACCGTTGAAGGACTATGGTACAGAACGATACTTTGGGAAGTCCCATTATTGGCGCTTATCAGCGAGCTTCACTACGAAATGAACCACATGGAAAGAGACTCCAATGAAGTGGTGATGAACAAAACACTGGAAAAAGCTGAAACACTGGCAAAACTGGGCGTTAATTTCGCAGAATTCGGAACCCGCAGAAGACACTCTCATAAAGTTCAGAATCTGGTTATGGAAGCTTTAACACAAAAGAAAGACTCTACATTCATCGGTTCTTCTAATGTACATTTCGCCATGAAATACGGTGTAAAACCTATCGGAACCCATGCTCATGAATGGTTTATGTTCCACGCAGCAGAATACGGTTTTAAAATGGCAAACGAACTGGCTTTGGAACATTGGGTGGATGTTTACCGTGGAGATTTGGGAGTTGCGCTTTCAGATACCTATACCACAGATGTTTTCTTCCAGCAGTTTGATAAAAAGTTTGCGAAACTTTTCGACGGTGTTCGTCACGACAGCGGCGATCCTCTGGAATTCGCGGATAAAACCATTGCTCATTATGAAAGACACGGCATTAATCCGCTATTCAAATATATCATTTTTTCAGATGGTCTAAATCTTGAAAAAGTAGAAGAAATCACCAATTACTGCAAAGGAAAAATCGGAGTTTCTTTCGGAATCGGAACCAATCTTACGAATGATGTCGGTTTAAAACCGATGAATATCGTCATGAAACTTATCGGTGTTCAGGCTCCGAACAAAGAATGGATTCCAACTGTAAAATTATCAGATGAACACGGAAAATATACCGGAGATCCTAAAATGATTGAATTGGCTAAAGAATTTTTAAGAATAAAAGAGTAAAACGATGAGAAAATTTTCATTGCTGATAGGTTTGTCTCTATTTCTTTCTTCATGTGTCATTACAAAAGGGAAAGACGGGCAATCTGGAAAAGCTGGAGAAAACGCTTCTAACACAAGCTCCAAAAATACATTTAATCAAGAACTGGCTACAGAACTGGGAGCCGATAAATACGGAATGAAGCCGTACGTAATCGTAATGCTGATAACAGGAACTACAAAAATTGAAGACAAGACAAAAATGGCTGAGTTAATGAAAGAACATTTAGCCAATATCGGAAAACTTGCTAAAGAAGGAAAAGTTGTAGTGGCAGGTCCGTTCACCTCAGATAACAAACAAAATTTTGAAGGGATGTTCATCTTCAATACAAAATCCAAAGAAGAAGCAGAATCATGGGTAAAAACAGATCCCGCTGTAAAAGCAGGAGTCTTCGGATATGAAATCTTCCCATGGTACGGATCGGCAGCTTTGCCATTGTACCTGAAGCACCATGAGGAAATTGCGAAAGAAAATCCTTAATTACTCAGGTCAATGAGAAAACTATCTTATGTTTTATTATTACTATCATTAATCAACTGCAAGAATAAATCTTCCGTATTCGAAGTAAAAATAAATCATGTTTCAAAAAATATTATTGATGAACTTAAGCATTTAAAAGAAGAGGAAACCAACTTTTCCGGATTACTTTATAAAGATGAAAAATACGAAGTGCGGAAAAGCTGCTCCGGTGAATGGGGAGGAACTGTTTATTTTAAAAACAGACAAAACAATGTCATTCATTATGCAGTGGCAACCTGCCCTGTTTCTGTAAATAAAATAAAAGGAAAATATTACGTTTCGAATTCTTTGGCGCATATGATGGGATTTTCAGAGATTCTTGAAATTGCAGATCCTGAAAAAATGGCAACAACACAAAAAATTCCGGTTTATCATCCTGATATTATAACTCGCGAATATGAATCAGAATCAACTTTAGGAACAAAAAAAATTCTTGATACAACAAGAGTTCTCATCGTATCAAGTTTCGTTTATAACAAAAAACTGTATTCAATAATTTCAGGTATTGACGGAACAAAAACAACCATTTCGGAATTAAAAAATAACCGGTTTGAAACAGTAACTGAACTTCCTGAAAAGATTTTTTATTCAGAACCCATTATTGTTAAAAAAGCAGAGAATGATATTGAATTATATTTCCAACATCCTAAAAAAGGAATTATGAAAGTTCATGATAATAAAATTCAGATAACGTATTACGAAAAATAAAAAACAGGCTGTCAAAATTATGACAGCCTGTTTTTTCTAATAATCAATGCAAATATAAGGTTTACGCGCAAGTACACAACAATAAGGATTACTGCAGAAGGTATATCCCGGATTACAGACTCCGTATTCTAAAGGAACCTGGCAGTTTTCATAAGCGCCACCTGCAATTGCTTTCAGCTCTTTTCTGTTTAAAGACTTTAAATTTTTCATAGTATTTTGTTTAATTTGCTCCTACTCTTAAGATTTTCGGACACCTCTATAATAATTCCTTTTATGGAGATTTAAATATACAAAATATTTTCACACAAAAATTTACACAAGGTTTTCTTATCTTTATAAAAAACAAAACATTATGAAAACCATAGAAGAAGTTCTGAAAAAATTAGACGAAATCATCATCTGGGCGAAAGAAAATCAAAGTCCGGTCGGATATTTTGCCTGTACCTACAGAATTATGACGGCGCAGGTTCTTAAAGGAATTCAACAGAAAAAATTTGAAGACAATCCGAGAATGACTGTACTGGATATTGCTTTTGCCACACGTTATCTTGAAGCTTGGGAAGCTTATTCGAAAGGACAAAAATGCACCAACTCCTGGTTTATCGCTTTTGAAGCCGCAAAGAATAAAAATCTGCTCATCTTACAGCACATTTTCTTAGGCATGAATGCTCACATCAATCTCGATCTGGGAATTTCCGCTTCTTCCATTATGCCCTACCGAAAAATCAATCCGCTGAAAAAAGATTTTGAAAACATCAATAATGTAATCGCTTCCATTAATCAAAAAGTTCAGGATTCTTTAAACAAGATTTGTTATCCAGTAGAATTAATTGATAAGCTTTCGAACGGAAAAGACAACGTCATTCTGGATTTTGCCATTTCAAAAGCAAGAGACACTTCATGGGCAACCGCCGTTATTGCATCAAATACACCCAACTTTCTGAGAGAAAACGTAATCGGAATCGTAGATTATGCCGCCGCAAAAGTTGCCACCCAAATTTTGAATCCTAAAATCCTCACTCCTTCTTTATTAAAGGAATTGAAAAAATGTGAAAGCAATGACGTTGTAAAAAACATAGAAATTTTGGCTTCTACCAAAAATGTTTAAGTTTCTTATGTAACCTTACAATTAATTTAATCCGACCCAAATAAGATTCTTAGTTTTTGCCCAGTTTTTTCATCAAAATGGCTTCCATCTTTTCGTAGCCTTTTGCCGTTGGATGAATTTCGTCTTCGGTATAGATTTTGTCCAGTCCGTTTCGGGAATCTTTCATTTCGGAATGATAATCCACGTACGGAATATTGTTCTTTTTCGCATACGCTTCGATCATTTTATTCAGGGCAATTACTTTTTCCGCCGGATGCATATCTTTTCTCCAGCCGAAATCGTAAGCAGGAAGCACCGAACAAAGCACCACTTTTATATTATTTTCTTTTGCCAGTTCCACCATCGAAACAATATTTCCGAAAACTTTATCCAGAGAAATCGGCCCCTGATTTTCGGCAATATCATTGGTTCCGGCAAGAATAATGACTCTTTTCGGTTTTAAATTGATAACATCTTCACGGAATCTCAAAAGCATCTGCGAAGTCACTTGTCCGCTGATTCCTCTTCCGACAAAATTATTCTTTGTAAAAAATGAAGGATCTGTAGAAAACCAGCCTTCCGTAATAGAATCTCCCATAAAAACAGAATTTGGAGCCATTTTTTTCGCTACAACTTCCTGATTTTGCTTTTCGTATTTCGCATAATTGGCAAAATCCTGTGCGGAAAACAATGCTGAAAACATAACGGCCGCAATGCTTAAGAATTTCATGAAACTTATTTTTGATTTGAAAAGATGAAATAACGGAAAACAAATTGATCCTGCAAATATCTTTTCCGAAAAACCAAAACTTTTAGTTGATTAATTTTTAAATACAATGTCACAAAAGATTTTTAATTTTTTATTACACCGAAAATTTTGAATATCGTAATCAACGTATTATAATGATCTTTTGCAGCTTTTGCCGCTAAAAAAAATAATTCCTAATATAAAACTTACGGTTTTCCATAAAAGAAATCAATTTTCCTTTTTGTAATTTTGAAAAATGGAGATGACATATTTAATTATAGGATTTATAGCCGGAGGAATTCTTGGTGCGGTTATTTTATATTTCGCCCAGAAATCTTCTACCGTTTCGAGGAATTCTTACGATGAACTCAATAATTTACACATTAAAAACAGTTCCGATTTAGAAAATTCCAATCAGAAAATTCAGGAATTAACACAAAATATCAGCAGGGAAAAAGAAATCAATGCACAGCAGAGCGATCTTCTTAATGATTTGAAAAATGAATTTGCCAAAATTTCTGCGGAACACGCTTCTTTAAACACTCAGTTTTCCGAACAGAAAGAATTTAATGCGAAACAGAATCTTCAGATCGAAAATCTTTTAACAGAAAAACAGACTTTGTTTGCAAAAAACTCCGAGCTTTCCGCAATTAACGAAAGCTTACAGAAATCTTTGCAGACGCAGAAAGAAGAGATCGCAAAAATTCAGGAAGAATCTAAATTACAGTTCGAAAATTTAGCCAATAAAATCCTTGAAGAAAAGACAGAAAAATTCACCACCTTAAATCAAAACAACCTTAAAACCATCCTTGAACCATTTCAGGAAAGAATCGTGGAATTGAAAAACCGCGTGAACGAAGCCTACGAAAAGGAAAACAAAGAGCGTTTTTCTCTTGCCGAAAAAGTAAAAGAATTAGCAGAACTGAATCAGCAGATTTCTGAAGATGCGAAAAAACTGACAAGAGCTCTGAAAGGCGAAAGCAAAACGCAGGGAAACTGGGGTGAAATGATTTTGGAAAGCATTCTGGAAAAATCCGGTCTGGTAAAAGGTAGAGAATATTTTCTTGAACATGAACTTCGCGATGAAGACAACAAAGCATTGTTCTCAGAATTTTCTGGTAAAAAAATGCGTCCCGATGCGGTTATAAAATATCCTGATGAAAGAAATGTTATCATCGATTCCAAAGTTTCGCTCACGGCTTTTACAGAACTGGTAGACGAAACCGATCAGGATGTTTATTTAATGAAACTCAATCAGCATTTATCTTCTATTAAAAGTCACATTACCCAGCTCAGCCAGAAAGCATATGATGATTATGGAAAATCCCTTGATTTCGTGATGATGTTTATTCCGAGCGAACCGGCTTATATTGCAGCAATGCAGGCAGACCAGAATCTTTGGAATTTTGCCTATGAAAGAAGAATTCTGCTGCTGAATCCAAGCAACCTGATTACTTCTTTAAAACTGATTGCCGATCTCTGGAAACGCGAATACCAGAACAGAAATTCTATGGAAATTGCGGAAAGAGGGGCAAAACTGTATGATAAATTCGTAGGTTTCATTGAAAATCTGGAGAAAGTAGGAAAAAATCTAGATCAGGCGAAAAACGTTTATAATGATGCTTACAAGCAGCTTTCAACAGGAAATGACAATTTGGTGATCCAAACCCAGAAACTGAAATCTCTGGGAATAAAAAATAAGAAAGATCTTCCGCAAAGTCTGGTAGAAAACTCTCAGACCGCACTGGAAAATTTAGAAGAATAAAATTTACAACCTCAGATCGGCTCTGAGGTTTTTTATTTAACTGCAAATTTTAACTAATTTTGCAGGATGTTAATAGAAAGCTTTCAGAACGAAAAAGTAAAATACATTACCAAACTTCTTACTGATAACAGATTCCGTAAGAAATCGGATGTTTTTGTGGTGGAAGGACAGCAGGAAAACGACCGCGCCCAGAAATATCATTTTGAACCCGTGGAATTTTTTATCTGCGAAACTATTTTTCAGAAAGAACTTCCCAAAGGGAAAATTCATCTCGTTAGCGAAAAAGTGTACGAAAAAATCGCCTATCGCGGAACTTCGGAAGGAATTATCGGGATTTACAAAACAAAAGAAGTCGATCTATCTGCGTTTAAACCAAAGGAAGATTCTACGATCATTATTGTAGAAGGTGTTGAAAAACCGGGAAATCTGGGGGCTATTTTGCGCAGTTGTGAAGCTTTCGGTATTGATGCATTAATTGTTTCAGACGGAAAAACCGATTTTTATAACCCGAATGTAATCCGCTCAAGTGTAGGCTGCTTATTCGGAATGGAAGTTTTTCAGGCGGAAAATCAGGAAACGTTTGAATTTCTTCAGAAAAATAATTTCAATATTTATACAACGATTATGGATGAAACTGCCGAAGATCTTTACAAAAGAGATTTTAAACAGAAATCTGCCGTTTTATTCGGGACAGAACATTCGGGATTAAGTAATTTCTGGATTGGGAAAGGAAAAAATACACTGATTCCGATGGCAGGAAGCATTGATTCTTTAAACCTGAGCAATGCTGTTGCGATTACGTGTTACGAAACACTGAAGCAGAAGAAGGGATAATTTGGTTGTTGGGGATTGACTGATGCTTCATCTTTAATCGCTAACAAACCAATAATTACTAAACATATAAGCATAAAAAAACCGTTCCACTAAGTGAAACGGTTCTTTTATTTTTAAGCTTAGATTATTTCTTAGCAGCTTCTTCTTTCTTAGCTTCAGCTTTGATTTCTTCTTTAGCAACTTTTGCATCAGCTTTAACTGAATCAGTAGCAGCAGCACCAGCAGCTTTAACTGAATCAACTTTAGCAGTTGTAGTAGAATCGATAGCAGCAGTAGCAGAATCTGTAGTAGCAGTTACTGAATCTGTAGAAGCTTCAGTTGTGTTAGCTTCAGTTTTTTTACAAGCAACTAGAGAGATTGCAGCGATAGCAGCTACGAATAATGACTTTTTCATAATAAATTAAATTTAATTTTGTTAATATTGTTTTATAAAATCTTTTTCTGTTCTGTTATTTGAACAAGACAAAGGTATAGCAGATAGAAAATTTGTTTAGGAAAAATAATTGTAATACCTTTGTAAAATAGTTTTACAAAATAACATTACTGATAATCAATAATTTAATCATTATAAAATAAATTGACGGACTTAGATCTATTACATTTTGAGCAGTTAAAAAAGGATGTCCAGGCTCAATATCTGAAAGAATACACTCCTTCCTATGACGATATTTCGAAATGGAAGGGTATCGACATCATTTATTTTCAGGAAGATCTCAGAAAAAAGGCAAAAGGGAACATCAGCGAAAAATCTTTTTATACCTATTTTAAGAATTCGCCGGTTACCAAACTACCAAGAATCGATATGCTGAATTTACTCAGTATTTATGCAGGTTACGACTCATGGTATGAATTCAAAAAACAGCATCTTTTTGCAGGTGAATTGCTGCAGGATGATGAAGATTTGAAAGACAATGAACTTAAAGAACTGGAAAAAACAGTTTCTGCATCACTTGATTTGCCAAAAGATGACGATCTACCTAAAAAACAGGAATTTAAAACCCCTGAAAACTCCGATTTACAAAAATCAATACTTGAAAATCAATTAATTACTAAAAATTCAGAGACTGAAAAAATTTCTTTAGCAGAAGCTGAAAAACCGAAGAAAAATTTCATCAGAAAGAATGTTTGGGCAATTGTTACCACTATTTTGGTAATTCTTACAGGACTTTTAGGATTTAAAGATGCGATCTTTCAAAAAACTTATGTATACTGTTTTACGGATGCCGACAGAAATTTAAGTATTCAGCGTGAAATAGAAATCAAAGTGATCAAGGAAAACGAATCTCCTATTCTTTACCGAATAAAACCCGGAGAATGTTTCAGATATCCCACAAAAGATAAGAATCTTAAAATGCAGATCAGTTCTCCGTTTTATGAATATCTGGAAGTGAACCGAAACTTACAAAATGCTCCTGAAGAAGAAACCATCGAGCTGAAACCCGATGATTATAAGATGGCGCTTTATTATTTTTCAACAAAGGATGTAAAAGGAGAAAATTCAAAGGAACAGAATGATCTCATCACCCAGAAAAGAAGACAACTGGAAAACCGAATCAGCAACAACGCCGTGATTACTCAGGTTTATGACAGTGATATTTACGGACTTGAAACCTTGGACAAGGAAGATTACATTACCTTAGTTACCACACCTACAACATCACTTAAAAACCTTAATGTTATCGAAATGAAGACGGATAACAAAGGGAAAATCGTATCTATTAAATTTAAAATCTCAGCCAATGAAAACAATAAATAACTTTTTGTTTTTTATCATATTAATAGGATTCACCATGATTTCGTGCGTTAAAAAAGAAGACAACGGAGGACAGAGTGATCTGGAAAAGCTAAGAAACACGAACAACAAAACGGTAAAAATGGACAGTACTCAGGCTATCAATTCCATTACTTCGCAAAAAGTACAGGATGTGCTGGATTTGTCTACGTTATATCTTTCCGGACAGAGAAATACGGAAATTGATACGGCAATTTACTCTAAAATAGAAAAGTATTTCCAGAAGTCTGATTCTACTACCTTTAAGGATCTTTTTAAAGAACTCGAAAGCCTGAATGTAAAAAAAGTACGCGTCAGCAATCTGAATGTTTTCCAGAAAATAAAGGAAAAGGACACGCTGAATTTCGCCAAATTCAATGTGGAATATTTTGGAGATAAAAATAAATCGTTGGGAAATTTTGAACGGAATGCACAATACACTTTGGTGTCAAAACCGTCTCAGAAAAGCAAGGAATTTAAATTTTACTTTGTGAAATTTTACTCAGATGCTCCTGAAAAAGACAGTACCGCATCAGGTGTCACCAAATAGTCGAGCGGAATATCATTTTCCCAGACATCATCGATATTTTCTTCGGGGTTAAAATAATTAACTCCGATTTTTTTTGTCTCTTCCGATACTTTTTCAAAAAAACCATCGTAAAAACCTTTTCCGTAACCTACTCTATTTCCTTGTCTGTCGCAGTATAAAAGGGGCGTAATTACAAAATCAAAATCCAGAATACCTGAATCTTCATCAGAAACCGGCTCGGAAATTCCCCAGCTATTCAACTCAAATTTAGAATCTGCAAAAATTTCTACCGAAAGCAGTCTTGTATCGACAATTTTAGGGACAAAAACACGGATCTTTCTGCTTAAAAAGTAGCTGACGAAAATCTGGGTATTTACTTCCCTAAACTTCTCAATCGGGATGAAAATATGGATTTTCTGGTTTTGAAAAGGTTTGAAAGATTCAATGAAATTTTTAAAAATCTTTTCAGATAACAAGAAAGCCTCATCAATCGACAAGGCTTTTCTTTTTTGCATATATTTTTTTCTTAATTCTGCTTTTAACATATCGATTATGCGTTTTCAGAATCAAGGATTTTGTACAATTTATCAGACAGACGAACTCTGAAAGGCAGTTCAAAAGTAATCTGATCTCCTGCTTTTGCTGTGTCGCTGAAAGTTCCGTTCACAAAAATCTGAGAAATGGTTATTTCCTGATCTCCTGTTGTGGGTCCGGAAATTAATACTTTATCTCCTACTGCAAGTTCATTGTTTTCAATTAAAAACTGAGCAATTTTAGATTTTGAATAATAATGCTCCGCTTTTCCGATTAATGTCTTTTTAACTTTTATTTTCTGACGGATATCTTTTGTTTCAGCTTTTGCTAAAGGCTTATCCGGCAGATCTCCGGATTTTTTGAATTTCAAAGCTTCAGATTTTCCTTTTCTGAATACTTTATTTCCTACCTGAAGACCCTTTCTTTTAGCAACCTGCTCTTCCCAAGGCAAATGGATGGTTTCCTGACATTCTGTCGAACAGCAGTTTTCCATCGCCGCTTTACATTCATCACACTGGATAAACAATAAATGACAGGCATCGTTCGCACAGTTCGTATGATTGTCACACGGTTTTCCGCACTGGTGGCACTGCGCAATAATATCGTCCGTAATTCTTTCGCCTAATCTGTGGTCGAATACAAAGTTTTTACCGATAAACTTACTTTCTATGCCTTCTTCTTTTATCTGACGGGTGTATTCTATAATTCCGCCTTCCAATTGAAATACATTTTTGAAACCCTGATGTTTGAAATATGCACTTGCCTTTTCGCAACGGATTCCTCCGGTACAGTACATCAAAAGGTTTTTATCTTCTTTAAAATCCTGTAGCTGTTCGTTAATAATCGGCAGACTTTCTCTGAAGTTTTCCACATCGGGAGTAATTGCTCCTTCAAAATGGCCGACTTCACTTTCGTAGTGATTTCTGAAATCTACGACAATGGTGTTCGGATCTTCAAGCAAACTGTTAAATTCTTTTGCTCTTAAATGAACGCCTTTATTGGTAACATCAAAAGTCTCATCGTTCAGACCATCGGCTACGATTTTGTTTCTGACTTTGATGGTTAATTTTAAAAATGAATGATTGTCCTGCTCCACTGCTACATTCAAACGAATGCCTTTCATGAAATCGTATGCTTCCAGAGTCCCGCGAAATGCTTCGAAGTTGTCGGCAGGAACGCTCATCTGAGCATTAATTCCTTCATGCGCCACATAGATACGACCAAGCGCATCCAGTGCATTCCAGGCTATAAATAAATCGTCGCGAAATTTTTTGGGATCTTCAATTTTGGCATACGCATAGAAAGATAGGGTAAGGCGCTCTTTTCCGGCCTCATCAATTAGTCGAGCTCTTTCTTCTGCGCTTAAGGTGTTGTACAGTTGCATGCTATAAACGTTTTAAGTGAGAAAATTTTTGCAAAGATAATTATTTTCAGATTAATGAAAAATATAAGATTTATCAGGTATACATTCAGATTGGTACTCTTTTGGATGAATCATCTTCAACCTTTGTAATTTTATGACATTTAAAACATCAATATGCCATAATGTCATTAATATTTTTTTAAGGTTCGTTAATTGAGATTTTAAAATTTATGGGATAATGCATAAATTATTTCAATTGTTGTTAAATTTTAGTTAAAAATGAAACATTCTGTACCAATTGCATACGTATTTAGCATTAAATTTGTTTCCAGTAAAATGAAAAAGTTAACATCAATAAATAACAAAGAAAGATATACAATGAAGAGTACTTTAAAAAAACTATTACCATTTGCAGTAGTAGGAGTAATTTCCGGTGCTACTACCGTTGGAGGATTACAATATCTTAATCACGATTCCAACAACGCAGATCAATCATATTTTACAAAATCCTCTAATGTTTCCTTTGCAGGGATGAATTCTGCCGCAGTGGGAGACGATTTTGTAAAAGCTGCCAAAACGACAGTTCCGGCAGTAGTAACCATCAAAAATTATCAGTCCAGAACCACAAGCAGAGCTTCGGAGCAGGATATGTTCGATTTCTTCTTTGGAGATCCGTTCGGAGGAAGAGGACAGCAGAGACAAAAGCAGCAGGTTCCGGATAATATGCCTTCAGGAATGGGATCGGGGGTAATTATTTCGCCGGACGGATACATCATTTCGAACAACCACGTTGTTGCAGGAGCCAATAAGTTAGAAGTGGTTTTAAGCAACAAAAAATCTTATATCGCCACTTTAGTAGGAACAGACCCGAATACAGATATTTCCCTTCTTAAAATTGAAGAAAAAGGATTGCCTTATTTAAATTTTGCAAATTCCGATAATATTGAAGTAGGACAATGGGTACTTGCCGTAGGAAATCCGCTTGGATTGAATTCTACCGTTACAGCAGGAATTGTCTCCGCGAAAGGAAGAGGAATCGGAATTTTAAGTTCACAGGGAAAAGCAGCCAATCCGATTGAAAGTTTCATTCAGACCGATGCGGCTATTAATCCGGGGAACTCCGGAGGAGCTTTGGTAAATACAAACGGAGATCTGATCGGGATTAACTCAGCGATTCAGTCTACGACAGGTTATTACCAAGGGTACGGATTTGCAGTTCCGGCAAACTTAGCAAGAAAAATTGTTGAAGACATCAAGAAATTCGGTATTGTACAAAGAGGATTCTTAGGAGTAACTTCTTTAGATCTTTCGGACGATCAGCTTGTTGCCGCTTACAATAAAGATAAAAAGACCAATTATAAATCCGGTTCAGGAGTTCTGGTAACAGGATTCGGAGAAAGCAGCGGTGCAGAAGATGCAGGATTAAAAGTAGGTGATATCATTACCCAAATTGATACAACACCAATTACAGATTTTGCAGATCTTTCCATTGCCATCGGAAGCAAACGTCCGGGAGATAAAGTGACGGTAACTTACCAAAGAAACGGAAAACCTTCCACAACAACCGTTACATTAAGAGATCAGAAAGGAGGAACTTCTACAAGAACCAAAGCAGATCTGAGCGTAACGGAAAAAATCGGAGCCGATTTCCAGAGTATTGATGATAAAACAAAAGCATATTATGGTCTGAACAGCGGAGTAATTGCCAAAAATGTAGTTGAAGGCGGTGAAATGGCTAAAGCAGGAATCGTAGACGGATACATCATCACAGAGATCAACGGAAAACCTGTAAACTCTCAGAAAGATGTAGAAAACATTCTGAATAAGTTCAATGGAACTGCCCAGATCAAATACATGGATGACTACGGAAGAGGTTATCAGAGAGGCTTTAAAATGCCTTAATAAAAGAGCTAAACTTCACTTCATATCAAAAACTCGGCTGCCTCATTTGAGGCAGCCGAGTTTTTTTAGTTTAATATTCAGAAACATCTTATTTAATTGAAAAAGAAATCCTGCAACTGAAATCTGCAAACCATCCTTCCGGAAAGCTTCCTGCACCCCTGCAACAGCTTTTCAGGGAACCGGGAAAGGATGTTTCACCCCTGCAGCAAACTTTCCGGAAAGCGGGAAACCTTCCCACACCCTAGTAAGACACTTTCCGGAAACTGATACACAAACAAAAAACGCTGCATTTCTGCAACGTTTTTTTATTTAAGATTTATTCATTTTTTCAGCGATTCTTCTTTTCTTCTTTCGTTCATAAATGACTTCTACAATCTTACCTCCGATCCACGAAAACGGGAAGAACGTAAGAAAAATAGAGATTTTATAGAAGGTAGGATGATAAGGGAAAACAATAACATCCAGCATGGCTATAAAAAGCATAATGAAACCAATAAGAATAGCATAAGCCACCTTAGCATATTTTACGATAATGGCAGTTGCCACCCCTCCCACTGTAGTTCCCAATCCGGAAATAAACAGCAGGAAACCGAAAAACGCACCGTCGTTCTGCTTGCTCTGAAGAAATCTCTGCCAATGCTCGAACGGAGCAAAAGCATCGAAATTTACCCATTGCGGAAATGCTCTTATCCCAAGAGTAATGATAAGCCCTGCAATCACAAGACCTACGATAACCGCAATTGTATTTCTTATAAAGTTCATTAATCCTGATGTGCGATCATAGAAATTTCGATATCCACATTTTTCGGCAGACAGGAAACCTGTACCGTTTCACGCGCAGGAAAGCTTTCCGCGTCCAGATAGGAAGCGTAAATATCATTCATTACCGCAAAATCATCCATGCTTTTAAGGAAAATGGTTGCTTTTACCACATTCTTAAAAGTCATTCCTGCTTCTGTAAGAATTGCTTCAAGGTTTTTCATTACCTGATGGGTTTCTTTTTCAATTCCTTCTACAAGTTTACCGGTTGCAGGATCTACAGGGATCTGCCCGGAAATATACAATATTCCGTTTGCCATATTGGCTTGTGAATATGGTCCGATCGCTGCAGGAGCATTTACGGTGTTGATTACTTTTTTCATGAAAATTTATTTTGGGTGCAAATATAAAATTTATATTCTATTTCTATAATCAAATATTAGAAAGGTGCGTTTGGCTGTGTAAAACTTCTGTCTTTATACTTCAGCGCATCACTTAAGATATTGGCTTTGATCCCGATAAAGAAGTCATATACTTTATATTGCCCGAAAGGAACCCAGTTGAAATTAATGGTAAAACTTCGCTGATCTCTTGCAAAACCGATTCTGGTATATGCAAGTTTCTGCGTCACCATATCGTAGTGGGTACTTCCGTTGATGTTCCAGTAAGGCGTTAGCTTAAGACTTCCGTCCAGTCCCACAGAAGCCAGTCTCGTTGGTGTTCTGGAAGCTGAACTTTTGGTGTAGGCATAGTTTGCATTTACATTCAATGTCCATGCCTGATCGAAATGCGCATAATTATCATCATCAAAATAATAATTTTCGTTCCTTACTTCCCCTTTGGTTTTATACTTTTTGGCATAATCTGTTTTCTCTCCAAAGATTTCGCTGCTCAGAGGATAAGACATCTGAACGTTGAATCCCTGAACACTGAAGTAACCAAACTCTTCTGTTCTTATTCCGGCATCCTGTCCCGGAAGATAGATAATTCTGTATGGGTCCAAAGATAAGCTTGTATTCAGGCTCAGTTTATTATTAAAGAAAGAAGACTGTCCTGTAATTGTTATGATAGAAAAAGGATGATCTTTCGCTGCAAAATTATAATTTCCAGAAAGGTTAAGAGATTCAAAAATCTTTATTTTCTTCACTCCTGTAGAATCGCTTTTCGATCTTACCTTCATCTCTAAATTATTCCCGATGTTAAAACCTAAAGCTCCTACTAATCCTGTCGTCGGACTTCCGATAATTCCGCCTTCAAAAATAGAATATGGTGTTAAAGCTCCATTTGCATCGTAATAATTTTTAAAATATCCATATCCGGAACCTCCGAAATCCGGAGAATAGGTAAACCCAATACTTGGCGTCATCATGTGTCTGATAGCCTCAATGGCAGAACCTTTCTTAAAGTTTGCCTGTCCATACAAAGTAGTCTGAATACTTGCTGTTGTTGAAAACGTAGAATATCCTGAAATTCCTTTATTGGTTTCTGTAACTACTTTATTCTGGATAGGGTCGTAGAATTTATTGATGGTTTTTGTGGTTAACGCATTATCAATATTCGCTCCCAAACTGAATGTGAAATATTTTGCTACGGTTGTATTGGTTCCCAGAGCAATGTTATTTTTCACTCCGGTTTGCAGTTTATCCCACATTGCCGCTTTAAAAAGCTCGCCCTCGTTGGTCTGAACAAAGTTTGATAAATTAATTCCTGTGTTTACCGTTAAATTTTCAAGCAGACCGGAACGCACTCCTGTTTTGGATCTGAATAAATAAAACTGATTGATCGCCACGTTCATCTGCGGCAGACGAAGATCTGATAAACCGGTGGCAAAATTCTGCGAATAGGAAGCCGTTCCCGTAATGGTAACCGGAAGTTTTAAAAATCTTTTGGTAAGGGTAACCGTAGAGTTTTGCTGGGTATTTAAAACATTCTGATTTAAAATATAATTATTGTTCAGTGTATTGTTATAAAATTTTGTACTCACAATATCTACCGATGCAGAAAATGTAAGGAAAGGATTGGCTTTGGAATCCTGTGTATGTCTCCACGCAATTCTGTACGTTCCTGTTTTGCTGTAATCATCTAAACCTTTGATCCCACGAACCATGGTTCCGATGTCCGCAGAAAAGTTTCCGGAATAGCGGTATTTTTTAATATAGTTCATTTCAGGCCGCAGGTTCCAGCTTCCTTTGGTGTAAATATCCGAAAGGATTTTAAGGTCAAAATGTTCCCCGATTGGCTGATAATAACCTAAACCGTTCAGGAAGAATCCTACATCCTGTCTTTCCCCGAAACTCGGAATCAGGATTCCCGCAGATCTTTTGCTTGAAAAAGGAAGGATCGCAAAAGGCATGATAAGCGGAGTGGGAACCTGCTCTATATACATCTGGATCGGTCCCGAAACAATAGACGATTTATTTTTTGTTTTTACAAGCTTCAGATATCTTGCTCTTAAAAAATAATCTGCCGCTGTATCTTTTTTCTTGATGTAATAATCGTCCGTCGTATAATCTGCCCGGCTCATCGCAAAGATACTGTCGTTGTACTTTTTGGTTTTGTTCGCGGTAATAACCCCTTCGTTTTCTTCGGTTCTTGCATTAAATGCAATTGCCTGTCTTGTTAAGGTATTATACTGAAATTCTGTAGTTTCGTATTTCTTCCCTGCCTGTGTTGTAATAACAGGCTCAATAATTCTTCCCAAAGAGTCCTGTTTTCCTCTTGCGTACATGAGATGTTTCTGCTCATCAATGGAAATATAGTCTGCATCAATCTGCATATCCTGATATTTCACCTGCGCATTTTTGTTCAGATACACCATTTTCTTCTGGAAATCTCTTCTCTGGTAGTCTGCTTTTGTCTGCAGAACAGATTCCAAAGGTTCCTTTTTCAGAACAATGGTATCTTTTTTGGAAATAGTATCATTAACCGCATTTTCAGGCAATTTTTTGGGCGTTTGCTGTGCTAAAAAATTGTTAAAAATTAGGATAATTAAAATTTGTAATATATTTTTGGAGACGGTTTTGACCAATTTTTTGTTATATTTATATGTATACAATTAAGGCTCAAAATTAATATAAATTTTAAAACTGTAAGATGTACAAAGTAAATTTTAAAATAATTTTATCATTTCTCTTCATCCTGACTGCCAACTTTATTTTTTCGCAAAAGAAATTTACCATTGTTTTGGACGCAGGACACGGAGGAAGTGATTACGGAGCAAACAGAACCTACACCGATATCGGAAGGATCTCCGAAAAGGATGTAACGCTCTCCATTACCCTTAAAGTAGGAGCAATGCTCGAAAAAAATAAAGATTTTAAAGTAATCTACACAAGAAAGATCGACGAATATCCTTCTTTGTCGGACAGAACCAATCTTGCGAACAGAAGCAAAGCGGATCTTTTTGTTTCCATTCACTGTAATTCTTCTAAAAGACCAACCGCATACGGAACCGAAACTTATGTACAGGGACCGGATCAGAATGATACCAATCTAGAAGTGGCAAAACGTGAAAATGATGTGATCTTTCTGGACGAAAAAGATAAGCAGACCTTCGGTTCTTATGATGCAAGCTCTCCGGAATCTTTAATTGCCCTGAAACTTCAGCAGAGCAAATATCTGGAATCCAGCCTTCTTCTGGGCGGACTGGTAGAAAATAATTTTGTAAATAAAGACAAAAGAAGTTCCCGCGGTGTGTTCCAGAAAAACCTGCACGTTCTGCGTATGAACGCGATGCCTTCTGTATTAATTGAAACCGGATTCATCAATCATCCAGAAGAAAGCCATTATCTGGCTTCTGAAAAAGGACAGGATGAAATTTCCGAAAGTATTTATCAGGCAATTATTGATTATAAAAAAGCGATCGACAGAAAATCAGGTGTTTCCGCAGTGGTAAAAAAACCTGAACCTGATAAACTGGCGGAAATCGCACTGAAAAATGATTTCAGAATTTTACTGTTGAGTTCTCCGGAAAGATTCAAGGAGGGAGATCCTGCTTTAAAAGGGTTAAATTACATTCTGCCTATTAAAGAGAACGGACAGTACAAATATTATTACGGGGTTACCAACCTTGCTTCTGTAAGAGATATTAACATTAAAACAGCAAAAGACGCCGGATTCCGGAATGCCTATGCGGTAGGATTTATGCCGAACCAGAAATTAAGTACAGGATATTACACCATTGAAGTCTACGTGGGCGAAAAACTGAATGGAAATTCTTTCATTCTTCAGACGCTGAAAGACGTGGAAAGAAACAAAGAAAGCGGCGTTTTCTATTATACCTACGGAAAAGTGTATACTTTGGAGGATGCGGTAAAATTACAGAAAGAGCTTGATGCTAAAGGAATTAAGAATACTGTGATTCAAAAAGTTTTCAAATAATAAAAAAATAATTTTGAAGTTAAAAAGTTAATTATTACTTTTGCAACCTCAAAATTTGGCCTATTCGTCTAGTGGTTAGGACTCAAGGTTTTCATCCTTGCAACAGGAGTTCGATTCTCCTATAGGCTACCAAATTTATATCATGCCGGATTTAAAAATACAAGAAGCAAAATTGCTTTTTAAGAAAATCCACTCTAACCCAAAAAGTTATGATTTAAAAATCAATGAAGACGGGATAACAGGCAGTGATGATAAAATAAGTTTCAGACTTGACAGGACTGGAGAAAGGGTAACTTTTGAAGTAACGATTGACGGACTTACCTTCACCAACACCACTGGAGAATGGAACAATGCGATGGTAATGCTGAAAAGCACCATCAAAAAATTAGAAAGAGAAGAAGAGAATATTAAAATAGAACAGGCAATAGATAAACTCAAAAAATATTTATCTGAAGAAAATTAAAAATTTTTGAAAATAAATTTGGAGGATAAAAAAAAAGTTTTTACTTTTGCACTCACATTTGAACGATATGGCAAATCATAAATCAGCATTAAAAAGAATCAGACAAAACGAAGTAAGAAAACTTCGTAACAGATACTACCACAAGACTGCTAGAACAGCAATGAAAGTGTTAAGAAATGAAGAAGATAAGGCTGCTGCTGCAGAGCAATTGCCAAAAGTTATCTCTTTGTTGGATAAATTAGCTAAGAAAAATATTATTCACAAAAACAAAGCAGCTAACTTGAAAAGCAAATTAACTAAGCACGTTAATAAACTAGCTTAATAAGTATAGTTGGCCCGTTCGTCTATCGGTTAGGACCTCAGATTTTCATTCTGGTAAGAGGGGTTCGATTCCCCTACGGGCTACAAAACTTAATTACTACTCTAACCTGGTAATTAATAAGAGTTGAAACTTATAAAAACAAAAAACTAACCCTGCGATAATTCGCAGAAATTAGATGGCCCGTTCGTCTATCGGTTAGGACCTCAGATTTTCATTCTGGTAAGAGGGGTTCGATTCCCCTACGGGCTACTACACACGCTGTAAATCAGTGATTTACGCATAGCGGGGACTAAAACAGGGACTTCAAGTCCCTGTTTTTTTATTATCTCTTTCTTCCATATTGTTGTATTTCTATTTTTTGTACATTTTCATTTTCAAAATTTTTATCAATTACTCTGATAATATTCGTCTTAAATAATTGTGAATTCTCCACCATTCTCTCCTCTAAATAACCCCTACTCTCATTAATTTTCAACTGCATTTCCTTCTCCTCCCTATACTTCTCAACCAATCCCTCCCGAACATTAGGCAAATCCTCCAACCTTTTATCCAATTCAGCAATCTTATCTTCAGTAATTTTTGTCTGCTGTTCAATCTCCGTCACATTCACGCCTTTTTGAGAAAGAATATCAATTTCCTCTTGGACTTTCTCCTTTGTCAAATCAATCGTTTTCTGATAAAATGGAAGCTGGTTTTTCCAGTATTCGGCATTGTCGCCCTCTTCCTTGGAATAGCCTAAGATTCGGTTGTAGTTATGTTGCGCTTTAGTTACTTCTTCCTGAATTTTAATAAAACTGTCATATTTTCGAAGCACAAAAGCAGAATCAGCCAAAAATTTATTTTTTTCGGTTTCAATTTGCTTTTTCATCAGTTCAATTTCTATATTCGCTCTGGTTTCGGGATTCGTGATGATGGCGGTTTTCATTTCCTGCGTGCTGATGTCAGAAATATCTAAAACATCGGCTCCCTTCTTCATTGCCTCCAAGTATCTTGCCTGTTTGGATTGCAATTTTTGAAGCATAAAGACATCAATGCTGTCATTGGTCAACATAAAGTTGATTCTTACATTTTCGTTCCTATTTCCTTGTCGCCAAGCACGACCTTCCACTTGCCGTAGAGAGGTAAAGTTGTACGGAAGAGAAAGCATGTAAATATCCGTCGTATTTTCCTGAAGGTTCATTCCTTCCTGAATCGCCTCGCTTCCGATGACCACCTTTATTTTTCCGGAATTGAAATCATCTTGAATCTTTAAACGGTTTGGTTTGCTGGTTGCTCCGGTGATGACTCCGACTTCTTCCGGTTTGTAGCCGACCTCCCGTACCAAATATTCCCTTAGTTTCGGAAATTCCGAAACAGCTAATTCAGAGTAGATAATCTGTCCCGAATCCGGAATGTCGTTTTTGTTCTGCCGAATCAAATCCATCGTTTGTTTTAGTTTCGGAGAATCCTCTATAAACTCTTCTAAAGACGGTTCTTCTCCTTCATAATAGGGAGAAAGATATGGTGAAATCGCAATCAAACGGGCATTAAGGATATGCGTAAGAATTGCCCCTTTTTGGGTTTCGGTAAAGTTTTCATTGAGCATTTCGTATTGCTCACTCGTTAAATAGTTCTGCTCAATCTTATATTCCTTGTTGATTCGGTTGGGCCGCACCAATTCTGGATTGTCTTCTTCGCCTTTGATATCAATAAATTCAGATAAAAGTTGCTGAAACAGCGAATTGTTTTTAAAACGTCGAACATTCGCCTTGAATTTCACATCACCTTTTGCGTCAATCTCCATGTCGTTGTCTGCCTCCATAAAGGTTTCAAAGAAGGTATTCACATTGAAGTAGCCCGATTCTTCTAATCTCTTGTTCGCAATCAAGGAGAGAATAGAATAATATTCCAGTGGTTTATTGGTAAATGGCGTTGCAGAAAGCAAGGTAACATTTCTACCGTCGTTCTTTTCTTGGATGTATTGCGCAGCCATCCAAGTATTGATACCCAACTTTGAAGTCTGCTGGTTTTGATTTCTAAAGTCTGAAGCAAATCGGCGGTCTTCTATTCTTACTTTTCCTACGATATGGTTCGCGTTGTGGACTTCGTCATAAGTCAGATGGTCAAAACCAAAGTCTTCCCAATCGTAAATCTTGCCACGCTTCATTTTACCCACCAGTTCTTTTTCTTTTTCCAGTTCTTTCTGAAAATCCCTTTCGCTGATGGTGTTTACACTTCTTAATTCATTTTCTGAAATATAGGAGAACTTGGAAGCCAGATTTTGGGTAATATTTTCAGAAAAACCGATATTGTTAAAACCCTCGTAAGTGACGATGGTGATTTCCCCATCCTTGTTGTCGAATTTTGAGAGGTCGAAGTCTTTTCCGAGATTTCCCAAGACATTCACTTTGGCTTCGGGAATGGTTTCAAAAATGGTTTCCACCCACTGTTTCAGAATGCTGTCATTGGGAACGACAATCAGCGGTCTTTTTGCGTTACCTCTCTCCATCGCTTCGTGCATGGAGAGAATTCCCGACAATGTTTTTCCAAATCCAACCTCGTGTGCGAGTAATCCAACACCTTTGGTTGTCTGTCGTCCGATTCCTGCTTTTTGCACTTCGGTTAAGCGCAGTTCTCTTCCTTTAAAATTCAAATGGATTTTTGAAAACAATGGAAATTTTGAATAGTCGGGAACAGAGAGGTTGTTGTAGTTTCGGTTAAAATCTTTTACGAAACGCTCCCTTAAATCGTCCGACAACTCTTCCCTCAAAAATTTTTGAAACAAATCATTGGCTGCGGCTTTTCGTCTTTCACGAACCAAGGCATTCCGTTCCTTGTCGCTTCCCGTAACGTTTTCGTTGTCTACAAAACTTCTGACCTCCCAAGATGAGGAACCTGCAAATGCCTCACTCGAAAGTGTTCCGACAAAATCCTTGAATTTTTCAGCAAGGTTATAGGGAACGGTTGCGGTTTCCGTCTGTCTCGTGTTTTGATTCCAGCGTTCTTTTTCAACGGTTCCAAAATCAAACTGGTGGACAAATTCGTGGTTGGGACTGATGGAGATTTCATCTAAAGTTTTTGGTTTTGGAAGGACGCTTTCCAATAAAGATTTCTGCTTCTCATACTGATTTTCGGTTCCGCCAACCGAAAACTTATCTTTAAAGTCTATTTTAAGTTGCTCTAATTTTTTATAGATATTTCCTTCGCCGTAATAGAAATCGTGAACCCAATTTCCGTCAATATAGTTGGCAAACTGGTAATGCTTTCCGTGATTGTTTAATGTTCCATCGTAGGAAGTGTCCCGAAATGCCTCAATCTGTTCTTTGGTAATATCGGTGCTGTTCTGAAGCGAGGCATTCACCACTTCATCGGCTTTCAAAAATTGATATTTTAATATCCCTTTCTTGATTTCCGGTTTGGTCTGAATTCGGTATTCCGCATTTTTCTCGCTGTGTGATTGGATGATTTTATCCGCTTTTCGATGAATTTCATTAATTTGGTCTTTCGAAAAATCTTTCGGATTATCAAAAATTTGGGATTGGAGTTTGGAATACTTTTCAATTTCCTTTTCAATCGCGGGAGATTTGAATTTTACTTCATTAAGTCTGGAAAGAACTTGCTCAATTTTATCTTTCGTTTCTGAAAGGTCAATTTCTTCTGTTTTAGCGGGAATGGTTTTTTCTAAAGTTTTGCTTTTTGATTCTCCTTTAGGTTGATCAACCTCCAAAAACAAATCTTCAAAGAGGTTTCCAATTCTTTCGGTCTGCTTTTTATTTTTGAGTTGCTCAATCCTAGATAAGGCGTCCTCTAAATTTCCATAGACATAGTTTTCCAACCTCCCAAAACGGTTGGTTTTCTCTCGGGTTTCCCCTAAAATCCTGTCGGGATGTTTTTCAAAATAATTGGAAATATCTGTAGAGATTTTCTGGGAATTTTTTTGCAGAATAATAATGTCCGTTCCTACCTGAGTTCCGGCAAAAGCACCATTCGGCAGACGAAAACCTTCCAAAATATCTGCATTTTTTAGTTGGGCTTGTCGGTTCAACCAACCCGAAGGAAGCACCATTGCCACAACTCCATTGGGTTTAAGAGAATCTAAAGACCTTTTGACAAAATAGTCCTCGTATTTGGAGATTTTGGGTTCTTCTCCCAAACCTTTGTATAATCCGCGATGGTCGCCGTAGGGTGGATTACCGATAACCAAATCGTATTTTTCGGCAAATTCCTTCTTGTTGCCTTTCTCGTCGATAAACTCGGTTTCAAAGGAGCGGAGATGGATGTGGGCTTCGGGATGAAGGATTTTCGCAATCTTTGCGGTGGTTTCGTTGATTTCAAAGGCAGTGATATTGGACTTGATTCCCAATTCTTTCACTGCATACAGAAAATTTCCCGTTCCAACGCTGGGTTCCAATACCGAAATTTCCTGCCTGTTCTTAAACTGGTCTTTGATTAAATTTCTGACGGCATCTACAATCCTTGAATCGGTGTAGTATTCATCCAAAATTCCCCTGCCTTCTTTAGCTGTTCCGCCACTTTTGAATTGATGACAGATCTCTTTTAAATCCTCGGTAATGTTAAGACTTTCCTTGAGTTTAACTTGCTTATCGCTGGAAACAAAACAAGCGGCGGAAACAACTTCCGCAACTTGTTCATTGGTCAGTTTTTGACCTTTATATTTTGAAATAAGAACCCCTAATACCTCATTGTTTTGAGTAGATGTTTTTACTATTTCTGCTATTCTATTGGATACATTTCTCCCGGATACGATTCCGCCCAAGGAATGTTCTGCTCCCTCATTTTTTGCAGCATTTTGCGGTTGTGTTCCGTCAACGGGTCCTCGCTCTGGTTTTCCGACCAGATGCTTCCAGATTGTGTCTTCAAGTCCATTTCCAGCATGGTTGCCGTCCACAGCTTGTCCTCCAAAGTGATTTCCGTTTTGCTTGGGTTTGCTTCTTTGGTTAGATTCTCCAGAATTTCGTTGAGAAAGTTCGGCTCCCAAGTGCTGAGTGTCGGAAATTCCTTCGGATTGAGTTCCATCGTCTTCATTTCTTATCGTTTTTTGTTCAACTAAAGTAGTATTTTTCTCTTGAACTTGGAGTTTATTTTTTAAATATTCTTCCAGGTTTTGGTTCCCATTTTTAGAAATTCCATACAGCAGGCGGATGTCCTTGATATTTTTATTTTGAAATTCATTGAGGATTTTTTGTGTAGACCTATTTCCGTCATCATCACCGGTTAGACACAGAAATATCTTTCCGTCGTAGTTTTTGAACCTATCGACAAACTTTTCGATATTTTCTCCTGAATTGACCGTTACAAGGGTTCTGCCATTGTTCTGATTGTTCAGTTTTAAAAGTTCCAAAAAGGAATCTTTGTCGTTATTGCTGTGAAAGACAATCAGTTCGTTTTTAGTTCCCTCGATAACGGAAATTTCTGAACTAGGATGGTTTAAATAGGATGTCTCACTCACTTTTTCTGTTTTTTACGAAGTGGTTGAACTCAAAAATGTCTTTCGCCGTGTCGTCCCAGTTTTTTCTTGGAAGAAGTTGCAGGCTTACAAAGATGTCGGTCTTCTTGTTGTAGGAGTCGATGCGCTCCAATCTTCCGCCGTAGTCCTTTTCGGCGTGTCTGTAGAGGGAATAAGGCAGAATCGTGTCGGTTGGATAGATGTAGAAACGGGTATAGTTCCACGGAGAATTGACTTCGAAGCGTCTGTATTTTTTCTTGAATAACACCGTGTCGGAGAGTTTCCGCCTGTTCTTATAGTTGGGAATCATTTCTTTTGAGAAAATGGCGCCGTCCTTCTTGTTCCAAACTGGTGACGGTTTTTGTTTTTCAAGAATATCGGAAAGAATGATGTTGCCGTTTTCAGCATCCAATGGATAGCACAAAGAATCTCTCACGAGATAGGCATTTTGATTCATTTCGGGAAAGGTGTGGTCTGGAACCAGTTCGATAATTTGGTTTTCCGAATAACTCATTTTCGAGATGTGGAAACTCTGCATCTTGTCCAATCCTCTGGAGGCATCAAAATAGACATTAGAAATAAGGTCTATTCCGCCTTTTTCGGATTTGATTTCCTTGTGGCATGAACTTAAAAAAAGTATGGAAACTAGGACTAAAAATATGGATTTGATTTTCATAATGATTACATTTAAAAAAAAGCGGCAAATCAAAATTTGACTTACCGCCTTCGGATAATAGTCAGGTATTATTTATTATCGTTTGATGCTCTGTTCCTTCACATGGGCTTTTTCCTGTTTTTCTTCATTTTCCAGTCCCTGCAAGGGTTTGTTGGTGTTGATGCGGTTCATGTCGTTGTCGTAAAGGTTCAGGTTCTTGTATTGCGGATTGAGCACCGCTTTTCCTTCCATTATTTTGTCGTCCATTTCAAATTTCACTTTCACCACATTTCCTTTTTCAAGGGATTTGATGGTGTTTTCCCTGTATTCCGGCTTTTCGAAAACGAGGTTGGCTTTTTCCACGATTTTGTCGGTATCGACACCGTAGTTTTTGTAGAAATTCTGGAACATATAGTTTCCTTTCTCCGTCTTTGGCTCCTCAAAGTTGAACTGCACGAAGGCGGTTTCCGACTGGTCGCTCTTTGGGTTGTGGAACTCGATTTTCACACTTCTTCCCTCCAAAAGGTTTACTGCTTCTTTCGCGGTAAAGGTGTTTTCTCTGTTTACCGAAAAATTGTGGGTGATGTCTTCGCCTTTCTCATTCTTTAATTTGGCGTCGTAGGAGTTGAGGAAAACGCCGCCGCTTTCCGTCTTGTTGAATTTCAAGGCAAAATCGACCTTGTTTCCGGGCAGTGCCTTGTCCGATGAAGTTTTGATTTCGAATTGCTGGTTTTTGGACTTGATGCCTTTTTCCAATTCTTTGTGAAGTTTTTCATCTTCGCCGAAACCGAGGTATTTAAGCTGATTTTTTAGATAATCTACCTGGTTGAATTCTTTTTGTGTTTCCATAATGTTTGGGGTTTGATTGTTAAAATATTCTTTGTTTTTATTGAGGTGTTGTGTTAAGTCATCTCCGTTCATTTTGGCGTAATCTTTTATAGAAGGCTCTCCAATGATGTCGTCTATCGAAAATCCTGACCTTGTGGCATCCATTTCTTCTTTAAATCTCGAATGAAAATTACTTTGGCTGAATAAATTGCTCCGTTTTTTCTCATCGGGAAGAAAAAGACTTTTAAGGGAATCGATGATTTTTTCTGTTTCCTCATTTCCCTCGTAGGTAAGCAGTTCTCCGCCAACGAATAGCAAAACATGGTCTTCCGGCTTTCGATACAGCTGGATTTTTGAGGCAATCTGGCTGTAGTTCACTTTGTCGTCTTCCGTCAAGGAGATTTCAAATTCGTGCTTGGTATTACCTTCGGAATCGTCAATAAACAGTTTGACGTAATCCATTTGTGGTGGTTCTTCCATATTTCTAAAATTTTTAGAGTAACTATTATTTGGGTTGTTTTCCGATACGCCGACAATGGGTTCCGCATTCAGTTGGTTCTTGCTGAATTTGTCCACGAGATGGTTATAGACATTGATTTTGGTCTTTTCGTAAAGGGAGTGGTAGTTTCCGCTTTCCAATAAAATCGCGTCCAATGCTGTGAACCCCATCAGTTCGAGTTTTTCGCGGTATTCCTTATACATCTGCTCGTTCACATTGTTCCCATAAAGGATAACTCCCGTTCCGGCGTGGATGGTCATCAGTTCCGTCAGTTTCTCGAACTGTCGATGCTGCGGAAGAATGAATTTTCCCACGATATCGTTCGCATTGTTCAGGATGATGGCTTCCGTTTTGTCCGACAACCCAAACTTTTGACTCGAAATATAGGCGGCGGTATCTTCGGGACTATTGATTTTAAACGGCTGATAATTGGCGGCAAAAATCTGCTTGTTAAAGGAAAAGGTGCTGACTTTTCGCTGCTGTTGGTTTTGCACCGAAAGTTCCAACACTTGGTCGCTTCCCAAATCTCCGTTGAATACTAAATATTTCCCCGAACGAAGATTGATGACGATGCCGTCTTCCACCTTGATTCCCGTGTGGTCGAAGATTTCGTGCAACCTTTGCAACAACATTCGGTCGTGTTTGCTCGAAATCAGTTGTCCGCTAGGATGGTTGTGGACGAGCGTGATGCTTTCGGGCTGCATTTTGAAGACGTTTCCCGTCAACAAACGCAAATCCACCACTGTGGAAGTAATACCGCCTGTTGAAAGATGCTGAACGAGGTAGCTGTCGTCCTTGAATTTGTAGAGTGCAAAGGTGTGTTCCACCGCCTCGTCTTCGAGTGCACGGAAAAGCCAAGCCACATCGTTCACATCGGAAACTTTGGTTCCCGCCATGAATGAAAGACTTTTATTTTCCGAAAACTGTCTCTCTACGAGCGCAAAATCATTGGCGTATCCTTGATTGTCCTTTTCCCGTAGGAGGGCGGAATTTGGGTCAGCATCATTTCTCCCGCTGAAGAGTTTGTAGGGTAATACTTCGCCCGCCGACGTTTTGAGATATTGCGTATCCTCGTCCGTCGGAAATTGGAAATTCGTGTTCGGTCCATATTTGCTCTGGTAATTAATCGTTTCTGTTTCCATCTTTTCAAAAATTTATCTGCGGAATCCACGGCGTTTCTCCTGTTCCTGTACGATTTCTTCTTCGTGTTCTTCCCGGTTTCGGTTCGCGTCTTCGTACGTATCCCTGTCATTGACGTTCAGGTCAATTTCAGAATTGCCACCTTTTAAAATCTGTTTTTCATCGGGTGAGATGCTGTTCACGGTGTTGATTTCTCTTGAAACGATGTTCAAGTCGTTGGAAATTTCCTTGGCGATTTCGGGATATTGGTCCATTTTATCCATCAGAAAATTTTTCAGTTTCTGAAGTTCGTTCTTGTAGCGGTTCATTTCCACGACATCCTTTTTGTCGGCAATAATTGCGGTGAGTTCGGTGGCGTTTTTTATGAGGTCGAATTCGGCAACGATGTTGTTTTCCTTGTCGTAGATAAATGCCTTTTTCTCAAGCGAAAGTTTCTGTTCATTTTGATTTGAAAGGTCTTGAATAGTGGAATACACAATTCTGTCCTTACTGTTCTTGAGGATTTCGGAGATGCTTTTATCCCGCTCCAGAAAGATGACTTTCAGTCGGGTGTTGTTTTCCGTGAGTTGGAAGATTGCCCTGTTCTTGTCGTTGTCTGCGACGATGGTGTAGCCCTGCAGAAATTTTTGGATGTCGTCCGCTTTCAGTTTTTTTGAAAATGACAAGTCTTCGTTGATGATGCCGAACTTTTTAAGTTCTTCGGTAGGTAGGTTTTCAGTTTGCATAATAGGTTGCGATTAAATTGTTTGCTTTGTTTAGGTCGTTTAAGAAATGGTAGGGATTGATGCTTTGTCCAAACTCCTTTACCGCAAAATGCAGGTGCGGTCCGGTAGAGTTTCCGGTGTTTCCACTTTTCCCGATGATGAAGCCCGCCCTCACTTTTTCCCCGACTTTGTAGTAGATTTCGGAGAGGTGGAGATAGGAGGTTTCAAATCGGTTGAAATGTTTGATTTTGATGTAGTTTCCACCGCCTTTGGAATCCCAACCTGCTTCGGTAATGATTCCATCAAGCACGGCGTGAACATCTTCGTAGTTGGCTTTGAGGTCAATTCCGTTGTGCATTTTTGCAGTGCCGAAAATTGGATGCATCCTTGTTCCGTAAGGCGAAGTCACGCTAATTCTATTGCGCAAAGGCATTGAGATATTTTTCCGTAAACCTTCAAAGGTGGTTTCAAAATCCTTTTCCTGCTTTTTTTCGGGTTGAAAATTTTGCATCAGTTCAAATAGTGAATCTTTCATCTTTTTGTAGTCCACGTTACTTTGATTGTTTCCATTATGGTAGTTTTTAAGCATCGTCTTTAGAGAGTCGATTTGACTCGTTAACATCTTCATTGAACTTTCGGTTTCGTTTTTCAGTTCCGATTTTGGGGTGATGTTGAAGATTTCTTTCCACGATTTTTTCTCCTTTTTTTGGTTGGAATTCTCCTCTTTTGGGGTTTCCATAATTTTAAAGTCTTCCGTTTTGTGTGGTTTTGTCGGCATCAGCGTATTGAATTGAGCCATGGAATAACCGCCTGTTAAAAGGAGAATTGTTAATGTTATTATTGTCGTTCTATTTTTCATTTTTAGTAAATTCATTTACGATTAATTCAACCTCCTTATTGATTTTTCTGAAGTTGGTCATCAGGACATCGTTTTTACGATTGTTTCCCATTTTGTCGACAAATGAGTAATAGGAAGGCATTTTCACATAGTTGTGTTCTTCCTGTTTGATGGCCTTCATATCCAAATTGATTTTGCCGTTCATCGCCGAAGTTTTGTATTCCTCGGTGTCGTTTTCCTCGCCCTGAGCAATCATTCCGACCATTTCGCCAGTTTTGAGCGTCGCAATTTTTCCTGCAGGAATCATAAAGTCCATTTTCTCGTTGATGCTGGTCGTCGTTCCTTGTTGGGAGATGGATTGGGAATAGGATTTTTGCTTGATTTTTCCGAACAGTTTCTCCAGCCATTCCAGAGTATTTTTGTCCCTTGCGGAACCTGAAAGGATATTTCCAACAATGGCGGAAATGGTGTCGGCAACTTCTTTTTTGTAAAACTGTCGGAGTTGTGGGATTTCCTGAAGTCCCAATAAGACTGCCACTTTGTTGCTCCTTGCTGTCGCCACCACGTTGTCAATTTTATGGATGTAGATGGTGGGAAATTCGTCCGCGATAATTCCTCCGGGCAAGTTATGTTTGGAGTTGATGAGTCGTAAAGTCCTGTTCAAAACGGATGAATAAAGAGCAGAATTAATGTCCTGCGTTCCCGGATCGGATGCCAAAATCAGGATGGAAGGATTTTCTCGGTTCGTGATTTTCAGTTCCACTTCGTCGCCCGAAAACACCCAGAAACTTTCCTTGGTCGCCAATCTTGAGAGAAAGATTTTCAGGGTTCCGACCTGTCCCTCCAACTGGTCAAATGCCTTGTTTTCATACGCCGTCTTAAAGGGAGAAAGCAGTGAGAATATTTCCTCGTTGGTAAAAAGTGTGTCAAAAATCTCCTTGTAACTTCGGTTCATAAAGGACAGGATATGTGGTAAATCCGAATATTTTCCGTCCTCGTAGGTGGCAAAAAAGTAGATACTCGACGAAAGAAAGTTGATGGCAGATTGGGTGAAAAATGCATCGGAACCGCCTCCCGAACTTGAACCTCCCTTTTGGAGCGAGGATACCATAGACTCCGCCATTTCCTGTGCTTCCGCCAAAGTTTGGATGTATTCCTTTTTGAACGGGTTTACCCTTTTGGATTTTTCAACCTCGTTTAGATTGATGACATGAAAATCGTATTCATACCCCGAATCTTTGCTTTTCTTCAACAGATAATGGTAGTAGGCAATCTGCGCCAAATCGGGAAACTTGAAATCGTAAATACACAGGCAGAAGCCTTTCGCTATCATTTGCCTGATTGCGGGATTGATGATTCCGAAAGACTTTCCACTTCCAGGCGTTCCAATCACCATCGTCCCACGAAATGGATTGATATTGACCCATCCCTTGTTGATTTTTTTACTGTATCTGAAGAGATATGGGATATTGATCGAGGTGTCCGTTTCTACAAGTTCCTGATTTTGGGCAAAACTTTCTTCCTCTACATTCCATCGGTCTTTTCCCATTTTTTGTTGCATGAGTTTTGAGATGGCGTCTGCTCCCATTTGAAGGATTACTGCACCCAAAAAAGACAATACGGCATAGATGACCTGATAAAGATTCAGCGCAGGAAAAATTTTAGGGAGTTTGGAGTTTCCTGCCTCGTTTTGCCAAACGAGTGAAGAAAAAATCATCAACAAGCCCAATATCATGGGGATTACGATTTCCGTGGCGATGTTCAAATCCTTTTTCTTCTTCGCCTTTGTCCCGACAGCGACCAATCCAATGAGAATCAGGGTCGCAAACTTTGCGTTGATGGGTGGGTAAAAGAAACTCATCTTCGAGAAATTTTTCAATAGGTTTGAAACTATAATAATATCTGCATCGAGGTAGAAAAGCGACGCACAATCCAATGCCACGACCGCATAAACCGCCTTCTGAAGGAATCCGTAAATCTTAATTTGGTGTTGTTGTTCCTGCATTACTTCCTATAAATTGTAGTTTTTTAAAAACTCTTTCTCTTTTTCCTCAATACGGTCTTTACCATAAATCTTCACTGCAATCTCCTTATACCACGCTTTCAGATAAGCCATTTTTATAATTTCCTTTTCTATTTCCTTCTTTGCTTTTCTGAGACGGAATAAAAAAAATATGGATATGCAAGAAGCGATGAAAGCGATGAACGCCAGGAGAAGGACAATAATTAATTCTGTTGGTAATGGGTTCATAACTAAAATTTATCTGCTTTTAAAATGTCTGAATAATTCACCTTCATCTCGATGGTTCTTCCCGAGAGTTGTTCCTCAATCAGGCGGATCATCATCACCTTGCTGTTCGGAAAAGTGAATTTTTTGAAGACATAGATGTTTCTGAAATTTTTCCTGAAATGTTTCGGGGCGTAAAGTCTAAAAATCGGTGTCATTTCGATGCTTTGATTGTTGGTCGCCTTATAGATTTTTTTGTCCTCGATGGAAAATTTAAGGTCTTCGATATCGTAACTCAGGTTCGAGCTGTTTTTGAAGGTCATATCGAGAAAGATATAGTCGCTGATGACGTACACATTGTTGAGCTGCATACTAAGTTTAAGGTCTTTCTGCTCCCTGATTGGATTTTCTTCCGTCTTCTTCTTTATGATGTCCATCGCAAACTTGGTCAGCTCCAAGTTGGAAAAACGGGTTTTGTCCAGTTCAATCGGCTGCATCTCTTCTGGCTGGATATGGATGTTGGTCACGGTGTTTTTGTTTTCCGAATTTCTGTAAATAGCCTTGTATTGGGCAATAAAAGACTGACCTACAACGGTTATTATTCCTATTTTGTCGCCATTCAATAAAGAGGTGGTTTTTGCCTTTTCCTTTGGGTCGGTGTTGGCAGGAGTATCGGTGATTTTGATTCTCGCAATATTGGTATTAGGCAAATCTCCCGTGAGTTTTTGGGTGGACAAATCCACATATTGAATCGGTTCGGGTGAGATGATATGCAGGTTAACGCCCTCTGTAACGATCAATTCTGGTAAATCCGAGATGACTTGTTCTTTAGTAGCTGTTTGTGCAGATAAAAAATGGGTAATGATTAAGAATAGTATAAAAAATGTATTTTTCATTGTTATTTTTTTTGTTGGTTTTGTGAGTCTTTAAGCTGTTTTTCGTCGATTAGAAATACATAGGAGTTGTATTTCAGCTTGGCTTTGTTGGTTTTAATGAGGTTGGCGATGGATTTTGATGTAGACGTGAAGAGTTTGGAGCCGATGCTCGTGAAAAATCCCTGTCCGCCCATATCCATCTGTGTTCCCTGTACGGAGTTGCTCCCCATTTCCCGAATCATGTCCCTGAAGACGCTTTCGGGAACATAAAGCCCCTTCATGCCGTCAATGTCGTAGATGGAGAGGTTGACTGGTAAAATTTCTCCCCTTGTAAATACCGAGACAATCTTGAGGTCAACCCGCTGCATGGAAAATCCAGAGATTTGTCCGTAAAGGATGGAACCTTTCTCAATTTTTTTGTTGCCGACGAAGATGTCTTCCAATAATCGGAACCGGATTCTGCTTCCCAGAAATCCCTTGTTGTTTTCATCAATGACGGCTTTGATAAAGCTGTTCTCATTTTCCCTGTAGAAGGCATTGAACTCGCTGTTGATTCCCGACTTGCCGACATTGAAGGTAGAATTGAGGAACTCGTCCATTTTTTCCTTGTTTGCCTTGAGTTTCTGTTCCGCCAATAGTTTGGCTTGGTATTCGGGATCCCTCGCTTTTTCTAAGGAATCCATGACGAGCATCTGCTGTTTCAGATATTTTACGGGGTCTTGCTGGGTATTTTGATTACTAGATTTTTGATTTTCTGAAAGTTGCTCATTTTCCTGTTTCCCATTGGACTTGTCGTTCAGCATTCGGATGATTTCAGAAGACCTCTTGAAATCCTTGTCCTCATTTTGCTGTTTTGGATTGTAATAGGAAGAGTTGCCTCCTTTTGACGCCTGCTGATTTTGTCTGCTGGAGACCGCCTTCAGTGAATCGATCTTTCTTTTCTGGTCCAAAGACAACTGGTCTTCATAACTGAGCAGACTGTCCTCTTCCTTGTCCAATCCTCCGAGCATCGTCCTGTTGTCGTCCTTCTTGAAAAAGGCGTCGTAGGCATCGTTCTTCGTCATGATGGAGTCCCGTGTTTCTCCCAGAGACAGGGAAAGTTCTTTCGGCTTGTCCTTTTTAGAGGTGTCCTCTTTGGTAAATTGGGCACCTACATACACAAAGAGCAGCAGGAACGGCAATGCCAGAAGGGGCATCACATATTTTTTTTCCTTAAAGTTGATTTTCTTAATGTCCATGTTGCAGTTCTTGGTATTGGTTGTACAAATATTCTATTCTCAGGCTGTCTTCTTTTTGGAGTTCTTTTCGGTCCCTTTTCATTTTTAAAATTTTGAGTTCATTAACTATTTTCTCCATTTCTTTCTCTTGGTTTTTATTAATTTGCTGGGTCGTGTTGCTTTTGGAATAGAGGTTTGGGGGCTTGATTTTAAATGTCGACTGGCTCGGAAAGAAAATTCCCTGTATCAGCGATCCGATAAAAGACACGGAGAGAAAAACCATCGAATGGGTGAAAAACTTCTTCGGATTTTTTGCCGCCCATTCCAATCCCTTTTTTGCGGTTTGTTTTAGAAAATTTTTCATCTTTAATAGGAATTTTTGGTTTGGTTGGAGATTTCCTCGTTGTCGATAATCCTCCAATTTTTAAGCATCACACCGTGCGGATTGTTTGGACTTCGGATGATGTCCTCAAAGTATCCTTCGGTAATCAATTTTCTTGTAATCACGGCAGACTTTCTGGTAATCATCTGCTTTCCGAAAAAGGAGAATTTCTGTTGCTCCATATTGAGCGAGATGGAATCCGTATGAATACTGACCATGGAACTGGAGGCCACAATCTGGTTGTAGAAGCCTTTTTCCTTGAGATTGGTGTATTCTTTTTTTCCGCTGTCGTCAATGAGGTACAGTGATTTTTGAATATTCTCCTTGATGTAGGCATCATCGGGAGCCAAGGTGAAAAATAGTCGGTGGAACAGTTCAATTTGGGCTTTGTATTCTACGGGTCTGTTTAACAAGACATCGGTCTGCTTTGCCAGTACCGGAACCCCGTTGTCCAAAATGTAGATGGATTTTCTTGAATCCTGAATCATCCGATAGGCAAAGAAGAAGCCCGCCAATACGATAATTACGGCAAATGCTATTGTTCCCAGCGAAACTACCTTGTTGATTTTTATTCTTTGTTCGATATTTTTGATCAGCATCTTATTTATTTTTTGTTGTTATTCATCGCACTGTTGACCATTCCCGATGCTGAACCTGATGCAGCCGATTTTGCTGCTGCTCCCGCTACGGAAGCTCCACCGGTTTTGGCTGCCAATACCGTTGTTTTAGCGGCACTCGCCATTCTTCCAGCAGCACTCTTCATCTTGGTCATCGCACCTGCACCTCCCGCTGTAACAATGGTGTCGGCAATGGTGGGCGTCATCAATACCCCGATTCCCGTCACGATATAGGCGACACAGGTAAAGAGCTGGTTGTAGATCATTCCCGAATTGCTCACATAAACCATCAAGGCATCTAAATTGGTGATGGTTCCATTGGTTAAAAGCGTGTCATACCGCTCAATCTCCATTTCATAACCCGAAGCGATCAGTTGCTGACCAATATTGATGATGGTATAGGCTACAAAGGTGTATAGGTTGATGTTGATGAACTTGGAAACCCAGCTGTACAGCGAGTTTTCAAATCCTGGAACGAGCGCCATACCTACCGCAATAGGCCCCAAAATAATGAGGATGTAGGCCCAAATTTTTTGGATGAAGAAAATAAGGTAGACACAGATTCGAAGGATGGAAAGGCAAACGAACTCGATAATTTCTGCAACCAGTTTTTGGAGCTGGAACTCCATCCGTAACTGCCATTCCTTGATGGGTTGGATGAGTTTGTCCAGTCCCTCGCTGATGTCGAACCAAGAGTCGTCGGCATCTTTGCCGGTGTTGTTGATGACGTCCTGCTTCGCATCCTCGTCGGCTTTCAGTTTGATGACGGCATCGAGTAGCTGCTGCTGTTTCTTGAATCGTTGAATCCTCAAATCATTCACTTCGGACTCAATGTCGCTGAAAATGGCGATTCCCGGTTCTGCAATGGCTTCAAAGGGTGCCTGAATCAGATTGACAAAACCACTCCAATACACCAGGGTAAATCCAATGAGGATTGGTTTGAGCATCGGGGTGATTTCCCATTCCCGGTCGCCCGCCGCCATTTGCCAACCCATGTATCCGAGATACATCAACGCTCCCAGTCCTCCGATCGCCCTTCCAACCAAAGCGGATCCGACAGCACCGTCTTGAACGCTGTTGTCCAGTTTGGTAAAGACCTCCATAAACCATTTCTCAAATGCGCCGTCGCCCTTTAGAAATTGGAGCAGGTTGCTGTAGTCGCCGTCGGTTTGGGCAAAGCCGATTATCGGCAGCAATATTGCCAAGAGGCAAAATAAGGGTGTAGTATTTCTTTTCATCACTAAAATTTATGTTTGTACTGCTGCATCGTGTTGTGGATGATCTGCTTGTCGGAAGCGGGAGTCCAAGCCTGTGGCAATGCATAAGGCGAATGGTTTTTCAGAATATTTTTATAGTCCAAAAGAAGTGTCGTCTTATCGTTGTGTTTCCTTAATTCCTGCACGAACCTTCTCCATTTGATAAGGGTGTCATGGTACATCAAAAAGCGTTTTCCTCTCGGCATATCCATCGACCTCGACATTGAATATTTTTCCTTGATTAAGTCCAATTCCTCCTGAAGTCTTTTTAAAGTTCCCGTGGTATTGAGCGTTTCGTAGGTTTGCTGGTTCTTCAGCCTCCATTCGATAAAGTTTTGAGGATTGTCTGGAAATTCGGTAATGGGTCTGAGCATCCTTTTGTAGTAGAGCAACCAGAGCGGGTCTGCATCGACCGTCGCCGAAGTCCAATGGGCAAAGTCTTGGACGCTTCTTTTATAGATGGTGTCGGATGCCGCCTTTATCTTTTTTGCCTCTTCCTCTTGAAATTTCACTTGGGCAAAACGCTGGTTTTGAAGTCCCGTCGGTTTTAGCGGTCGGATATCTTCTCCATCCTTATAATCCCTGTTTCTGCTGGGAGCCCACATTCCCCAAACGGTGGCATACGCGAAGTTGGTCTGAATCCCCAAAAGGTATTTTGGATAGGGACGCCAATCGCCCCAACTCTGGAACACCATCCTTTTGTGCTGGGCTACGATGGAGGGGTCGTTCAAACGCTTTACGGTAAACTGCCCGAATACGCCGACTGCTGTCAGCAAAAGCGGAACGAGGGCAAATTTTTTAACTAATTTTTTCATCTTTTTAATTGAATATGTATTTGTATTTCTGGATAATGTCTCCGACAATCGCCCTGTCGATATTGAGGTAGTTTCTTAGCACTGGAACCTGGTACAGGTACGGAATCTTCTTGGCGTTTTCTAACCGCAATATGATGTAGAGGATGTTTCCATTGATGTTCCGAACTCGGGTAAACACCTTTTCAATAAGCATCTCCCTGTCCATCGGATCCATCAGGAAATCCTTGTTCTCGTTCAAAATATCCTGCGTGACTTCCTGCTTGAGTTTTAAGGTCTGTTTGCCGATTTCGACATAGTATTTGGAAACCAAGACGGCATATTCTGGATGTTGCGCCGACAAGTCCAGCATTTTGTTGGAGTTGTTCGCTACCTTTCCCAGATATTGGTACAGATAGATTAACTTTTTGCTCTGCGTGAGTGCCGAGTTGACATTTTTTAGTTGTTGGTAGATGTATTCCTGAATGGCGATGACCTGTGCAGTCTTGTTTTTAATGTCGTCGTACAGTTCCTTCTGTTTTTCATAAGAGTTTAGAAATGCCTGCTCGCTTCCCAGCCTTACGCCGTGGTTGGTGGTCATCTGCACCAAGAGTTTGTCGTTGATAACAATCTGCTGTCCGCTTACAAAACCAACAGAAAAAAACAAGATTCCTCCGATAAATAGTTTTCTCATTTTTAAAAGGATTTGATGTTTTTCATAATGTTCTCGACCACCTGTTTGTCCCGATTCACATAGTATTGAAAGGCTCTTTTGTTTCGTAAGACTTTTGCCTTGATGTCCCGAATCTTTAAAAGCATATGGGTAGAATTTCTGCTCAGCGTCTTGACTTCTCCCAAGGCATAATCCAATAAAATCTTGCGCTCCGACTTTTCCATCTGGTTCATTGCCCCATAGGAAACCACAATCCCGACAATCAGCCTCGTCACCATTTGCAGATCATCCACAAACTGAACCTGTGAAGGCAGAACCGCGATGATGGAATAAGGTGTGGTACTGATTTCATGGATAATGGCTTGCTGGTTTTGGGTGATTTTCGTAATCTCCCTGCTCATCGCAATTCCTGTGGGAATCGCTTGAATGGCGAACGATACGATTCGAAGTCTGTCCTGAATTTTGGTCACCTTGTCCTTGAAATTGTTCCACTGGGTTTTGTTGGCGGTTTCCACCGTGGCATTGGCAATTTGGTTTTTCCGCATCTCCTTCTGCCTCTCGTTTTCATCCATCGTCGCCTTGATTTCTAGGTTCATCATCGGAAAGGATACGTTTTCCTGCTGCCAAGACGGCGTGGAGCCGCCACTGGATGAAGTGAGCACAAAATAAATCAGCAAGCCCCCAAACCCCCGAAGGGGGCTTTTTAAAGCGTTAATTATGGGATGTTTCATTTTCATCTTATTTTTTTACATTGTTCCCCTTTGGGGACAGGGGCTAGAAATTTCTTTTATATCGGTTCATAATATTTTCTACAATTCCCTTGTCGGTATTGATGTATCCTGCAAATGGATTGATGGAGTTCCAGAATCCCAAACGATTGGCTTTTTCCAGTCTTAACTTGATTGCCAGAAGCCAAAGCTTTAGGTTTTTGACATTCTCGGAAATGTTGTGCAATATCTTGTATCGGTCTCCCGCAGTGGCAAGGTTCAGCTCTCCCGAGGCGAGGATGTCGGAGACATCAGTCACTATTTTTATACTCTGTTCATAGGTTTTCTGTGAAGCCTTTACCCCGAAAATGGCATATTGTGGATGTGCCGATGCCAACTGAACTACCTGCGATGAATAATTGTAGCATTTGTTGAGTTCCGAATAAATCTCCTTCACCTGGATTCCGTTCTGCAAGGTTCCCGAAACTTCCTTCAGACCTTTCAGAATCTTATTCTGAATATCGTTGGCAACCACCATCTGGGTTCCCACCCACGCTTGGGCATCCTTCAGTTTGGAGGTTTCATCAATCACATCGTTCTGCTTGGCTTTCAAGTTTTCTGAATAGAGGATCATCGCCGCCGTTACCGTCGGGTCGATGTAGGTGTTTTGGGAGAAGCCCCATGTCCCCCAAAGGGGGAGAATCAACAGGAAAAGCCTCCTCCAAACCCTCCAAGAGAGGGAATTTATTGAAAGTCCCCTTTGGGGATTTTGGGGCTTATACTTTTTCATATTCCTCGTGTTTTTGGTTGATTAATTCTGAAAAATGGATATTTCGGTTTTCCAATTCCTGCGAGATGATTTTGAAGATATTTTGCCCTTTGTGCGTCTTCTTCATCATCCTGTAATAGGAAACCACCTTTTTGTCCAATGGCTTTTGATAAAGGTTGACGAGCGATACCAAGTTTTCAAGGCTGTCTCCGAAATTTTTCAAATCGCCTACAATTTTTTGCAAAGCCTCGTCGTAGTTTCCGTATTGTTGGACATAGTATTCGACTGCGGATTTTTCTGGTTTTTCCGTGGTGTAGGTTAAATACTGCTCCAAGGAAACCTCATTGCCGTACACTTCTCCTTTGGAACCCCGCTTCAGATAAAATTCCTTGAAACGGCTTCTTCCAAATTTGTTGTTCAAATTATTGATGGTGAAAATCTTGTTTTGTTCCACCTTGTTCAATGAAAGCAGTGATGCAATCTTGTCGAAGTTGTCCTTGAACTTGGTCTGATCCAGCAATATGAAGGTGTCCGAGTTATTAATAATACTGTCTTTTACGACGGCGTTTCCGATGATGTCGTCCAATTCCTGGGTAACAACCACTGCTTCTCCCCAAAATTTCCGAACCGTCTTGTAGAGATAGAGAATATATCCGCCCATCAGTTTGCTGGCAATCGCCTTCCATGCTTCCTCGATGATGAGCGCCTTTCTTCGGTCTTTTCGGAGACGCATTTTCTGGATGAAGGTATCCATGATAATGAGTGTCACGATCGGAAACAGTTTCGGGTTGTCTTTCACATTGTCGATTTCAAAGACGATGAATGGTTCGTCAAAGAGCGTGTTGTCTGCACTTTCGTTGAGTGTCGTTCCATATCTTCCGCCTTTGTAGAAATCCTTCAGCACGAACAAGAATGTCCTTAGATTAAATTCCTTTTCGGTGATGTGGTGTTTCTTATTGTTCAGGTAAAGGGGCAGAAATTTATCGCAGTAGTCATAGAATCCGTTGAAGGAAAGTTCTTTTGCCTCCAATTTTTCTTCGAGCTCCTTAATTTTCTTGATGATGGTTTTTCGGAAGGACTCGTTCCATTCTTCCGCCGTTTTCGGCTGCCTGATAATCTCGTTGGACTTGATGAGGATGAGTTGCGTCTCATTGTAGATTTTTCTCTTATCTTCATCGTTCAAGGTTTCATAAGCTTCGTAAACCTTGTAGAATTTTTCGCTGTCGTAATTCGGGTTGTTCATATTTTTGTCCGGATGATATTCGATGGCGAGTTTTCGGAACGCCTCCTTGATTTCGTCGGAACCCGCATCGAACGCGATTCCCAAAATGTCGTAGTAGTTGTCTTGTCCATTGGACTGCTTCTCAAAATCTGAAATAATATCCTCCTCGTGGATGTTGTATTTGTTCAGATAGAGAATGAGTTCTTCCGAAGTCTTGCTTTCATACCACCTTGTTCCCGAATTGAAATATTGGTGGTAGTACGACATCAGCACATTGTCCAAAATGGATTTCTGTGCGGACGACATCGTGGCGTCGGGACCCTGCCAAATCAGGAAAATCAAATTGGTCAAAAATTCTATTTTTTCGATGTTGAACTCTTTTTTGTCCATCAGAAAGGGATTCATGGTGATGGGTTTTTCTTCGGTGTACTGGATGTATCTCCCGCCTTTGTATTTGCAGGTTCCCGAATAGGAATCTCCCGTGTCCACAATGACCACGTCATAATTGTAGGTCAGGTATTGCTCAACGATATTGTTCATCAGGAAGGACTTTCCAGAACCTGATGGCCCGAGGACAAATTTGTTCCTGTTGTTGATTCTTCCCGTCTTCATCGGCAAATCCGCCGGATCAACTTTCAATGGAACGCCTTGTCGGTCGGTAAAACGCAGATAAAAATTGGATTCCTCGTTCACGGGGTAACTTTCTTTAAAAAAAAAACACAAGGCCGCTTCGCTTGTCGTCATAAATAAATCGTATTCCCGAAGTTCCGTGGCATTGCCTGGAATGGCGGAGCGAAATAGTTCGAGCTGGTTGTAGGCGTTCTTGGAGACGATAATTCCTTTCGTAAAGAGCTTGTTCTCAATCATCGACTGTATCCCTTCCATTTTTTCCAGTGTATGTGTTGAAAATATTAGGGAGAAATGGGCATTGACCACGAGTTGTCCGTCGATGGCGATATTGTGCAGAAGGGTCTGGATTTCTTCTGCAATAATGGCGTTGGATGGCGAGTTGTTTGCCGCTCCCTCGTGCTTTTTCTTCTTTTTGTCGAGTTCCCGCTGTTGTTGCGCCTGCAGGGGAATGGTGATGACCTGATTGTAGATGATGGCTTCGTAATCCTCCAATTCATTGATGAAGGTGAAATTGTCCACCGCTGTTTCCGATGCGGCTCCATTTCCACCCAGTATGGAAAAAGGGTCTATTTCTGAAGGGAGGTCGATATTTTCTACATCGACATAGGAAATATTTTTGACGAAGCGGTTTCCGATTTGGAGATACTCGTTGGTGCTTTTGATATTGTCAAAAACCGGGGTTTCAGTAAACTGCATCGACAATACGCCCGAAATGTAGTATTCAAAGTCTTTCTCGAATAAGAATTGGGGTTCGCAACCGCTCTGCTTCAAGAGCATCAACACCTTTTGGCATTTGTCGCGGAGCTCCTTGTAACTTTTTTCGGAAAATTGGTAGTGTTTGTTTTTCTTCTTTAGTTTATCGTCCACAATGTCTGTAAACAGGAGTACCGTTTCGATGGTTTTAAATAGTCTTCCGTCAAAATGCTCGGAGTATTTTTGTTGGAGGAACTGATTCGAAGATTCGGCGGTGTATCTCTTTTTGGAAAACAAATCCAATTTTTGAACGATTCTTCCTTCGCCAATAATGGATACCACTTGGTTCAGCACTGTATGGAAGTTCAGGTAGTTGTCGGGGTCGGCGGAATATTGTTCCACAATGTTCTTGATCCTGATGCCGATAATTGGATTTCCATACTGTCCGAAGAGGACATCGAAATCCCATCCGAAATCCTTTCCGTAATCGTAGCCGATGAAGGGAATGTCAAATGCCTGTTTCTTTGTCTTTACCATCTTTTAAAAATCTTTTGTTGTTGAGTCTTTTGGGGAAAATGAATATCTGGTCAAAATTTTTGGTCTTGTCGTAGAGTCCGTTTTTGTCCTGCCTCTTGAAAATGAGGTAGACTCCTCCCGCGGTTACCAATAAACCTAACAGGGAACCCAGCAATCCGAATTTGGATAAGAGGAGTGCCGCGACCACACCTGCGCCGATGACGGCTACCGCATAAATGATGTACTTTCCTTTGAGTCCGAAGAATACAAGGGGTTTTTTGAGCCCCTTGTAAAGGTAGTATCCCATCTTAAGCAAAGAATGCGGTTACAAATTCCGGAACCACGATAAGGAAGATCATCGCACCGCCGTAGCCGAGGATTTCTTTGTTGACATCCTGGTCGCCGTTCGTCCATTTGTTGTACACCCTCAATCCTCCGATAAATCCTACGAGTCCACCGACTGCCTTTAATATCAGCTTGATGGGGTCCCAATAGTCCTTAATGTCGGAAGCGGCATTGGAGATGGCGGTCGCTCCGCCCTGCGCAAGCATCGGGGTCATTGCCAGCATCACCAAGGCAAGGGTTAGAACTTTCTTTTTTGTCACGTTTTTTCTGATAAAATTTTTCATCATTTTTAAAATTTAGGTTAGTTATGTATGGTAAATTGGTTAAATCGTCGAGTGGTAAACCTTTTGTCCCTCAATATTGTCCACCAGTTTTACGTTGGTTTCAGAAAGGTTGACAAATTCTTTCCATTGGTCTTTCTTGCTCTGTGCATCATTTTTTTTCTTGGAAACTATTGGCTCAATAATTTCTGGCTTTTTGCTGATTTCCGTTTGCTGTGGCGGATTTTCATGGTGTTTGGTTTCGGGCTGTTTTGAGCTGGTCCCATCCAAATCCTCTTCCGCTTCAAATCGTTTCCTCAATTCTTCCAAACTGGGATTGTCTTCAAAATTGTTCTGTCTTTGAATCGGAATGGGTTCGCTTTTTAGGAATGATTTCGGGGTTTTGAGATTTTCCACATCCTCGATGCCGATCAAGGTGGGTTCCTCATTCTCCGCCTGTGCAAAGTCGCCGAGTGAGTATTCTTCTGCAACATCGGTCTGAACGGTTTTCTCTTTTTTTAGGAAAAGGTCGTAGACGATATTTCCGGCATAGTACAGAAAGTAGGCTCCTAAAAGGATGAGTGAGTATTTTAACATAATGTATTGATTTGAGGTTTGTGGTTTTTGGATTATTTTTTTCTTGTCTCTTTTGTCTCTCGTTAAAGCGCAACTTTTTTGATCTCGCTGATCTTTTGTATAATTTCGTCGAACGGCTTCTTTACGGCGTATTTTTGCTCGTAGGTGAGTTTTCTCGTGTCGATGGTTTGGAGGCAGTTTCTCTTGAACACGGGATTTTCTAGTAGAGTTCCGTATTTTGCCAACTCGATATCCATTTCCTTTTGGTTGAGATATTTGTAGCCCTTGTCGTATTTGGAGCGGATGAAGATTCTTTCCGCCTCGCTTTCCAACAAACCCAGAAGATTTTTGAATACCAAGGTTGATTTTACGGACACATCGGAATACTCAAAGGGAATGATGATGAAGTCGCTGTACACCAAAACATCGCTGTATCTCTGGTCCAGTGTTCCCGCCAGATCGAACAGGAACAGGTCTTTGCTTTCTTTCAGGTCGACAACCTGTTCCAAGTCCTCGAAAGGCGGCTCATCGTCATCTTCGCCAATGACTTCCACCTCGTAGAGTTTGGGCAGTTCCGAGTCCGCATCCTCCCTCCATTTGTTGAAGAAGGATTTTTGGTAGTCGAAATCAAACACCTTGATCTTCCTTGTAGAAATTCTGGAGAGATAGTTGGCGAATGCGATGGCGAGGGTGGTTTTCCCTGTTCCGCCTTTTTGGGTGGCAAATGTGATGATCATTCTTATGTTCTTTTTTTATTTTTTCGTCTTTTTCTTAACTCTTCTTCGGCAGGCTCTCTCCCTGTTCCTCCCGACGGTTTGGTGAATTGGAAAATCAGGTCGTCTATGCTTCTATCCAGTTCCTTGGAAAGATTTTCATCTCTACTTTCCGGTGTCAATTCTTTGCTTGGATTGAGGAATTTTTGATAGGCATTCTCTCCAATTAAGTTTTCCAATGAACCCACATAATGCAGTTTGGAGTGGACGGCATAATATTTTCCATCTTCCGATTTTATGAGGTGGACATCCTTGTTATTCTGTGTTTCGACATAATCCTTTACCTCGTTTTTTATGGCGTTGAAAACCTCCCTGTTCTTTATTTTCTTAGACTCGAAAAGCATAAATTCTATTATAGCGTTTTCGGGATTCTGGCGTTTCAGATGCTCCATTAATATTTGTTTTGAAAAACTGTCCGCCAGATTATAGTCCTTTAGACTTTCAAAAAGTTTCTTGTCAATTTTCTCATCGGTCATCTCAAACAGGTCGTCCATCTTCATGATCTCACTTCCCTTGAACACCTTTCCCGATTTGTGATCGATGATGCTGTATCCGAAGGGTTTCTGTCCGTCCTTGTGGTGGAAGACCACATCCAGTCCGAAGATGTCCCGCAATTTTTTCTGGAGCTCGCTCTCGAACTCTATCTTGGGTTTCCAATGGTCCCTGTGCCTTTCTTCCGGTAGCAGTGATTCCTGCGCCCTTCTGTCCTCTACCTTGAAGACTTTATTGGAACAGAGGTCTTTGTATTTGCTCAAAATGGCTTTCAACTGCCTCTTTCGTCCGTTATCCGAATTGGGGGTAAAACTGATTTGGTTGCCGTAGATGGTTTTAAGTTTTACCCCGTTCTTCAGAATGGAAAAGTCATTTTCATCATTTGTGTCTTTAGTTAGTTTGAACCCGCTTCTTTCAAGCAAAAGCTCCAGTTGAGTGATGGAGTTGAATTGGTAGTTCAGCAGTTTCTCCAATTTTTCTTCGGAACTTACTCCGTATCGTTTTTCTAGTGTATCTGCCAATGCTTTTTGGGCTTTCAAGCGTTCGTAACTGTCGTTGATTTTCTTTCCGGTCTGCTTGTCAACCCTTGTGGAGACGATATGGACGTGGTTGTTCTCGGTGTCGCTGTGGTAAACAACTATGAACGGCTGTTTTCCGTAGCCCATTTCCTGCATGAAGTCTTTGGCGATTTCGGTGATTTCTTCCTTGCCATGATTCTGATATTTTGCAGAAATGACGGCGTGGAACTGTGGTTTCTTTACCTTCTCATTTTTTGAAATGGATTTGAAGTAGTCCCGAACCTGCTCCGGACTGCTTTCCCCATTGATGAAGGAGGGAAAGTTTTTCATCAGCATCAGTTCTCCTGTTCCTTTCTCCATCTTTTTGTCGTTGTACTGAACGCCGTGAAAATCCGAGCCTGAAGCAGGAATAATCTTGACAATCATTTTGCGAGCATTTCATAGATCTTTTCGAAGATTTGGTTTTGCTGCTTCTTCAATTTGGCGATTTCTGAAAGCTTTGCGGTGAAGTTTTTCAGTTCTGATTCCGAAATAAACTTTTGTCCGTTTGCAATTTTCGCTACCTGGTTGATGTTGGTCTCTATCTTGATGAAGACGTTGTCTTGTTTTTCAATGAACGCCAGTATCTGTCTTCTTTCGTTGTCTAAAATTCTGTTCTCAACTGATGCCGTCAGTAAGTCGGTCAATGTGAGGTTTCTGTCTTTGCATATTTTTTTCCAGTCCTGTTTTTTGGTTTTGGATATTCTGAATTTTATGTAGTCTTCTTTTTCCATTAAGGACTTTGTTGAATCATCAATTAGGGCAGATAAGGCTTGATCCAGTTGGAATATCCTTGAACTTCTCCGTAGGTGTAGTAGGATGTGGACATTGCGTTTAGGGAGGTTTGCGGAATCTGGATGCTGTAATTCTCCAGCAGGGCTGGAAAATATTGCGTGGAATTTTCCGTATGCAGTAAGACAATCTGGTTGGGAATGTATCCGATGTCGCTGTAGATGCTCGCAATGCTGATGAAGGCGTTTCCCGTAATCGGTGCGGAATCAGAAGACCTGTACATCTGAAACCATACATTTACAATTCCCTGTACTTTTCTGAACAAAACCGCTCCCTTTAGTCCTCCGAAATTTTTGGTTCCGATGGTGTAATATTTTGAGGAGGTAAGATAGGCGTGGCTATTTCCCGAATAGTTTACAGGGGCGGACCAAGTTGAAGTTGCTGTCAGTGCGGCGGTGCTGTTGGGATCGAAGGTGAGTACAATTCTGTATTCGACAGGCTGTTTCTCCTTTGCGAAATTCTGCCATACGTTGCCGTCAAAATAATACATTCCTGATTCTGAAATATTGATGACCTGCCCCGAAAGATTGGAAGCCGGAGCGGTGGCAAATACAACCGCACCTTTTTTTGCCTGTGTGTAAAACTTGTTCGCCAACTGGTCGCCCGTTATCCTTGGAGGAATAATCCCGTCATGATGTGAGGTGTCGTTTGGTTTTCCTACTACATCAAAAGTAGTTTCGGGTGTCTGTGTGTTTATTCCGACCTGCGCATTGAGGTTGATGGCAAAAAGTGTCAGGAGAACATAGAGGGTTGCTTTCATTTTTTTGATTAAAATTTCTGTTGCAAAATTGGGACATCAAATCCGTGAAAACAATAGTGTTCATGGGGCGTGGGCTAAATAAGAACAATTTAGACGAGTTTAGATTCTCCGAAGATTAAAAAAGAATAATTTAGACGAGTTTAGATGCTTGAACCAGATTTGGTGATTAAAAAAAACAAGTTCCGCCGTTTTTTCCCCTTTTGCAAAAAGGCAAGACCGTCTTTGTCCCAAAACTTGAAAAGTTTGTGGGTACAAAGACACATCTTGCAACAAAAGTTTACTGATTTTTTTAGAGGTCTGAAAAGGTTCCTCGAATGGCTATTTTAGGGCTGTTTTGCGGTTTTCTATGAAAGAGTTGCTTTGGAAGGAAAAAAATACGGAAAACAGGCTGATTTAGGGTGTAACTTTTCTACCCACGTTTGCGAGTAGGATGTGGCTGATTTACGCAGGTTGCATGATAACCTGTAGCTAAATTACCCAACTTATTGAAAAAGATAAGTTTATTTGGTGCAGGTTTTGAAGGAAGGTGTGTCTTTTTATCATTGAAATTTTTGTCAGAATGCTTATCGTTTAGGAAAATGAGGATGGGTCTGTTTTACACTGGTTAATTCTGAACCTGTGTCTTTTTTTCGCAGGTGGTTTATTTAGGAGTGCGTATTTTACCAGAAGATTTGGACGATTTACGAGGACTGAAAAATTCTGTAGATGATTTTTTTTCAGATTTTTAGCATTGGTTTATCTTGGAATTAAAAATAATGAAAAAGATTCTCTTGGAAATGGGCTTTTTTACGCGGCTTTGTGATTGGGATGTGCCCAATTTACGCAGGTTGAAAAATTGCCTGTGGTTAAATCAGGCAGGTTTTTGAAAAAGATGACTTTATTTGTTGAGAATTTGCACTAATAATGCACGGAAATCCCTCGTTTCTGTAAGAAATCTTAGCATTAACAATTATTTTTTTAAAAAAAACATCAAGCTTGATACCCCAACAATTTCCTAATTTGATAGAAAAACCTTTCAATTAGCCTTAAATCCTCGGTGACAATCTCGGCACTTCCTTTGAGCTCTCTGTCAAATGGCAACTTTTTCCCAAAAGAAGTCCGCAATCCTTTTGGAAGCAAAACGTCAACATAATAGTTCCCTTTATCATCTGGAGTAAGAGAAATGTTTTGGACCTTGCCTTCAACGATTCCATATTCTTGGTATCGGTAATTATCAAGCTTTACTAAAACCTTTTGATTTGGTTTAACTTTACCGGAATTCACTGATGGAATCAACATCCGACCAACAACTAATTCCTTATCATTGGGTAGAACAGACATCACAATATCACCGGGTTTTACAAATTGGTTCTCGCCCCAAAATTGTTGGAAACTAACTACTCCTTCAGTAGAAGAAATAATGAGATAATTTTGTTCCCATTGTCTCAGTGATTTTCTTAGCTGTTCAAATAATTGGAGCGTTTGGGAGCTGTATGTAATCTTATCTTTCTCAGTATTTATTGATGCACCGCTTTTGGTTTTATTTAGATTTGAAACCGCTTCCTGCATCTGTGACAGTGTAATATTGATGTTTTTTAGATTTTGTTCTGCCTGAAGAAATTTTATTTTTTCATTTTCTAGTTCCATCGCGGCAATTACACCTTGATTGAACAATTCTTGGGAGCGCAAGTAATTTTTTTTGGTAAGATCAAATTTTGTAACTTCTAAGTTCCGCTGCTGTTGTAATGTAGCAATCCTTGCCCTGTATTCCCCAAGACTTTGGTTTGCTGCAATATTTTCAGGAGCATAGGGCTTAAGACGAGTAAAAAGTTTTTCATCCTGCAATGTTTTTGCAAAACTATTGTATTCTCCCTGTATTTCGCCAAGTTTGAAGGTTGATGCCTGTTGAGTAGGGAAGTAGAGAACTTGTGATGATGACATTGAATCAACTATATCTTTTAGAGCTAGAATATCCTTGTAATCAGCAGCTGACTGAAGCACCATCATGACTTGATTTTTATTTACAGACTGATGATCTTTCACTAAAATTTTTTCAATTTTAGAATTTGTTCTTGCTTCAAGTTTTTCAGGTGGATTTTTGGAAGTTACGACTATGGGGGCAGGTATAAACTCAGGATATTTAATTACATAACTCATCAAGAGAACCATCAGGAGAATGACGAAAATTACCGTGTTTCCCCATCGAATCATCCAATGTGGCGGCTGCGTGAGAATATCCTGCACGTTTTCTGAACGTAGTTCAAGATTGTCTAATATGTCTTTTTCCTTTTCCAATTTATTATTAAATTTTAAAATGTCCCAAATACGTCATAACAATATCCAAACTCTTTGTATTAACTGTGGAGCCATCATGAATACAATTATCTGTTGGAGCTATATAGTTGGTCCTTAAATCCTCCGTAGATTTTTTTTTGTAGCCATTTCATGAGTTTTTAAAAGGTTAATAAAAACAAAGTTACTAAAACGGCAAATGGGAAAAGCTACCGGAGGTTTAGTTCAACAGCTAAGTTCTTGTTGCGTGCGAATAACGAACAGTGATACCCTATTTAACGGAAGCTTCGGGAGTTTTTTTTCAGCATTATGGGTTTATCGGCGAAGGATTTTAGAGATTTACAGGGGATTTCTGAAAGAGTCTCTTTTTTGGGCGGTTTACCCGTTTTTAGTTAATTTTACAAAGTTACAGATTTAGGCGGTTGTTAAAGCTGCCGAAGCTTTAGTTCAGCGGATCTTTAAGTTATTAATTTCTTTAAAAAAATAGAAAAATCTATAATAAATCTGTTATTTCTCCAATTTATTTTTGGTTTTAAATTGGATCTATACTGTGGAAGAAGTGATGTAAGCAGGGAAGAACAGTCGATTTAAAAAAATCTATAAATGTAATTGTCCGGCAAATGAGTAAAAAAAACTTGGTTGATATCATAGAATTTTCAGAAGAGTTATCTGAACCAATTAAGACACTGAATTACGAGTGGCTTGAAAAATATTTTCGTATAGAAGAAGGTGATGTTGCATCACTTTCAGATCCCCAAAAGCATATCATAGACAAAGGCGGCCATATTTATTATGCTAAACTCAATGGTGAAATTGTTGGTACAGCCTCACTGTTAAAGAAAAGTGAAACGGTTTACGAATTAGGTAAATTGGCTGTCAGCGACAAAGCACAGGGACACGGTATTGGGACAATATTGATTGAACATTGCTTAAATATTGCCAAACAAAAACAAATAACGATACTTATTTTATACTCAAACACAACGTTGCAATCGGCTATTCATTTATTTAGAAAATATGGGTTTGAAGAAGTTGAACTGGAAAGTGGAGTTTACGAAAGAGCAAATATCAAAATGGAGAAACACTTTTAAACAGGAAAGACCAGCCGTTGTAGAAAAAAATTATAAAGAATCCAGCGGGCTTTTTATCCTGGACTTTGAAAGGTCTGTCACATGCGTGTAGATTTGGGTGGTTTTAATGGAATTATGCCCAAGGAGCTCCTGAATAAAGCGGATATCGGTTCCTGTTTCCATTAAGTGCGTGGCAAAACTGTGGCGCAATCCGTGAATACCGACTTTCTTGCGAATGCCTGCCTTTTCCATCGCCTTCCTAAAAACCGCCTGCGCAGACCGTACAGAATATGCCCCGCCTTCTTTACCCTCGAAAAGGTAAACCTTTGGGCGGTAGCTCAGGTAATATTCCCGCAATTCGGGCAGTAAGCTTTGGGGAAGTACGGCGATGCGGTCTTTTTTACCTTTCCCCTGTTCGATGCGCACCAGCATTTCCGCACTGTCGATATCGGAAAGTTTTAACGCTACCACTTCACTCACACGGAGCCCCATGCCGTAACATATTTTCAGAACAAGTGAATGTTTGGGATTTTCAGTGGCAGCTATTATTTTCTTGATTTCAGCTTTGCTGAGCATTTTGGGAAGGAGCAGTTTTTTCTTTGGGCGCGGAATGTCGAAAAACATTTTTTGGCGGTGGAGCACTTGCTCAAAATAAAACTTTACGGCATTCATGCGGCTGTGGATTTCGCTTTCCGAGAGTTTCAGTTTTTCGTGGCAGTAGAGGAAATAAGACCGCAAACGTTCGGGAGAAAGCTCCTGCACGGGATAACTTTTTAGGATGTAGAGCAACTGTGCAAATTCTATGCTGTAAGTGCGTAAGGTATTTTGACTGTACCGCTTCAGCAGGAGATGTTCCTGGAAACGCTGGAACTCCGGCAAATTGACAAGGTGAATTTTGGAGAGTACTGCCTTGCCGGTTATTTTCTCGGGCAGCCCAAAAAGTTTGCGGTAGTGCCTGTTATCGGTAACATACCATTTTTTTTGTGAGGCGGACCACCGTGCTTTTGTGTGTTCGCGCAGAAAGGAAATGAGCTGCCGGTCTTTTTCAAACTGCACCCAAATAACGTTGGAGCCGTTGTGAGTTCCGGAGGAAAACTGAAATCTTTTGTCTGAAAAATCCATACCACCACTGCGTATTTTTTATATATTAAAAAAAGCTAAAATCAGATGGCGTTGGATGTTATCCGCCGCCAATAATTTAAAATACGCAATCCAAATATAGCTATAAAATATTAATATACAAATACTTAATAAAGATTCAAAAAAAATTAGGATTTTATGATGCTTGATTCATAAATATTCATATATTTGAGTGTTATACGAGATTGCATAAAACAGCGTAACAGAAAGACTTTACAAAAATTCAATGAAATATTTATTAACAAATCAAGAAACAGAAAGATTAAAATTCAGAAAATTAGAACATTCTGATTTTGAAAAGTGGATTGAGTTATTTAAAGACGATTATGTAACCAAAATGCTCGGAATGGACGAATATAAAACACCAACTGAACGATGCGAAAAATGGTTTGAATGGACTTTCAATCGTTATGAAAATGATTTGGGAGGACAAAATGTTTTGATTTCAAAAGAAAATGATGAATTAGTTGGACAATGTGGACTTTTAGTTAGAGAAGTTGAAAATCAATTTGAACTTGAAATTGCATATTCAATTCTTCCACAATATAGAATGCAAGGTTTTGCAATTGAAAGTGCAAAAAAATGCAGAGATTTTGCTTTTGAAAATAATTTTCACGAAAGATTAGTTTCAATAATAATTCCTGAAAACGAAAACTCTAAAAATGTTGCGTTTAAAAATGGAATGAATTTTAATAGAAAAATAGAATATAGTAACAAAAAAATGGATCTATTTCAAATTACTAAAAATGAATGGAAAAGTTGCAACCTCGTATAACATAGTATTTGCAAAAGGCGGGGTTGAATATATAATAGAAAAACCCGATGTATTTAGTCGCAACTTGCTTTTCATATTGTATTTTTTTGTAATTTAACAATCTGAAAAAGCAATTTGCTTTGTTCGGTCGAAATTGAACTTTTCGTCCAATTTAGCCCGCCCTTCGCAAATACTTTTTCCGTTGGCGGTAATTTTACCAAACAGAATGTTGAACATAAAAAAGTATAATCCGATGAAGCTATAAGTAACTGTCCAAAATAAACAACGTAAAACTTTTTCATTGCTTTCGAAAAGTAGTGAAAATTTCTATTATCAACATTTAAAAATTAGAAAAATGACACAGTTACAAATGATTGACAAAACAAAATATATAGCTCAACAAGACGAAAATGTTTCCGCCGTTTTTATGTATGGTTCATTTACCAAAAACGAAGGAGACAAATATTCTGACATCGAATTTTACATCTTCTTGAAAAATAAAGAAAATTTCTCGACAGAAAAATGGGTAAATCAAATTCATCCTTTGGCTTTATATTTTACAAACGAATATGGAAGTGAAGTTGCTATTTTCGAGAATATGGTCAGAGGAGAATTCCATTTTTTAAAAACGGAGGAAATTGAAATTATCAAATCTTGGGACGGAATTGTTGAATTTAGCGATTTTGACCAAATGAACCTAACCGACAAAGATGGACTTTTAAGGAAAACGCTTAATCAAATCAAAACGAAATCGCCTGAAAGAATAACAAATGAAAATATTTTGTGGTTAAGCCAATCATTACTGAATGTTGTACTGACAACAAGCAACTTGATTAAACGAGAAGAATTTGCTCACGCTCATCACAGTTTATCAAATGTGCAGAAATACTTGCTTTGGCTTATAAGAGCAAGAACAAGCAAAACGCAACATTGGGAAAGTCCGACTAAAAGTCTCGAAAAGGACATTGACACGATTTGGTATTCAGCGTATAAAAAAGTAACATCAGATTTAAATCCCAAAAACATCATTTTGGCTTTTGAGAACTCATTAAATTTATCGGAAAAACTATTTGATGAACTAAATATTGAACCCAAACTGAAAGAAATCCTACACAAAATAAGATAAAAAAACTACCGCCAACATCGGTTTTGCAAAAGAGCGGGTTAAGTGGTTAATTCAAGGTTTGTGCATTTAATCCGCAAAACCATTTTTTATTTGCTTTTAAAATGTAAATTAGCAAATAGAAAAAATGGTTTTGCTTAAGTTAGTTCAAAATTGAAAGTTTAGTCTTTCTAATCCGCTCCTTCGCAAAGCCGCAAAACGTTGTACGACATAGTAAAACCGAACCAAACAAAATGAAAGTCAGAGAAGAAAAGTTAAGAACAATTATAGAATGGTCGGAGAAAAACGAAGATGTAAGAGTTCTTCTTCTGACAAGTTCACTTGTAAATCCTTTAGCACTTGTTGACGAATTTAGTGATTTAGACATTGAATTTGTTTTTGAGGATAATACAAATTACATTTCAGACAAAAGCTGGACGCTTAAATTCGGAAATCCAATTGCTATGATTGAAGAAGACGAAAGTTGTTTTAACCATAAACACGCAATGAAAATGCTACTTTATGAAGACGGTGTGAAAGTAGATTTTAAACTTTACAGCAAATCAAAATTTATAAAGGAAACGCAAGAGAAAGAATTACCAGAAGATTGGGATATTGGTTATAAAATTTTAATTGATAAAGATGGTATTACAAAGCAAATGCTGAAACCAACTTATCAAATTTCCATTATCAAAAAACCGTCTGAAAAAGAGTTTCAAAATCTAATAAACGATTTTTGGTGGGACACAACTTACGTGGCAAAGTGTCTTGTGAGAGATGAAATATTCTATGCGAAATTTATGTCGGAAACCGTTATTCGCACAGAATATCTAATTCCTTTAATTGAATGGCACATTGCAAGTGAACACAATTGGAACATAACGACCAATAAATATGGACGACTTTTCAAAAAGTATCTTAACCAGGAAATGTGGGCTAAAACAGAACAAACATTTTCAGGGAGCGATATAAAGGAAAATTGGACTGCTCTATTTTCAATGACTGATTTAGTTTCAGAAATAGGAACTGAATTGTCAAAAAAATTAGAGTACAAATACCCGGATAAATTAGAAAATGACATACGAAAATATTTAGCTGGACTAAAACCCAAAACATAACTACGTCGTACAACATCGTATTGGCAATAGGCGGGCTGAACGGCTTCGTATCAACGGAAGTGCAAAATTCAACTTCTGTTCTTCGATTAAAGTTCAGTGCTAAAAATCCCGCCCATCGCCAATACGCGGCACGTTAGCGGTCATTGTAACGGACGACACAGCATTGAGATAATTATGAATGAAATTGAAGCATACATAAAGCAGTTTCCCGATAACGTTCAGGAAACTTTGCAAAACATTAGGAAGTTAATAAATGACAACGCACCTAACGCAGACGAACTTTTTGCTTACGGAATGCCAGCATATAAACTCAACAAAAAACCATTGGTCTATTTTGCAGCTTTCAAAAATCATATTGGGTTTTACGCAACACCTTCAGGACATAGCGAATTTCAAGACGAACTTTCAAAATATAAACAAGGAAAAGGTTCGGTCCAGTTTCCGCTTGACAAACCAATTCCATACAAATTGATTGAAAGAATTGTAAAATTTAGAGTGATTGAAAACAACAAAAAGGCAAACGCTAAAACAATTTTGACTAAACAGACTGATAACTAAAATAAAATGAAAGAATTTGTATTACTGTTCCGAATGGACATCACAAACGCAGAAGCACAACCAACGCCAAAGCAAATGGAAACCTATATGCAACAATGGATAAGTTGGATAAACGAAATAGCCGACAATGACCAACTTGCAGACGGTGGAAACCATTTTTCACGACAAGGACGAGTTCTAAAACCAAACAACGAAGTAGTTGAAACGCCACACATTGCCGACAACAATTCCATTGCGGGTTACATCATTGTATTAGCAAAAAACATTGACGAAGCGACAAAAATTGCAAAGAAATGTCCAATCTTAAACGGACAAAATACATGTGTAGAAATACGTGAAACAGCAACACCGGGACAATAAACAGACATAGAAACATCTAAAAATAAATTTTGACAATGGAAAAAACTAACAGCAACCAAAAATCAAACGGACACGGCGCGACACCTTTCGCACAGACATATTTTCACGGGACAAGGTCTGACTTGAAAGTTGGTGAGTTTATCGAAGTTGGTTTCAACTCTAATTACGGACAAAGAAAAAATGCAAAATATATTTTCCTTTCCGCGACATTGGACGCTGCAATTTGGGGTGCTGAACTTGCATTTGGTGAAGAACGAGAAAGAATTTATCTAGTTGAACCAACAGGACCAATTGAAGACGACCCTGACTTGACGGACAAAAAGTTTCCAGGCAACCCAACAAAATCTTATCGTTCAACAAGTCCGTTTAAAATAGTTGGTGAAGTTACCAATTGGCAAGGACACCCACCAGAACAAGTTAAAGCAATGAAAGACGCATTAGCAAAACTTAAAGAACAAGGAATTAACTCACTAAATGACGAATAACTTTGACGATAAAAAACAACGAACCGCTAACAGCACCTATACGCAAGCAGGGGTTTAGTGCTTTGTATGACAGTTTTTCGTAGATTTGAAACTCGGTTCTTCGTAGGAATTTCAGTGGTAAAATCCCTGCCTGCGTATAGCTGCAAACCGTTAGCGGTCAGGTAAGGACAACAAAAACTTTCTGGTCGGAATAAATATTTAATATATCATAAATGTGAAAGAAATAACCTTCGAATTCAAACCACTAAATGAAACACAACTGCCAATATTAACAAAGTGGCTTAACTATCCACACTTACAAGAATGGTGGAATTCAGAAGAAATAACACTTGAGAAGGTTCGGGATAAATATCTACCAAGAATTTTAGGTAATGATTCCGCAAGACCCTATATAATCTATCTTGATAAAAAACCTTTTGGATATATTCAATATTACTATGCATCGGAGGGCGACCCAAATTGGTGGCCAGATGAACCTGGACAAGGTGTCATTGGAATTGACCAATTTATTGCTGACAACAAATTATTAGGTAAAGGTTATGGAACGCTGATGATAACTCAATTTATTCATTTTCTGACAAAACAAATTAACATTACAGAAGTACGGGTTGACCCAAGACCTGATAATCATAGAGCAGTTAATTGTTATGAAAAAGTAGGCTTTCGTAAAGTTCAAAATATAATTACACCAGACGGACCTGCGACAATGATGATACTTGACATTACTCTTATCGTAAATGAATGAAAATTTTTGACATTAATAAGATTGAGAAAACCCGAACCGCCAACAATGGCTATAAGTAATTGCTTGTTCTCACCTACTTCTGAAAATCCTCGCGGATTTTCAGTTTGGTGTGTATTTGCAAAGTTTCGTGCTAAACCACGCAACTACTCATAGCCGAGACCGTTATCTGCTATCTCATTAAAATACCGCTAAAAATTTAAATATCAATACTATATGAAAACAAAAATTTATTTTTTATTATTTGCTTTACTAACTTCTTCAATAATTACGGCACAAAAACTTGAAAAAATTGATACTTTGACTTACAAAAAAATGGAAAGTAAAGAAGAAGGTAAGAATTTCAAAATGGGAATGGACATAAATGTGTATGTTGCTTCTGACAAAAATTCTTACAAAGTTGGCGATACTTTAGTTTTAGGAAATCCAACTGGAGAAAGCAGTTCTGCATTTAGTAAAAAAAGAAACTTTAACTACATTTTTTATGGTAAACCAGCAGGAGCATTATTAAAAGGAATGCGTTATGTTGAAGAAGAATATCAAGATTACAAAGTAAAAATTGAAAAAATTCAGTTTAATAAAGGAAGTATGGGACTTCAAAATTATGTTTTCTTTTACGTAAAACCACTGCCGAATACAAAATTCACAATCATTGATGAATATATAACGATAACGATGGTTGATAATGCGATTCAAAAAGGAGAAATTAAACCTTTGCATAGTAATCGACCAATGACCCGTGAAGAAGCAGTCGAACTACTTAAAAAGAAAAAAGAAGAACTTGATCTGGAAATCATAACAAAAGAAGAATTTGACAAATTCAAAGAGCAACTAACGCCAATTATTAAATCAGGAAAATAAAGAGACAGCAGATAACATAGTATTTGTGCAATGCGGGTGTGAATAGATTCTTTGAGAATTCAGTTAACAAAATCCGCAAAAATGCTTTTCATATTTCTTTTTTTTAGTAATTTAGAAATCTGAAAAAGCATTTTGCTCGGGCGGTTTGCATTTCCACTTTCGGTTTGCAGTAGCCCGCACTGCACAAATACTTTTTCCGTTACCTGCAAGCATAAAACAAAACCGTCAAACAAAAAATGAAATCAAGAAATCTAATCTTTTTTATTGCAATACTATCTTTTATTAACGGATGTTCGTCAAGTAAAGAAGCAGACAAAAAATCAAATAATTTACATCTAAACGATATGACTGTACGGAACGACTTCAAAGGCTACTTTGACAGTTGTGGAGTTGATGGCTCAATAGCTATTTATGACGTAGAAGGTCAAAAATGGATTGTATCAGACACGGTTGGAATAGAGATTGAAACGCTTCCAGCTTCTACATTCAAGATTATAAATTTATTGATTGCCCTTGAAACTAATACAATCAAAGATGAAAACGAAATAGTTAAATGGGTCGGAAGTACAGATACAATTAAATATGGGTACAGACCTGAGATTTATCACGATATGCCAGTTAAAGAAGCTTTTGAATCATCAGCAGGTTGGGTTTTTGTTGAACTTGCAAAGAAAATTGGAAAGGATACTTACAAAAAATACCTAACTGAGAGCAAGTATGGGAACAATAATTTGTCTCAAACAGAAGCCGATTTTTGGAATTTTGGAAACTTTGGAATTTCACCTAAAAATCAGGTTGAATTTCTAAAATCTTTATATGAAGAAAAACTTCCCTTTTCTAAGCGTAATACTGACATCGTGAAAAATGTAATGATTACAGAGCAAACAGACGACTATACTATAAGAGCTAAGACAGGTTGGACAAGAGAAAACAATACCAATACAGGATGGTGGACAGGGTATGTTGAAGCCAAAAAGGGGACTTATATTTTTGCAACAAGAATTCTTCAAAATAGAAAAATGAATAGGTCAGATTTCGGTAATTGCAGAAAAGAAATCACCAAAAAAGTATTTAAAGACTTGAATATAATTTAAAAGAATGCCAGCAGGTAACAGCACCTACCCAAAAGTGGCGGTTCAGTGGTTAAATCAAGCTTTGTGCATCTATCAAAGTTTGTGCTTGGTTGACAGTGAACCGCTTCGAAATCGCCACCTTCGGGTAGCTGCAAAACGTTATGTGCCATTTTTGAATGACAATGCGAATAGATACAGACAAACAAATGAATTTACTTAGTGATAAGAACGTTGCAATAATTGGTGGTGGACCCGTTGGACTGACTATGGCAAAATTATTACAGCAAAACGGCATAGACGTTTCAGTTTACGAAAGAGACAACGACCGAGAGGCAAGAATTTTTGGTGGAACCCTTGACCTACACAAAGGTTCAGGTCAGGAAGCAATGAAAAAAGCGGGATTGTTACAAACTTATTATGACTTAGCCTTACCAATGGGTGTAAATATTGCTGATGAAAAAGGCAATATTTTATCCACAAAAAATGTAAAGCCCGAAAATCGATTTGACAATCCTGAAATAAACAGAAATGACTTAAGGGCTATCTTGTTGAATAGTTTAGAAAACGACACGGTTATTTGGGATAGAAAACTTGTTATGCTTGAACCTGGTAAGAAGAAGTGGACACTAACTTTTGAGAATAAACCGAGTGAAACAGCAGATTTGGTTATTCTTGCCAATGGCGGGATGTCCAAGGTAAGAAAATTTGTTACCGACACGGAAGTTGAAGAAACAGGTACTTTCAATATACAAGCCGATATTCATCAACCAGAGATAAACTGTCCTGGATTTTTTCAGCTATGCAATGGAAACCGGCTAATGGCATCTCACCAAGGTAATTTATTATTTGCTAACCCCAATAATAATGGTGCATTGCATTTTGGAATAAGTTTTAAAACACCTGATGAATGGAAAAACCAAACGCAGGTAGATTTTCAAAACAGAAATAGTGTCGTTGATTTTCTTCTGAAAGAATTTTCCGATTGGGACGAACGCTACAAAGAATTGATTCATACGACGTTGTCATTTGTAGGATTGGCTACACGGATATTTCCTTTAGAAAAGCCTTGGAAAAGCAAGCGCCCATTACCCATAACAATGATTGGGGATGCCGCACATTTGATGCCGCCTTTTGCAGGGCAGGGAGTAAATAGTGGGTTGGTGGATGCCTTGATATTGTCTGATAATCTAGCCGATGGAAAATTTAATAGCATTGAAGAGGCTGTTAAAAATTATGAACAGCAAATGTTTATCTATGGCAAAGAAGCACAAGAAGAATCAACTCAAAACGAAATTGAAATGTTTAAACCCGACTTTACGTTTCAGCAATTGTTAAATGTATAAAATGGAATAAAACGGCACATAACAAACAAATTGGCAATAGAGCCGGTGAAGTACTTCTATTGAACTTTTGTGCAATGTTGAAGATTAGTAATTCTATTCAACATTTGTGCTAAAAGTCGGCTCCATCGCCAATTTGCCAAACGTTACCTGCAAGCATAAAAAACCAAACCGTAAATTCAAGAAACTAATGAAATCAAAAAGTTTATTTTCTTTTATTGTAACACTTTTCCTTATTTATGGATGTTCGTCTAACAGACAAGCAGATGGAAAATCAAATATTTTGGCTAAGAACGACATAAATATACGGGGCGACTTCCAAAATTATTTTGACAGTTGCGGAGTTGAAGGCACAATTGCTATTTATGACATTAGAAATGATAAATGGATTGTATCGGACACAGTTGGATTAGAAATTGAAACGCTTCCAGCATCTACATTCAAGATTATAAATTTATTGATTGCTCTTGAAACTAATACTATCAAAGATGAAAACGAAATAATAAAATGGGTTGGTAGTACAGATACAGTTAAGTATGGTTATAGACCCGAAATTTATCACGATATGCCAGTCAAAGAAGCCTTTGAATTATCAGCAGGTTGGGTTTTTGTAGAACTTGCAAAGAAAATCGGAAAAGATACCTATAGAAAACACCTCGCAGAGAGCAAGTATGGAAACAATAATTTATCCCAAACTGAAGCCGATTTTTGGAATTTTGGAGACTTTGCAATTTCGCCTAAAAATCAGGTCGAATTTGTAAAATCTTTTTATGAAGAAAAATTACCCTTTTCTAAGCGAAATATTGACATTGTTAAAAACGTAATGATTACGGAACAAAATGAAGAATATACTATAAGGGCTAAGACAGGTTGGACAAGGGAAAATAACATCAATACAGGTTGGTGGACAGGGTACATTGAGACCAAAAATGGGACTTATATTTTTGCAACAAGACTTTTACAAGACAGAAAAATGAAAAGGTCTGATTTCGGAAGTTGCAGAAAAGAAATTACCAAAAAAGTATTTAAAGACTTGAATATAATTTAAAAGAATGCCAGCAGGTAACAGGCGTTTGGCTCAATGGCGGGTGACGTGGTTAATTGAACATTCTACCTCGCATCAACTTTTGTGGTGTATTGACAGTTTTGTGCTCCAAAATCCGCCACTGCGCCAAGCGCCAAACCGTTATGTGAAAGAATAAAACGGCACCTCCAAAAAGAAAGTGCCGTTTCGAAATTAAATTTATAAATTCTCAATCCACTACTTCTGAAACAGTTGATTTTTCTATTAGAAAAATTCCGTCAAAAGCTTCTTCTATTTCAGTTTTTAGGCACATCGAATCAAATCGAATCTTATTACAATTTTTTAATTCCGTACTTCTGTTCATTAGTAAACAGCATTCTTTTCCTCCAAATTCTTGCATAATAAATTCAACAGAATCCGACTCTGGAAAATCAAGTGGAAATTTATCAACCCTAAAGCCAAATTGATAATCATTATCAGGATACAATGCCGCAGTTTCTCCACGTAGATTAGTTATTGCAAATGCTTTATATTTTTCTCCAAAAGTCATCGAAAGTCTTTGCCCCATTGGATAACAACTAATAAATCCATCAAAATCTACCGGAGTTTTTTGAATGTGAGCATTGTGGGCAACCAAAATAATCTTTTTACCAAGTGAATTTTTCAAAAACCAATCAATGCTTTCTGCCATATACTGGTCTTTTGCTCCCATATCTCCTTCAATTCCCCTTTCAGTAATGAAACTTTCCATAGCATCAGCATTATAATTCATATAAATCAAGCCTTTAACTTGATGAACTATCGATTGAAATTCTAAACTTTCTAATTTTGGTTGAAGAGTAATCAAACGAATGTAAACTTTTAATAGCAATGCTTTTAATTCATTATGTTCAGCTTCATCAAAAAGCGATAAATTTAACGCAAGCTGAGAAGTCGAATAGAAATCAAATTTCTCAGCAAGATTTAAAATCTTCTGTAAGACATCAGAAGAAACGATTGAAAGTCTTTGCAAATAATCAGATACAATACGAAAGTTTGGAAAATAAGAACCTCCATTTTTAGGAATATCCACACCTAAAAAGGTAATTTGATTATTATTGTCTTGATTATACCGACGAAGCCATAGCAAAGTATCTTTAAACTCATTTGGATAATAAAAGTGTGACAGTAACTTATCCAAATCGTCGAATGGAATTTGTGATTTTATCCACTTATCAACTTCTAATCCTTCAGAAAAACCAAACTCAAATGCCAAGGTGTCAAAATCACATTCAGTTACTAAAAACTCAATAACTTGATGCCTGAATGTAAAAAACTCTTTTATGAAATGTGAGTTTTCGCCTAAACCAACAATTGTAGAAGAATCAAAATATTCTCGAAATCGAAAAAGACTTTGTTTTATGGATGTATTATTTTCCGAATTAAACGGAAAAGTTAAGGGTTTTATATTTTTCATTATTACCTTATTTTAAATTAAAAATTAACGTACCAAATAGCAACCGTCTCAAAAAGACGATTTAATAATTTACTTTAATTTTTAATTACCAAGGCTTGCTGAAATACATAAAATGTGAATTATTTGAATACAAAGATACTAAAAATTCCTTCACATAATAGCTAAGTTTTCGTTGCGTGCGCAGCACGAACAATGAAAACCCTGTTGAACGGAACCTTCGGCAGCTTTTGGTTGGGTATTTTCCCACACTATGGGTTTATCGACAAAAGATTTTTAGAGATACAAGAGACTTTGAGAAGAGTCTCTTTTTTTGTGGGTGATTTTGGCGAGTTTTTCTTGGTTTTATCGTGCTTTCCTTCACGTTAGGTTAACATTTCCCTTACCCAAATCCGCTAAAATGCAGATTTAGGAGCAGGTAAATTTCGGCTCATCTCCAAAAACCAACTTGGCGGACCTCGTAGATCGAACGTGGCAATCGTCACAAGATTTCCATCTTTACAACACGTACATTTCGGCTGAAAAGCTTTTGGCGGAAGCTTTTCTTTGGGCTGGATGCCTAAATTTTGTTGTAGATTTTTAAGTTTGATACGCTTCCAGGTGCTGCTCAAAAAACCATAATGACGGATTTTTACAAATCTTTTCGGTAAAATATGCATCACAAAACGGCGGATAAACTCTTCATGGCTCAAAACCATCTGCTTTTTGATGCCTTTTTGGCGGTAATCTTTGTAAGAAAAAGTTACCGTTTCCGCGTCAATTTTCCTGATTCTCTGGTTGCTGATGGCGATTTTATGCGTGTATCTGCCCAAATATTCTACCACAGATTTTGGGCTTCCAAAAGGCTTTTTGGCGTAAACAACCCAAGACTTTTCCCACAGATTTTGCCTGATTTTGGTATACTCTTCAAAGTTTTTATCTTTTAATTTCTCACAAAATTTAGCCCTGAAAACTTTACTCAAAGCCTTTACCGGAAACAAAAATTTGCCGTCTGAACGTAGATTTTTCCAAGCTCCGCTTTCATCCACTCCACCGCCCGGAACAATGCAGTGCAAATGCGGATGAAGGCTCAGATTCTGCCCCCAAGTGTGCAAAACAGCAATCATTCCCATTTTTAAACCTCGATTTTCACCAAACGTTTGAAGCGTTTCCCAGGC